>NZ_JANUEB010000009.1:0-397277 GCF_024810095.1 Sphingobacterium sp. BIGb0165 | reverse complement strand
CCGTTTCCGTTGGGACTGCAAAGGTAGAAATCTTTTTTGAAATTCCAAAAAACTTTTGAAGTTTTTTTCTTTTTCTTTTTCCCGATTTCCGCGCTCAACTTCCGTTAAACCCTTCTTTTTTCATTGGTCACCCCTTTCGAAGTAACCGTCCCTCCCTTGCGGAGTGGTGCAAAGATAGGGAGTTTACTAACAAACTTCCAAGCCTTTTGTTTATTATTTTTTAATATTAAGGTTAACTAACTGTAACATTGAACGATTCATTTAAGACAGATATGCTGTAAAACGTCCAATAAGATTAAATTAACCAATTAAACGGCCAAGCTACTCCGTTATAAATTTCAGTTCGAAGCCCCCCTTAACAAACAATTTCACAGCTAAAAGGACAAGTTAAATACTATTTACTGCTTTATTCTATACCACATAAAGTTGCTATAGACACAAAAAAGGTCCAGACATATGCCTGGACCTTTCTATATAAAATAATCTACGATAGATTAATCTTCTTCTTTCGAAGCCAACAATTGATCGTACTCTTCGCGAGAACCGACAATTAGGTTGCTGTACTGACGGATACCTGTACCTGAAGGAATCAAGTGACCAACGATTACGTTTTCTTTCAAACCTAACAAGTTGTCACGTTTACCTGCGATAGCAGCTTCATTCAATACTTTTGTTGTCTCTTGGAAAGAGGCAGCAGAGATAAACGATTTGGTACCTAATGATGCTCTAGTGATACCTTGCAACAATGGACTTGAAGTCGCTGGAATTGCTTCACGCACTTCTACAAGTTTTAAGTCACGACGTTTCAAGCTTGAGTTTTCCTCTCTCAACTTACGTAAAGAAACAATCTGTCCTGGACGTAAGCTATTGGAATCTCCAGCGTCAACAATGACTTTCTTGTCGAACAAGGAATCATTCTCTTCCATGAAGTCCCATTTGTTTACAGCTTCTTTCTCTAAGAAACGTGTATCTCCTGGATCTTCAATGTTAACTTTTTGCATCATCTGGTGAACGATCGTTTCGAAGTGCTTATCGTTGATCTTCACACCTTGAAGACGGTATACCTCTTGGATACCATTCACGATGTAATGTTGTACCGCTGATGGTCCCTTAATAGATAAGATATCCGCTGGTGAGATCGAACCATCCGATAATGGCATACCTGCTTTCACGAAGTCATTATCCTGAACAAGGATATGTTTAGAAAGTGGCACCAAGTATTTCTTGATTTGACCATCACGTGATTCAATCGACATTTCACGGTTACCACGTTTCACACCACCTAATGTTACCACACCGTCGATTTCTGTTACAACAGCTGGGTTAGAAGGATTACGTGCTTCGAACAACTCGGTTACACGTGGAAGACCACCCGTGATATCTCGTGTTTTACCAGTAGAACGAGGAATCTTAACTAAGATACCACCTTCTTTAACAGTCACACCGTTAGCAACAGCAACGTGGGCACCTACTGGGATATTGTACGTACGAATAACCTCTCCGGATTTATCAAGAATCTTGATGGATGGGTTTTTCGTTTTATCACGTGTTTCAATAATTACTTTCTCTTTGTGACCAGTTTGTTCATCTGATTCCTCACGGAAGGTAACACCTTCGATGATTGCATCAAACTCAACTTTACCAGCAAACTCAGAGATAATTACTGCGTTATATGGATCCCACTCTACCAATTTATCACCTTTAGCTACTGTACCGCCATCCTCAACGAACAACTGTGAACCATAAGGGATATTTTGTTGAAATACAATCTTATTATGTACATCAATGATCTTAACCTCACCAGAACGTCCTAAGACAACCTGATGTGTACCATTGTCATTTGTTTGCGAAACGGTACGCACATTTTCAAACTCGATTTTACCATCGTATTTAGAAATGATGCTTGAGTCAGCGGCGATATTTGATGCCGTACCACCCACGTGGAACGTACGAAGTGTCAACTGTGTACCTGGCTCACCGATTGATTGTGCTGCGATAACACCGACAGCTTCACCCAATTGAACACGTTTACCAGATGCCAAGTTACGACCGTAACAACAAGCACACACACCACGTTTCGATTCACAAGTTAATACAGTACGAATTTCGATACCTTCAATACCTGCTTTTTCGATAACCTCAGCGATTTCCTCAGTGATATCTTCATTTGCAGAAACGATCAACTCCTCTGTCTCTGGATGGAATACATCATGTAATGGAGTACGACCCAAGATACGGTCGAATAATGGTTCAACAACATCATCATTATCTTTCAATGCTGTTGTGTAGATACCACGTAAACCACCACAATCTTGTTCAACAACGATCATATCCTGAGCAACGTCATGTAAACGACGTGTCAAGTAACCCGCATCCGCCGTTTTCAAGGCTGTATCGGCAAGACCTTTACGCGCACCGTGGGTAGAGATAAAGTACTCTAATACGGACAAACCTTCTTTAAAGTTCGACAAGATCGGGTTCTCAATAATCTCACCACCTGAAGTACCGGATTTTTGAGGTTTCGCCATCAAACCACGCATACCACACAACTGACGAATCTGCTCTTTCGAACCACGGGCTCCAGAATCCAACATCATATAAACTGAGTTGAAACCTTGGTTATCGTTGGAAAGAATATCCATTACGTGCGCAGTCAATCTGTTGTTGATACGTGTCCAGATATCGATGATTTGGTTATAACGTTCGTTGTTCGTAATGAAACCCATGTTATAGTTGCTCATTACTTCTTCAACTTCGTTTGTTGCTTGTTGGATCAACTCAGCTTTCGCAGCAGGAATGTTCAAATCTTCCAAGTTGAAAGAAAGACCACCTTTGAAGGCTGTTTGATATCCCAACTCTTTCATATCATCCAAGAATTGTGCTGCACGAGCCATACCCGTAGTCTTCACAATCTCACCGATAATATTACGCAAAGATTTTTTAGTCAGCAATTCATTGACAAATCCCATTTCCTCAGGAACAACCTGGTTGAAGATCACACGACCTACAGTTGTCTCTAATAAGGTATCAACGATGCTACCATCTTTTTGTCTAACTTTTGTTTTCACTTTAATCCAAGCGTGAAGGTCAATTTGCTTCTCATTCAAAGCAATGATAACCTCTTCAGCTGAATAGAAAATCATATCTTGACCTCTTACGATATCATCACCAGCAGTCTTACGGCCTTTAGTAATATAGTAAAGACCCAATACCATGTCTTGAGATGGTACAGTGATTGGTGAACCGTTCGCAGGGTTTAAGATATTGTGTGCTGCCAACATCAAGATTTGGGCTTCCAAAACTGCAGCGTTACCTAAAGGTAAGTGAACTGCCATCTGGTCACCGTCAAAATCGGCGTTGAATGCTGTACAGACCAATGGGTGTAACTGGATCGCTTTACCCTCTACCAAAGTAGGTTGGAAAGCTTGAATACCCAAACGGTGAAGCGTAGGCGCACGGTTAAGTAATACAGGGTGACCTTTCAATACGTTTTCAAGGATATCCCATACCACTGGATCTTTACGATCTACGATTTTCTTAGCGGATTTTACTGTTTTTACAATACCACGCTCAATCATCTTACGAATGATGAATGGTTTGTAAAGCTCAGCAGCCATATCTTTAGGAAGACCACACTCGTGTAATTTCAAGTGAGGACCAACAACAATTACCGAACGAGCTGAATAATCCACACGTTTACCTAATAAGTTTTGACGGAAACGACCTTGTTTACCTTTCAAAATATCGGATAATGACTTCAATGCACGGTTACCCTCCGTCTTAACAGCATTCACTTTACGTGAGTTGTCAAACAAAGAATCCACCGCCTCTTGAAGCATACGTTTTTCGTTACGTAAGATTACCTCTGGCGCTTTGATCTCGATCAAACGTTTTAGACGGTTATTACGGATAATAACGCGACGGTATAAGTCGTTCAAATCCGAAGTCGCAAAACGACCACCATCCAAAGGCACCAATGGGCGTAATTCTGGTGGAATGATAGGAACAATCTTCACGATCATCCATTCAGGACGATTCTCGATGTTTTCACGCGAGCTACGGAAAGCTTCAACAACATGAAGACGTTTTAACGCTTCATTTTTACGTTGTTGAGAAGTCTCGTTAGCAGCTTGGTGACGTAAATCGTAAGACAATTGATCCAAATCAATACGTTTCAACAAATCTTCCAATGCCTCAGCACCCATCTTAGCGACAAATTTTTGAGGATCAGTATCGTCTAAATATTGATTTTCTTTTGGTAAAGTATCTAAAATATCTAAATATTCTTCTTCAGTCAAGAAGTCCATAAAGTTGATACCATCTTCTTCCTTAATACCAGCTTGGATAACGACATAACGTTCATAGTAAATGATCATATCCAATTTCTTGGTAGGAAGTCCTAATAAATAACCGATTTTATTAGGAAGAGAACGGAAGTACCAGATGTGCGCTACAGGAACCACCAAGTTGATGTGTCCCATACGCTCACGACGTACTTTTTTCTCTGTTACCTCAACACCACAACGGTCACACACGATACCTTTATAACGGATACGTTTGTATTTACCACAGTGACATTCGTAATCCTTTACAGGACCAAAAATACGCTCACAGAATAAACCATCACGTTCTGGTTTGTAGGTACGATAGTTAATCGTTTCTGGTTTTGTAACTTCACCACTTGAACGCTCCAAAATAGTTTCTGGAGAAGCCAAGCTAATCGTAATCGAAGTGAAGTTGCTTTTAATTTTATTATCTTTTTTGTAAGACATACTTATTCAAAAGTTAAAGCTTTATAGAGAAGCTTTGAAGAACCGCAGTCCTTCAAAGCCCTAATTGCTTAATTAATCCAATGTGATATCTAGCCCCAATCCGCGCAACTCGTGTACCAATACGTTGAACGATTCTGGCACCGATGGTGTCGGAAGGTTGTTGCCCTTAACGATTGCTTCGTAAGTTTTGGCACGACCAACTACGTCATCCGATTTCACGGTCAAGATCTCTTGAAGGATGTTAGATGCACCGAATGCTTCCAATGCCCAAACCTCCATCTCACCAAAACGCTGACCACCGAATTGTGCTTTACCACCCAGAGGTTGTTGTGTGATCAATGAGTAAGGACCAATTGAACGTGCGTGCATTTTATCATCAACCATGTGACCTAATTTCAACATGTAGATTACACCTACTGTTGTCGGTTGATCGAAACGGTCACCTGTCAATCCGTTGTACAAATATGTACGACCTGATTTTGGTAAACCAGCTTTAGCAACCCAGTCTTGTACTTGATCCATCTCAGCACCGTCAAAGATTGGTGTAGCAAATTTAATACCCAATTTTTGACCAGCCCAACCTAATACGGTTTCATAGATCTGACCCAAGTTCATCCGTGAAGGTACCCCTAATGGGTTCAACACGATATCAACCGGAGTACCATCTTCTAAGAAAGGCATATCTTCATCACGCACGATACGTGCAACAATACCTTTGTTACCGTGACGACCCGCCATCTTATCCCCTACTTTCAATTTACGTTTCTTAGCTACGTAAACTTTCGCCATCTGCACGATTCCTGATGGAAGCTCATCCCCAACAGATACTGCGAACTTATCACGTTTGAATGAACCTAATTCTTCATTAATTTTAATATTGTAATTATGAAGGGCCATTTTGATCAACTCGTTTTTATCCTCGTCAGTTGTCCATCCCATTGGGTTGATGTTGTTGTATTCTAATTCAGCTAAGATTTTTTGTGTAAACTTAGCACCTTTAGCAACTAACAACTCTTTATATACATTGTATACACCTTGGCTTGTTTTACCATTCACTACAATGAATAATTTCTCTACCAAACGGTCTTTCAATGATTTAACAGCTCTATCGTGAGCAACCTCTAATTTCTCTAAAGTTTTACGTTCAACTTCTTTAGACATTTTCTTCGCACGAGAGAATAACTTCGTATCGATAACAACACCTTTTAATGAAGGTGGAGTTTTCAATGAAGCATCTTTCACGTCACCAGCTTTGTCACCAAAGATTGCACGTAATAATTTCTCCTCTGGAGAAGGATCAGACTCACCTTTAGGCGTGATTTTACCGATCAAGATATCACCACCACCAACTTCAGCACCGATACGAATAATACCGTTTTCATCTAAGTCTTTCGTCGCTTCTTCAGATACGTTAGGAATATCAGCTGTTAACTCTTCTTCACCACGTTTTGTATCACGAACTTCAAGTTCGAATTCTTCAATGTGAAGAGAAGTAAACCAGTCTTCTTTCGCTACACGCTCAGAAATTACGATCGCATCCTCAAAGTTATATCCTTGCCAAGGCATGAACGCTACTTTTAAGTTACGACCCAATGCTAATTCACCATTTTCAGTAGCATAACCTTCACACAATACCTGTCCTGGTTCAACTCGTTGACCTTTCTTAATGATAGGCTTCAAGTTCATACAAGTATTCTGGTTAGTTTTCTTGAATTTGATCAATTTATATGTTCTGACATCATCATCAAATGATACTAGACGATCATCATCATTTCTGTCATAACGGATTTTAATTTCATCAGCATCTACATATTCAACCACACCGTGACCTTCGGCATTGATCAATGTACGTGAATCTTTCGCTACACGACCTTCAAGACCAGTACCTACGATAGGAGCCTGTGGACGCAATACAGGCACAGCCTGACGTTGCATGTTGGATCCCATTAATGCACGGTTGGCATCATCGTGCTCCAAGAAAGGAATCAATGAAGCCGCAATAGATGTAATTTGGTTTGGAGCAACGTCCATATAATCAAGCATTTCAGGCTCGATAATTGGGAAGTCACCTTCGTATCTGGCTTTTACCTTTGCATCTTCAAAATTACCTTTGTCATCATACAAAGCATTTGCTTGCGCAATTGTTTTACCATCTTCGTCCTCTGCCGATAAGTATACCACAGGTTGGTCTACAACAACAACACCATCTTTTACCTTACGGTAAGGAGTTTCAATAAAACCTAAATGGTTAATTTTCGCATGTACAGCCAAAGAAGAAATCAAACCGATGTTTGGTCCCTCTGGTGTTTCGATTGTACAAAGACGACCGTAGTGTGTATAGTGAACGTCACGAACCTCGAAACCTGCACGCTCACGAGAAAGACCACCTGGACCTAAAGCTGACAAACGACGTTTGTGCGTAATCTCAGCAAGAGGGTTAGTTTGGTCCATGAACTGAGACAACTGGTTGGTACCGAAGAACGAATTGATTACTGACGATAAAGTACGTGCATTAATCAAATCCGTTGGTGTAAACACCTCGTTATCTCTGATGTTCATACGCTCACGGATTGTACGCGCCATACGAGATAGACCTACGCCAAATTGAGCATATAATTGCTCACCAACTGTACGTACACGACGATTTGACAAGTGGTCAATATCATCCACCTCAGCTTTGGAGTTGATCAAGTTGATCAAATACTTCACGATTGCTATGATATCTTCACGCGTTAAGACCTTGGTCTCATCTGGTGTACCCAATTTCAACTTACGGTTGATACGGTAACGACCTACATCGCCTAAGTCA
Source organism: Sphingobacterium sp. BIGb0165 (assembly GCF_024810095.1). Classification (NCBI taxonomy): domain Bacteria; kingdom Pseudomonadati; phylum Bacteroidota; class Sphingobacteriia; order Sphingobacteriales; family Sphingobacteriaceae; genus Sphingobacterium; species Sphingobacterium sp. BIGb0165. The sequence continues at coordinate 389,696 of NZ_JANUEB010000009.1, read as the reverse complement.
TAACGTTTATCAGAGAAGAACAAACGATCGATGATACCACGAGCAGTTTCCTCATCTGGTGGTTCAGCGTTACGCAATTGACGATAGATATGCTCTACCGCCTCTTTTTCTGAATTGGAAGTATCTTTTTGTAAAGTATTATATATAATAGAATAATCTGCATTATTTGACTCATCGTCTTTCGCTAAGATAATAGACTTAACGCCAGCTTCGATAATCAAATCAATGTGATCTTCTTCTAGAACAGTTTCACGTTCAAGGATAATTTCGTTACGGTCGATAGATACTACTTCACCAGTATCCTCATCCACGAAATCTTCTACCCATTTTTTTAATACCCTAGCCGCAAGACGACGGCCAACATATTTCTTAAGACCAGATTTACTAACTTTTACTTCATCAGCTAGGTCAAACAATTCTAAGATATCTTTATCTGAATCGTAACCGATCGCACGCAATAAGGTAGTAACTGGGAATTTCTTTTTACGGTCGATATAAGCATACATGACGTTGTTTACGTCCGTAGCGAATTCGATCCAAGACCCTTTGAAAGGAATTACCCTTGCAGAATAAAGTTTAGTACCATTTGTGTGTCTACTTTGACCAAAGAAAACGCCCGGTGAACGGTGTAATTGCGATACGATGACACGCTCTGCACCATTTACCACGAAAGTACCTTTAGGAGTCATATAAGGGATAGTCCCTAAATATACATCCTGAACAATAGTTTCGAAATCTTCGTGTTCTTCATCATTACAAGATAACTTTAACTTAGCCTTTAAAGGAACGCTATAAGTCAAGCCGCGTTCGATACACTCTTGGATATCATAACGTGGTGGATCAATGAAATAATCCAAAAACTCTAGCACAAAAATGTTTCTTGAATCAGAAATAGGGAAGTTTTCCGAGAATACCTTGAACAGCCCTTCCTGATGGCGGTTGTCAGAAGTAGTTTCTAATTGAAAAAACTCCTTGAAAGATTCCAATTGCACATCTAAGAAATCTGGATATTCCAATACTTTCTTACTTGTTGCAAAGTTTATTCTTTCTTGTTGAATATTATTGTTTGCCAAGGGAATATGAATTTTAGTTTTAAAAAAACTGCGCTTACATGCATGCTGTAAACCACATGTCCACTGTGCCCAGCATATACACAGCATAGTGGCGTATTGATATAAATAGGAATAGACTCTGACGAAAAATCGTCAGAGTCTAAACCTTTTCGGGCTAATTAGTTGAGATTATTTAATCTCAACAACAGCACCAGCTTCTTCTAATTGTTTTTTCAAAGCTTCTGCTTCGTCTTTAGATACACCAGCTTTCAATTCTTTAGGTGCTCCGTCAACTAAATCTTTAGCTTCTTTCAAGCCTAATCCAGCTAAATCTTTAACCAATTTAACTACAGCTAATTTTTGACCACCAGCTTCTTTCAAGATAACGTCAAATGAAGTTTTCTCTTCTGCAGCAGCAGCACCACCTTCAGCTGGAGCAGCAGCTACAGCAACAGCAGCAGCAGCAGGCTCGATGCCATACTCGTCTTTTAAGATATCAGCTAATTCTTTAACTTCTTTTACTGTTAAGTTAACTAACTGTTCAGCAAGTTGTTTTAAATCTGCCATTTTATTTTGAATTTTTGAATGTACTTTGTAAAAATTGTTAATTAAATTGTAACGAATAATTCTGTTCTAGAGGATTCGTTAACCTCTTTCTTCTAAAGCTTTTACTAAACCTGCAACAGTATTTCCTCCTGATTGAAGAGCCGAAATAACATTTTTCGCAGGTGACTGCAATGCCGCGATAACGTCAGCAATAAGTTCGTTTTTAGATTTAAGATTAACTAATGCAGTTAATTGATTATCTCCTACGAATGCTGTTGCCTCAATGAAAGCCGCCTTTAACAACGGTTTCTCACCTGTTTTGCGCAATTCTTTGATCAATTTTGCAGGTGCATTAGCGACTTCAGAAAACATCATTGTAGACGCACCTTTAAGCGTTCCAAAAATATCTTCTTCTTCAACACCAGCTTCGATCAATGCTTTCTTAATTAAAGTGTTTTTAACAGCTTTAATTTCGATACCTTGCTCAAAACATTTACGACGAATGTTATTCACTTTTTCAACTGACAACTCAGCAGTATCGGCAATATAGAAGTTACCGTAAGATTTAATCTGTTCGGCCAAAGCTTGAACAATTTCTTGTTTTTCTTCTTTTCTCATGATTAAATACCTGCTACTGATTTAGTCTCAATATGAATACCAGGACTCATAGTTGAGGAAATGTGAATACTTTTAAAGTAAGTTCCTTTAGCTGCAGATGGTTTCAAACGTGCTAGAGTTTGTAATACCTCTAATGCGTTATCATATATTTTATCTGCATCGAACGACGCTTTACCAATAGAAGTATGGATGATACCGGTTTTGTCAACTTTGAAATCGATCTTACCACCTTTTACATCTGTTACAGCTTTACCAACTTCTGTTGTAACTGTACCAGTTTTAGGGTTAGGCATCAAGTTTCTTGGACCTAAAATACGACCCAATTTACCAACTTTAGCCATAACACTAGGCATAGTAATAATGATATCAACGTCAGTCCAACCACCTTCAATTTTGCTGATGTAATCATCTAAACCTACGTAATCTGCACCTGCTGCTTTAGCTTCTTCTTCCTTATCAGGAGTACACAAAACTAAAACGCGAACAGTTTTACCAGTACCGTGAGGTAATGTTGCAATACCACGCACCATTTGATTTGCTTTACGAGGATCTACGCCCAAACGAACGTCGATATCCACAGAAGCATCAAATTTGGTCAATGAGATTTCTTTAACTAAAGCCGAAGCTTCTTTTAAAGAGTATGCTTTACCAGCTTCAATTTTGGATAGTGCCGCTTTTTGATTTTTTGTTAATCTAGCCACTTTTCTTAAATTGATTTCTTAATTAATTGTTCCAAGGAGCATTACCGGATACAGTAATACCCATACTACGTGCTGTACCAGCTACCATTCTCATAGCAGCCTCTACAGTAAATGCATTTAAATCAGGCATTTTATCTTTAGCGATTGTCTCAACTTGTTCCCAAGTGATAGCCGCAACCTTCTTACGGTTAGGCTCGCCAGATCCACTTTTTAATTTAGCAGCGTCTTTCAACTGAACTGCTACCGGTGGAGTCTTGATGATAAAATCAAATGACTTATCCGCGTAAACTGTAATGACAACAGGTAATACTTGACCTGGTTTGTCTTGCGTACGAGCGTTGAACTGCTTACAGAAATCCATGATATTCACACCTTTAGCACCTAATGCAGGTCCTACTGGAGGTGAAGGATTCGCAGCTCCGCCCTTAACTTGTAATTTTACTAACGCACTGACTTCTTTTGCCATTTTGTTTTGAATTTAATTTTGTTAAATGTCTGTTAGTAAGTTGGAAGCAAATAACGTAACATTCATCGATCAGGACGTAACACCCCAACCGAGGTGCAAAGTTAATAAGAAGATTTGAATCCTGCAAGTATCTAACTTTTAATTTTTCAGGAATTTATGTTTTTTTTCTAATGCCAGCCAAAATCACAAAACCTCTTAAAGGCTTTTTATTTTATATGACCAACCTATTCGTTCGCGTCTCATCAAAAACAAAAATTACAATATGATATTACCACAAACCCTAAACTATAGAACATGCTTGACATGGCAAGATCGGAAGCCAGAACTTTAGAACAACGGAAGAACAAGAAGCAAAACAGTAAAATAATATGGAATCAGGGCAAACACAAAATACCGGAGCCGGAATGATTGCTAAATCTCGCGAAGCAATTTGAAAATATTGAAAGCGGGAACTATACGATACAGTATCATCAAAACAAAAACAGGAATCCCCTTCCTGTCACAAACGATAAATCCAGAAGAATAACTTCTAGGATAACTGATAAGGTAAATAGAGAACCAACCTCCTGAATCAGTTCTCCATTTACCTTAAATATTTTTATAACAAACCTTTAATAAAGTTAATCGTGTTGACAAGGACATTAGTTACACCTTTGATAATTCCTGTTAACGTAATGCAACCGCCTTCTACATTTACCATCTCTTGTTGGTTCATTTCTTGAAGACCCAATTTTGTTAAATCTGACTTATTCATCTTAGTTAAGTTTATAAAAATTAATTTCCTACTCTATTTCAAGCTTTTTCGGATTCCTGCTGCGTTGATCAACAATACTAAATTACATTTGTTCAATGCACAAAAAAAGCATTTAAAAAATTAGTTTGACCAAAATAATTACCTGCTGAGATATGTTTCATCTGGTTAAGATTAAGCTGTTGAATATCCACTTTAATTTGGATGGAATAATCATTCTCATAGTAATACGTACTATTCGATCGGTCAAATGCAACTGGAGCGCCAAGATCTTTCAGATGTTCAATAATACGTGCCAGACGTGATACTGAAATTCCTAGCCGTGAAGCTAATTCACTCTGCGTGCCTGTTTTACGCTGCCGGATCAATTTGTCCAGCAGGTTTATTCTGTCAATATATTTAAATAGCTGCATAGTCGTTAGTTTATATCTCCGTAAATCTGATATTGTAGCATGATCTGATTGAACAATACATTGTACTTCGCCCGTATTGCTTCTGTATCAGCTTTAATTAAATTATTTTTGCTCGTATTGATATCATAAATCGATACTTTGCCCGCCTCAAAACTCTTCAATGTATACATAAGAGACTGACCTGTAGCTGCGCTCGCTTCCTGAGCAATCGCGTACAGCTGCTTATTTTCCTCCAATTCGAGCAATAGCTTGTCCAAAATCTGCTGATGGAGGAGTTTCTCATTTTCGGACGAGAGCTCGATCGCCTGTCTATTAAGCGCGACCTGCTGCAATTGCCGTTTTGTTTTCCCTCTATTAAAAATGGGGACAGACACCGTCACCGCCAGTTGCTGTGCAAAATTATCTTTACTCTGAATAAAAAAGGATCTTTCACCGGGAGCCTTGAATGCATTAAAATAAGTACTTCCGAGACTCGCAGATCCTTTGACTGTAGGATACAGAGCGGATTTGATCAGCTTAGATTCTATCCCTAATCGATCGATCTGTCCTCTATATTTATTGAGCATAGGATTATGCAGGTACGCCTCTTCTCTTATTGACATTAAATCAGGATAAACTTTATAGCTTGATAGATCATTTTCTAATATCGGATCAGCTAGGTTAAGCTTTTTATAATCGACAAAATTCAATAACTGAGCTAGCTTGAGTACAGACTTCTGCAATTCCTTATGGTATTGTTGATACTGCTGTCTCTCCCTTGATAAATTGGACTTCGCTTCCGCAACGACAGACTGAGCGGTCGTTCCGATAGCGGTGCTTTTCTCAGCTTTAAGAAGTAACTGCATTGAAAAGCGAATGGCAGAATCCTGGGTTGTGACAAGTGCCTTTGTCAATAAAGACTCCAAATAAGATTCCATTACCCGAACCGTCAGATCTCTCTTCAATATTTCCTTTTCGATCCGCTCCTGCTCAGCTTCTGAAGCTGCCTTTTTTGCCTGATTACGAAAATAGTTGTACTGATATAAAGTAATTTCACTATTTATACCCATATTACTATTCATATTGTCGTTCCTTCTGATTGTACCAAAGACATCTTGTGAATGGCCAAACGTCGTATAACCATTAACGTACCCGTTGATACTAGGTAAGCGTTCCCGGATGGCCATTTCTTGATCCAGTTCTTTTATTGTGGCCTTCAGATCTTGTTGCTTTATCGGCAAATTATGTACTAACGCATAATCGATGCACTCTTGTAGTGTCCAAGCTTCCTGAGCAACCACATGTACACACATTAGAACAAACAAAACAGATAGGCCTATTGTTTTCTTCATAAGGATCATTCGTTTATTCATTATCACTTTTTGCTTATAGTTACCCCTGTATGCTACTTTAGTTTAACAATATAGACTGCTTCTTCCACATCTCTCTATATGCTGACTCCTGGGCCAATAACTGATCATGTTCCCCCTGCTCGATAAGTACGCCGTCTTTTAGGACAAGAATGGTATCAGCAGCAGCAATTGTGCTGAGACGATGAGCGATGACGACCATTGTTTTGCCTGAATCCCGGAAACGATGAAAGGCGCGTTGAATGACTTGCTCTGTAGACGAATCGAGCGCTGAGGTCGCCTCATCCAAGATCAATATATCTGGATTTCGGTACAAGGCCCTTGCAATAGCAATGCGTTGACGTTGTCCTCCAGAAAGCATAGAGCCATTTTCTCCCAAATATGTATCAAAGCCCGAAGGTAGTTTTTCTATGAATGGCATCATCTCCAGTTCGTTGACAATTTCCAAAAGATGTTGAAAATTGGGAACATCTTCTCCAACCGCTATATTATCGATCACATTGCCTGAAAATAAATCTATCTGTTGCGGAACAATAGATATGCGTTCACGCAAAGATGATTTGGAAATATAATTCAGGTCGTATTCACCGATACTGATTTTGCCCTCCTGCACAGGGTATAGCTGCTGGATCAAAGCCCCCAAGGTTGTCTTGCCACTTCCACTTTCACCGATAACGGCTGTCATTTTTCCCTGCTTAATCTTACAGCTAAAATTCCGGAACACCTCCACCCTTGAACCATAGGAAAAACGAACATTATCAAATACAATATCCCCAATAAGATTCGATGTTAGATGTAACCTGTTCTCATTTTCGTCACATTCCAGATCCATAATTTCAAATAGCCGGTCAGCAGCAATAAGGGCATTTTGCATAGTCTTATTCATCCCGATAAGCTGTGTAACTGGTCCTGTAAAGTATCCGATCAATGCATAAAACGACAATAATTCACCAGGAGTTATGGCACGCTCGATCACATAATATGAACCGGCCCATAACAGAATAATCGTAAATAATCGAGAAAGAAATTCGCCCGTCGTACCTGAGAACAGACCATTCATTACTGAAGCGTAGATAGTCCGTAGTAGCCGAGAAAACCGCTTATCGGTTTCACTATTAAAATACGTTTCAATACCGAATTGTTTAATTGTCTTTACCGCATTCAGAGAAGCAACCAAATGGGATTCCAATTCGGCACTCTCTTCCATCATTCTCCGTTCGACTTTTTTATTAAGCCTATTGGATAGCCAATAGACCAAAGCATAAAACGGGATGACCAACAACATCAGGAGCGCAAGCTTCCAGAAGTAAGTAAACATCAATGCGAAGGAAAAGACGACAATAAATACGTTAACCACTACCTGGATTGCCACATCGTTGATAAAAGCACGGATCTTTACTGCGTCATTGACCCTAGAAATGATCTCCCCGACTTTCATCGTATCAAAAAAACGCTGTGGTAAAGTCAGAAGATGCTTATAATAACCTAGAATAAGATATTTATCAATGCGCTGTCCTGTCTGCAAAACCATCACACTCTTGAGCGTTCCTATTAACAGCTGGAAAACCAGGATAACCAGCATAATAATGGAAAGCAGATTGAGTAACCTGACATTTCCGTCGATCAGGACATAATCTGTTATTTTCTGTATATAAAATGAAGTTGATAATCCCAGGAGAGTATATACCGCTGCGCCAACCAGTGCTTGAACAGCAACCGAACGATGAGGTCTGATCAGATTCCAAAAACGTTTGTAGACACTCGTTTTTTCGTTTTTCTGTTCAAAATACTCATTAGGCTCCATCAAGATAAGAACACCCGTCCATATTTCCTGAAACTCCTCAATTGTATATTTTTCCAGCTTTCCCGGCCCCGGATCCATGACCACCACCATTTTTTTGTCTACCTTGTAAATAACGACATAATGATTCAGCTGCCCCTTCAGAATGACATGCGCAATGGCTGGCAAAGGAATTTGTGGTATCGCATCTATTGCACCTTTGACTCCCTTCGCATTAAACCCCATTTGTTGAAGCCCCTGTACCATTCCCAATACATTTGTACCTCGAATATCGGTATGGCAATACTGTCTGATCTTAGCAATGGGCATATCGATCCCATAATAGCTACCGATGGAAGCGAGACAGGCAGCACCACAGTCCCGGATATCATGTTGTTGAATACAAACTGGTGATTTTTTCATCGGATTAGCTTATTTAAATGTTTGGTCGTTTGTCGAGAGATAGTTAATAACCGGTGAGCAAGTAAACTTTATTGAATCGAAGATGTACTAGTCCCCAAATTGGGATTGAATAGCTCATCTGCCCGATCAAATAGTAACTGCCATAATGTTCGGTCCAAAAGATAAAAACGTGCATTAAACGTATTTCCCTTTCCGACGAAAACTTTATTTCCATTTGGTAGGCTTAGGTAATTTTGGTCTATATGACAACGTACCCTAAAAAAGGCCCCCTTCTGTTGGTCTTCAATAAGATTATAATCTATATCGGTTACTTTTCCATTAAGTAAGCCCCATTGATTATAATTGTAGGTATCCATCTGAAACTTCACAGCTTGGTCATTCCTGATATATCCAATTGATTTCGCTGGAATCATGCATTCGGCGATGAGATTATCTTCTGGAGATATCTCCAGAAGATCCTGTCCCTGTACAATTGGACTTCCCTTCTGGTATCCCTTAAAATTAACGACAGTACCACTGAGTGGGGCCCGGACCACATAGTTTTCACCGTCGATCAGGATGGATCTCTTCTCCGAAGACAGCGATTGTGATTTTTGCTGCAGCTCAACCAGCTTCGCACTCCATTCTGCCATCTGCTGTTTCTTTATGGACAAAACCTGATTTTCGAGTTGCTCAAAAGTATATTTGCTTTTTTCCAGCTCGGCCAGTGCTACGACACCTTGTGTATATAATTGATTGTTTCGTTCATATTCCCGACGTGCCAAGGTAAGTTGAGACTTCACTTCCGACATCCGCTGTTCCATGGAAAGATACTCGAGTTTATATTGTCCGGCGGGAAGACTTGCTGCATTTCCATGAAGAATCAACTTCAGATCCGAGATTTGCTGCGTATAATCAGTTTGCAGGTCCCGGTTCAATACAAGTTTGTTCTCTAGGTCTTTGGAAACTACGATCATTAACGTATCCCCCTGTTTGACTTGCTGGTTACTATGCGTGATACGATTATCCACGACAAGTCCACTCACCAGTGACAGAATCTTTGTGTTATCAATAATTGGTCGAATGGCGCCGCGGGCGGAAATAGAAATCGGAACTTTTATAACCGGTAGCATCGCAATACTGCCGATAACCGCTAAAATCAACAATATATAGATATAATTCGCTCTTTTCATTTCTACAAATTTGAACATTGGATTACATACACACTACAACCCAGAGTTATATTTTGAAATTTATTATCTATTTTAGCAGCATTAGGAAAGCGAACCAAATGAAATTTTTTGATATATTTCCAACCTTCTCAGAGTCACCTTATTCGTATACACTTGTTCCTGTAGTTATGATCTGCAGCATCATTGGTTTTTACTATAAGCCTTTCTTTTATGCGCTGATCCTACACCCTTATGAAATTGCAAATGGTAAACGGACACATACTTTACTTACATCAGCTTTTATCCATCGCGGTTGGCTACATTTACTGTTTAATTGTATTGTGATATTCAGTTTGGTCTATGATATGAATAGTGTACTCAAACAGGAGTTTGGACAGACGGTCTCTTACTTAGTAACCCCTATTTTGATGCTTACATTGATTGTGCTACCTAATTTATGTCAAACCTACTTACATCGTAAGAATTTTATCTTCACATCTATTGGAGCATCGGGACTATCCCTAGGCTTATATGGCTTTTCGGCGCTGTTTTTTCCGTTACAAAAGATCAATCATCTCTTTGTTCCTTGGATACATAACTCCGCTCAGTATTGGATCTATATTTTACTGCTGTTAATCTTGTCTTCCTTTATAAGGAATACCAAGATTAATAGATCGTTGCATCTGATTGCTTTTATTTTGGGATCGGTTTTAGCACTTCTGATCAGTCCATATACCGTTGAGTTACGGGAAGCATTTAATTAGAAGGAAATCAAGAGGAGCATTGCCTCCCAAAAATTTCCACTTTTTTCATCTTTTCGCTCGCCTCCAGCTTCAGTATCCATCATTTCGGATAAAGTCATTTCTTGAATGTCGATTGTTGTGATTTTATCTTCCATCATAATTTAAATTTTTACATTTCAAATTTGCTAGAAATAGCTGTTATATACCAGAACTACAAGTTATATTTTACAACTATAAGTTTTGAAATAAAAAATACTACAAATTCAACTTTTATTTATTAAATTAGAATCGCTATATTTTTAAAAGAAATGGCAGTGGCGCAAATCGGAACTTATATCAGACAAAAGAGGGAGAGCCTAAGGATATCGCAAGAGGCAGTTGCCTATGTATTGGATATGTCACAGGCAGCATATTCAAAAATTGAACGGAATGAAACCAAGATAAAAGTAGATCAGGTATACAAAATAGCAGATTATTTTGGAATTAGTGTTTACGAATTATTACCACCATCATTAGCCAGTGACGTTACCGGCGAAAACCTATTAAGCTTATTATATCATTATATCAACCGCTGGCTTAAAAAAGACCGTAAGACTGTTTAAAGCCAAATTAGGTTGTTTCTTAAGAAGCATCGCTGTCCCCCGCTTTTTTGGCTAAAAACAAAAAAAGCCTTCCAATTTTCGTGGAAAGCTTTTCTCTATCGTTAATTACTAATCTTACTCTTTTTCTACTTGCATGTAGTTCAATTCAAGTGGCGTCTTACGACCGAAGACCTTCACCATGACGATCAATTTCTTCTTGTCTTCATGAACCTCTTCAATTTCACCTGTAAAACCATTAAAAGGACCATCGTTTACTTTTACAGTTTCACCAACGTAGTAAGGAACATTAATGGTTTCACCTTGCTCAGCCATTTCATCAACCTTACCTAAGATACGGTTAACTTCTGCTTGGCGTAAAGGGACAGCGTTTCCAGCTTTATCTCCCAAGAAACCAATTACGCTATTGATATTCTTAATGATGTGCTCCAACTCTCCATCTAGCGCTGCTTCTAACAAAACGTACCCAGGGTAGTAGTTACGTTCTTTAGCGACCTTCTTACCATCACGCATCAAGTAATATTTTTCCATTGGAATCAACACTTGAGGAATCAAGTGTTCAATACCTAAACGACTAACCTCGGCATCAATATATTGCTTTACTTTCTTCTCTTTCCCACTTACAGCACGAACTACGTACCATTTTAAACCTTGATCTGCCATAAATAAATACTATTGAAAATTAAGAAGCAATACCGTACAAGAACTCTAACCCTACACTTGAAGCCTTATCCATTACAAAGACTACCAATGCAATAAGAAGAGATGCAACAAGCACAATAACAGCTGAACTTTGCAACTGAGACCATGTAGGCCAAGTCACTTTCTCAGTGATCTCTACATAAGAGTCTTTAAAAAAATCAAGTACTTTTGCCATTTTAGTTTATCTGTTTTTATAAGCACGGGCACCAGGACTCGAACCCAGACCAAAGGTTTTGGAGACCTTCGTTCTACCTTTAAACTATGCCCGTGTATTTCTTATTTTGTGATGCAAATATAGTGTTTTAAACCACTTTCTGCAAATCTTTTTTAACTTTTTTTTATTTTAATCCGATAAATCGCTTATCGAAAAAATAAGCTAATCAACCTCAGTCGATTAGCTTATTTTATATTTTTCTAGATCTTTACAGACTAGATGATTTCAGTTACCTGACCAGCACCTACTGTACGACCACCCTCACGGATAGCGAAACGTAGACCTTTTTCCATTGCAATAGCAGAAATTAATTTCACGCTGATTGTAACGTTATCACCTGGCATAACCATTTCAGTACCTTCTGGTAAAGAGATCTCTCCAGTTACGTCAGTTGTACGGAAATAGAATTGAGGACGGTATTTGTTGAAGAATGGAGTGTGACGACCACCTTCAGCTTTTGACAATACGTAAACCTCAGCTTTGAAATGATCGTGAGGAGTTACTGAACCTGGTTTACAGATAACCATACCACGTTTGATATCAGTTTTCTCAATACCACGTAACAATAAACCTACGTTATCACCAGCCTCACCGTAATCTAAGATTTTACGGAACATCTCAACACCTGTTACTGTAGATTTCAAGTTCTCAGCACCCATACCTAAGATCTCAACTGGATCACCAGAGTTGATTACACCTCTTTCGATACGACCTGTAGCAACTGTACCACGACCTGTGATCGAGAATACGTCTTCTACTGGCATCAAGAAAGGTAACTCAGTTAAACGTGGAGGAATTGGAATGTAGTTATCAACAGCATCCATTAATTCCATGATTTTCTCAACCCACTCAGGCTCACCGTTCAATGCACCTAAAGCAGATCCTTTGATTACAGGGATATCATCACCTGGGAATTCGTAGAATGACAATAACTCACGAACTTCCATTTCTACTAAGTCTAACAACTCAGAGTCATCAACTAAGTCAGTTTTGTTCATGAATACTACTAACGCAGGAACACCTACCTGACGAGCCAACAAGATGTGCTCACGAGTTTGAGGCATAGGACCATCAGTCGCAGCAACTACGATGATAGCACCGTCCATTTGAGCAGCACCAGTTACCATGTTCTTAACGTAGTCAGCGTGACCTGGACAGTCAACGTGTGCATAGTGACGGTTAGCTGTAGAATATTCTACGTGTGCAGTATTGATTGTGATACCACGCTCTTTTTCTTCAGGAGCAGAGTCAATTGAATCAAATGAACGAGCTTCTGACAAACCTTTATCAGCCAATACTTTAGTGATAGCAGCTGTAGTTGTAGTTTTACCGTGGTCAACGTGACCGATAGTACCAATGTTTAAGTGTGGTTTACTACGGTCAAATTTCTCTTTTGCCATGTTTATGCGAATTAGTAATTATAAATTATTTCTATTTGTTATATACTCTTGCTTAACTTTTACACAAGTACGAGCCAAAGATGGGATTTGAACCCACGACCTCTTCCTTACCAAGGAAGTGCTCTACCCCTGAGCTACTTCGGCTTACTAAAAAACCTTATTTACGTATTAATGCCCCCACCTTTAGATACATTATTATCAAAGAAGATAGAGACTAAATTTAATACTTGAAAAATTTGAGCGGAAGACGAGGTTCGAACTCGCGACCTATAGCTTGGAAGGCTATCGCTCTACCAACTGAGCTACTTCCGCTTAATAATTAGAAACTAGAGTAAATCTAAACTCCAATTAAAAAAAAGTGTGGAGGGAGAAGGATTCGAACCTTCGAAGCCGAAGCAACGGATTTACAGTCCGTCCCATTTGACCGCTCTGGAACCCCTCCAGACCTGTAACTTTCGTTACATTTAGAGCCTCTTATCGGAATCGAACCAATGACCTACTGATTACAAGTCAGTTGCTCTACCAGCTGAGCTAAAGAGGCTTCTAATATTTTTTAAATAACTTACGTTCTATCAACGCTAATCAGATATATTTATCTTTTCAGCGAGTGCAAATATCGAATTTACTTTTGATTATTGCAAGTTTATTTTTTACTTTTTTTTCATTTAAAGAACTAAGCAAACTTCGTTGTTAAGAACCGTTGTTCCCTTGTTTGCTGATGCAAAGATAGACACAAAACTCACTTTACAAAAATATTTGTCAAAAAAAAACAACACTTTTTGTCAATTATACTGATATGCAGCACAATAATTTTTAATTGTTTATTTACCTATTTTGGTTATTTGCCTAATGTACTATCTTTGGGCATGCAAATTTTACCGCAATCACTTTCAAAACTTACCCGGTATACAGCGCTCTGTGCCTTGTTTATAGCCGGAACAGGCGATTTGAAAGCTCAAAATATTATTCAAAAATTGAGTAAAAAATTCCTTTCTGCCGAAAAGGACTCTACCCGTTCAGGCAGTTTTATGGTTTTACCCGCTGTTGGCTATGCACAAGAAACAGGAGTAGAATATGGATTAGCCAGCTCGTATAATTTTTACATGGACAAGTCAGACCCTTATATCCGTACCTCCACGATGACATTGATGGGAACCTTTACGTCCAAACATCAGTCAAATTTTAAATTTCAAACTGATCTTTGGACTAAAAATAACGACTACCATTTTGTCAGTGAAATCCGTTACCGCAACTGGCCATTTAATTATTATGGTATTGGTATGGATACCTGGAAGGCCGATGAAGAACGCGTCGACCAAAAACTATTTCGCGTAAAATTGGAAGCAGAGAAAAAAATCGGCAACAATCTGTATTCCGGAATCAATATACAGTACGATAATTTTTCGATCCGTAGCGATAGTAGCGACCATATATTTAACCAATCTAATCTCATTGGAAAAGAGGGTGGGCAACAATTGCTGCTCGGCGTATCTCAGTTATTTGACAACCGAGACAATGTTTCTTATAGTACACGTGGTTATTATGCCAAATTACGACTGTCATATGCACCTAAATTATGGACCAGAGAAGACTTTAATGGAACAAATCTAGATTTAGACCTTCGCGGATTTATTCCATTACATCAGAAAGTCACATTGGCCCTTCAGGGGATCTTTCGTTCGACATTCGGAAAAACAATTCCTTTCTATAATTACCGTGAACTTGGTGGTGATATGATGATGCGCGGATATTACCTCGGCCGTTATCGTGACAAAAACTACCTCGCTTCGCAAGCCGAATTGCGTTATCGTTTTCATCCTCGTTTTGGCATTGTCGGTTTTTCGGGAATTGGATCAACCTTTTCAAAAGAAAATAGCAGTAGGTATGTACCAAGTTATGGCGGCGGATTACGCTACTTCTTTAGTTTAGAACACAATAGTAGTATTCGGTTTGATTATTCTTACGGTGAACAAAGAGCCGGTGAAAAACGTCAATCGGGCTTCTATCTATCTTTAAGCGAAGCTTTTTAAATAATATCTTCATGCGTTCACAGGCAGATTCAGCTATGAACGCATGAAGGTTTTTACTGGTCTATAAACCGAACGTAGCGAGTTCTTTGATGGCTTTCAATATCCTAATTAAACATTAAATAAAGACTTTATGAAGGACAGCGAAAATGCTAAAACCTGATCAGAAAATTTTCTTTACGTTGTCCGGCTCTAAAAAAGACCAAGCCAATTCGATACAAATCTATGGTGACAACTACGCGACCGTCATCCTTTAGCTTGTCCCAATAGTCATCACGTTCTGTTGACAAATGCGGTTCGTTCACAATCAGCATATCCCTTTCATTGATAGCATTTAGCAAATTCAGGTCAAGATTTATCTGATCTACATAATAGATCTTCCGAAAAGAATAACTTCCGACCCTATCTTTAAATAGTGTCTCATAATTTGCTAGGGGCTTTTCCGTCAAAAATACAAATTGGTCATAAGCAAAAACCTTTAGTAGACGATCGACCAGCAGATATTTTTTTTCCTCTGCCTTTCCCCCTGCCCTGATGTCTTGGGGCAAGTTTAAGATCGTATCAGGATCATCTTTCTGATAAATTACTTCATCGACCAATTTATAAACAAAGGGAGAATGTGTCCCATGCCGGCTATGGGAGATGAAATAATGGCGCCAATACTTCAGATGGTAATTCATTTTGCTGCAAACATCGAAAAATTTACCCTGATATACAATTAAATTCTCACTCTGTAGTGGTATTTCATCAACTACAATCCTATAAAATCATTTCACTCAGAATCCAGAATAGTTGACCTTAGTTTTACACACCACAATACCGCTTTTACTAATTATTTCACATGGAACATTCAAGCACAAAGACATGAACAAGTCATTTTAACCCTATTCGGGATACTGAGAAAGGCTGTGAAAAATATAGTGTAGCTGAGATGATACGCTAAAATTGGAGTATAAAAGCGCTCCCTTCCCCCTCAATACTATTGAGAAAGATCGTACCCTTATGCAGCAACATAATTTGCTTGCTCAGGGTCAGACCAACCCCCGTTCCCGTTTTTTTTGTTGTAAAAAAAGGTGTAAATATCTGTTCCTGGAGATCAGCGGGAATCCCCGAACCATTATCTTCGATACGAATCTGCACACTTCCGTCAATTTCCAGTGCAGACAAACTGATATAAGCTTCCTCCCTGGTCTTTACTGCATCAATCGCATTTAGCATCAAATTGATAATAACTTGCTCAATCAAGTTGACATCAGCATACAGTATCAACCGGGTATTCTTTAAGATGATATCAACATCAATATTTTTCTGAATTAGCGTCGGCTCGAGCAACTGATAGATATGTTCAAATAATTGGGAAACCTGAATCGGAGCCACCTGTGGCTGATCCACTTTGTTGATCATGCGGTAGCTTTTTGCAAAATGTAAAAGCCCCTCGCTTCGACGTTTGATGGTAGATATACCAGTTTTTAAATCATCAATGTCCTCATGTCCCCTGAAATGATCCAAACGGCCGTTGAGTGTTTCAGCCAACGAACTGATCGGCGCGATAGAATTCATGATCTCATGTGTAAGTACACGCAATAATTTATGCCAGGCCTTTGTCTCAGTCTCGTCAATAGCTTCGTTGATATTTTGATAAACGACAATGCGAAATATGGCATCTTGTGTTTCAAAACTAGAACTCTGAATTAACAATTTTATCTTTCCTTTACTTGACTGAATAGACTCCATTTGTTGCCGCCCATTATCGAGTAACATGGTCTTTTCATAAAGGTCAGGATTTTTCTTTTTTAAGCCGGCAATATTCCCCAGGTGTGGTAGATGAAAAAGCTGCTTGAAGGCATCGTTTACCCACATTACTTTCCCCGTATCCATTTCATAAAAGATAATAGCCGAGTTAAGCATATTGATGACACGATCAAGATACTGATGCTGTATCTCCTGTTTAATGTTAATTTCCTTATACGTTTCGTTAATTTGATTAAAAGCGAGAAAAAGCTGTCCCTCAACCGATTTTGGGTTTTTTACCAAAAAACGTCGTGTGAAATCGCGATATTTAACTGCCTCAGCAAATTCCACAAGCTGTCTCTCCAAAAAATTATACTGGGCATATAGATTAAAGCCAAGATAGAGCATAATACAAAAGATCAAAGATGCTTGTACATACTCACGCTTCATTAAGAGGTAGCCACCCACAACCGCAGCTACCAACAGCAAAATAATCTTAATTACATTTAAAATCTTTCCATGTCTCATAGACTAGATATCGTATTTCTCCAAACGCCTATAGAGTGCCGCACGGGTAAGCCCCAGTTCCTTTGCTGCCTTACTTATATTTCCATTATAACGTTCGATGGCCGACTTAATGGCTTTTCGCTCCAACTCTTCCAGATTTTGACTGCTAGGAACGGATTCAACAACGACCTGTTCTGCTTGCTGCTCAATAGGAGAGAAAAACAGATCATTTCCAGCAATACTTACTTGATCGGCCATGATAACAGCCCGTTCGATACTGTATTGCAACTCACGCACATTTCCGGGAAAGTGGTAAGCAAAGAGCTTTTTAATGGCATCCGGTTCAAATCCTTCTATCCGTTTATTGTACTTCTTCGCATAGATATCCAGAAAATGTGCCGCCAATAGTCTAATATCTTCTCCCCTATCCCGTAAAGGAGGAACCTGAATTTCCACGGTATTGATCCGATAAATCAGATCCTTCCGAAAACGGCTTTCGTCAGCCAAGTGTTTAAGGGATACATTTGTTGCGGAGATTAGGCGTATATCCACAGGTATCGGTTGGTAAGAGCCCAGCGGTGTAACTTGTCGATTTTGCAGTACAGTCAATAGTTTGGCCTGTTGTTGTAAGGAGATATTTCCGATTTCGTCCAGAAACAACGTTCCACCATTTGCCGCTTCAAAACGTCCCTGACGGTCTTCCCGCGCATCTGTGAATGCCCCTTTTTTATAGCCGAAAAGTTCACTTTCAAACAAAGTCTCCGTCAATGCACCTACGTCTACTTTCACGTAGACCTGATCCGATCGCAACGAGCGCCGTTGAATAGCCTGTGCAATCAAATCCTTACCGGTACCATTTTCACCCAAGATCAAGATATTGGCATCCGTTGGTGCTATTTTCTCAAGCTTATATTGCAGTTCGTCCATGACCACCGAGTTACCGATCAGATCCGGGCTATTACTGGAGCGTAACAGCGAACTCTTATTTTTCTTCTCTTTATTTTTTGATTCAGCAAGTGTGCTTTCAATTGTTGCCAACAGATGCTCGTTTTCCCAAGGCTTGACCACGAAATCAGCGGCACCCTGTTTCAGCGATTTTACAGCCAGATCCACCGCACCATAGGCAGTGATCATAATCACATGAACTTGCGGAAATTTTTCCTTAATCCGCGACAACCAATATAAACCCTCATTTCCAGTATTGATTGTGCTTTTGAAATTCATATCCAGAAGCACAAGGTCATAAGGCATTTTCTCCAAATGCCCAATCAGATTCTCTGGATTAGATTCGACTTGAACATGGCTGACTTTAGGTTTTAGCAAGATCCTTGCTGCTGTAAGTAAATCTTGGTCATCGTCAACTACTAAAATAGATGCTTTTTTCATATTCCCTGGCTTCATTCAGACACTAAGATAACTATAAATTTAACGAGCCTGCGTAATAATCATTGATATATTTTTGTAGCAACCACTCATACTGCTTGACAACCAATTGAATCTGGCTATTATCATATTTTGTCTTTGCAGTTAAAAATATGACTGAATTACTATTTCCCAGTTCAAAGACAACCTTAGCGATACGAAATGATTCCGCATAATTTGTATTTTGCTCATGCAATTGCGTGATCGTATTGCTAGCATTTTTCAGGTTAAAAACCGCATTTGCAGTCTCAGCCCTTAAATTATTCAGCGCAATCTCGCGTTGAAATTTACTTGATTCCAAATCCAATTTAGCCAGTTTAACATCATTCCTAACCTTAAATCTATTAAAAACAGGGATTGAAAGATTTAATGATACAGCCTTTCCAAGATTATTTTTCATCTGATACCAATAACCTCCCGTCGTTACATTTTTGGAATAATTAGAGCTCAACCCACCATTTAAAGATAAAGAAGGCCAATAGGATGATTGTGCTATTTTGATATTCTTTTCGGCCGCCTTAATCCTCCATTCCAGTGCCGGAATATCTGGAAGGCTCTCCGTCGCCAATTTATAAAGTGCTGTAGCGTCCAATTTTTGCGCATCAGTCTTTAATTCCAATGCTTGTAAATCGCCCAATTGTGCCTCGTCTACATTTAAAAACCCGGCCAACTTCACACGGTTCGTATAAAGTCGCTGTTTATTGCTTTCGATCATATTGATATCGTTAGCAAGTTGCCCTTTCAGATCAAAATAATCACCAGGATTAATTGCTCCTTCTTTTTGCATCGATTCTGCACGACGCACCTGCTCACGTGTGACCTCTGTCTGCATCTCCGATTGCTTCAACACATCTTGTGCTGTTAACACTTGAATATAAGCCGTAATAACATCCAGTTTCAACGCGTTGACCTGCGAATCAAATTCAAGCTTTCCAGCCGTCTTCGCATCTGCCCGCATCCGAATATCATTCAATATGCGAAATCCATTAAAAACGGGTACACTAGCATCCAACCCAAAATTTCCAGATGAGTTATTTCTAGTAATATACTGATTTGTCGCGTTATCCACCGAACGTCCTGAAGTAAGGCTATGGCCTAAACGTCCGTTTAAATCAGGCAATCGATTCGATTTGGCTTGCGAAAGATTCACCTCCGCACGTCTAACAGCTAATTCATTTTGTAATAAGGTAGGATTGGCTTTTATCGCCAATTGGATACATTCGGCTAAGCTGCGTTTTGCATCCTGCTTATCTCCGTTAGTGGCAGTTTCTACTTTTACAACATCCTTCTCCCCTGTTCCTTGCTCAATCTGCTGTGCGTCAACTTTCATGTAAGTCAGCAAAAAACACAATGTACTATATATATAGATTCTCTTCATATCCACTTTTTGTTTTCCAAGCAGACCATCCCCATGCCAAACAATAAAATTTCTGATTATCAACAAGATGCACAAAACCACGAAAGATCAATGTCCAAGTTCGTACAATCAACTGTCCGATATTGAACACCCGTAGAATCTTATTAAAATACAATAAAAATAAACAGCGAAAAACACAGATAAGACCAGGGTTGTACGCCATCGTACATGAAGTGTCCGCTATCGAACACCGAACAGTGGCACACACAAAATAAACAACTAAAAATCAATACGTTAAATTATTGGCACAGCTTTCATAGTTACATAGCAAATTGATATTAAATTATGGACAGACCTTTAGAAAAGAAGAAGTGGAATAGCAAACGCATTATGACCATTGTAGGGATTGCTGGCATCGTTGGATTAATCGGCGCGAGCTTTTACTTTACCTCGGGCAAAAGCAAGCTAAATGTAGAAGCGGATCGTATCTCTATTGTCGAAATAAAAAATGGTAACTTTCAGGAATTCATTCCAATCAATGGTACAGTGCTTCCAATCAGCAGCATCTATCTCGATGCTTCTGTAGGTGGTCGTGTGGAGGAAAAATTTGTTGAAGATGGTACTGTCTTAAAAAAAGGTGATCCGATTATGCGTCTATCCAATACTGATCAGGAACTCACATTAGTTCAACAAGAAACACAAGTACTGAACCTTTTGACACAGTCGCAGATCGCGCAGACCAATGCCCAACAAGCATCTATTAACAACCGCAACCAGATGGCAGATGTCGAACAGGCTTTTAGAGAAGCAGAGCGGATCTATCGTCTAAATCAAAAATTGCTTACCGAAAAGGCCATTGGATCACAGGAATTTGAAAAATCAAAAAATGAATATAATTACCAAAAGGAACGGGTCAATCTAACGAAACAGATCCTAAAACAAGACGAAATATCCAACGCTCAGAAAACCAATCAGGACAAACAGACTTACCAACGTACACAAAGTGCATTGGAATTAATGAAAAGGAAAATTGGTGACCTTATTGTACGGTCACCTGTAGATGGTCAGTTAACAGCTTTTGATGCCGAAATCGGACAAAACAAAAATGCGGGCGAACGTTTGGGACAGATTGACGTACTGACTGGATTTAAAGTGCGTGCTGATATTGACGAGCATTATATCAATCGTATTTTCCCAGATCTTCAAGGCGAGTTCTCCATTGGTGACAAAACCTACAAGCTTCGTATTAAAAAGGTATACACACAGGTAACCAATGGCCGGTTCCAGGTCGATATGGAATTTATCAATGAAGTACCTAAAGGAATCCGTCGTGGACAGACTTTACAGATACGTCTCGCCTTAAGTGATGAAACGAAAGCATTATTATTAGCTAAAGGTGGTTTCTATCAGCAAACTGGCGGCAACTGGATCTTCAAACTTGATAAGAATGGAAATACCGCTTACCGCGTCGACATTCAACTGGGTAGACAGAATCCAGAATACTATGAAGTTATCAAAGGATTGCAACCGGGAGACAAAGTAGTCGTATCAAGCTACGAGACCTATGACAAGGTTCAGGAATTAAGTATTAAAAGGTAAGTTTAAATTGACAAAATAAAGCCAGTAGTAATCCACTGGCTTATTTAAGCACAATCCGAATAAGCAACACCAATTACACAATACCACGATGATAAAGAACTTTATAAAAACAGCCTTTCGTAACCTTTGGAAAACCAAAGGCTACAGCTTTCTCAATATTTTTGGGTTAGCGATCGGCATTGCAGCGGCATCGTTGATCTTTTTATGGGTAGAAAATCAGTTAAGTTATAACGATAACTTCCCCAACAAAAAGAATATCTACATCGTCAAGTCAAAACAGACCTATGATGGTGCAACCTTTGTGTTCGAATCAACCCCCGGTCCCCTGGCACAAAATATAGCGAAAGAGATTCCGGGCATTAAACATGCCGTACGCATGACATGGATTAGCCCAATGTTATTCTCTGTTGGTGACAACAATTTATTTCAAAATGGGCTATATGCTGACGCGACCGTTGCGGACGTGCTTTCCCTTGAATTTATGGAGGGAGATCGTAAGACCGCATTTGACAAAGTAGATAACATCATTTTATCAGAATCTGGTGCGAAAAAATTATTTGGTAATCAACCAGCTCTAGGCAAAACAGTGAAGACCAATAACAAAGATCTTTACATCGTTTCAGCCATTACAAAAGACCTCCCTAAAAATAGTACTTATGAATTTCAATGGTTAATTCCCTTCAAAAAATTTGAGTCTACCCAAGACTGGCTAACCAGATGGGACAATAATGGCCTCCAGACGTTGATTCAGGTTGAAGACAATGCAAATGTTGATCGTATCAACAAACAGCTAATGAACTACGTCAAAAACAAAACCAGTGGTGAGGTTACTTTTTCACAAAACTTCCTCTATCCAATGGAAAGATGGATTACGCATAACCGTTTTGATAACAGTGGAAATGAGAAAGAAGGAAGCTTAAAAAATATTCGTCTGTTCAGCATTATTGCTTGGATCGTTTTGCTGATTGCCTGTATCAATTTTATGAATCTCGCTACCGCCAGATCCGAAAAAAGAGCA
This sequence comes from Sphingobacterium sp. BIGb0165, assembly GCF_024810095.1. Lineage (NCBI taxonomy): Bacteria > Pseudomonadati > Bacteroidota > Sphingobacteriia > Sphingobacteriales > Sphingobacteriaceae > Sphingobacterium > Sphingobacterium sp. BIGb0165. The sequence goes on along the minus strand of NZ_JANUEB010000009.1, from coordinate 367,127 downwards.
AAAGAAGTCGGTATGCGCAAAGTTGTTGGCGCAAGTCGTCAATCGTTGATTGGACAATTTCTCGCAGAATCGTTGGTCCTAGCCTCTATTTCCTCTTTAGTCGCTATTTTATTGGTCTATATTTGTATTCGGCCATTTAATACCATGATTGATCAAGACCTTCAGGTCGATTTATTAAAACCGATGCATCTTGCCTTTGTCATCACGATTACTTTAATATGCGGACTATTTGCTGGAAGTTATCCCGCATTCTTTCTGTCTGCTTTTAAACCACTATCGACCATCAAAGGAGCAAAGCAGAAAACTGGGGCTGGAAGTCTTATCCGCAAGGGATTGGTTGTGCTACAGTATACCGCATCAGTTGTACTGATCATTTGTACGATTATCATTTATCAGCAAATACAACACAACAAAAATAAAGATCTGGGTTTTGACAAGAGCCAGGTATTGACCACTGCATTGCAAGGGGACATGGCCAAACATCTTCCCCTGATCAAAAACCAGCTTATCGCAACAGGGCTAGTGGAGCAGGTTGGCGTCAGTGATGTGAGTATTCTCAACATTTACAATAATACCTCTGGTTTCAATTGGGAAGGAAAAGATCCCAACACGAGTATTCTGATCGGAATGTTGCGTGCAGATGAAGGCTTAGTACCAGCATTAGATCTTAAAATGTTTGATGGAAGAAACTTCCACTCCAACTTACTAGGTGACAGCACTTCAGTTCTTATTAATGAAACCCTAGCTAAATTAATCCGCAAAGATGGTCATGTAGTGGGTAGTATCCTTAATTATGGCGAAGAAAATTACACTATTGCCGGAGTCGTCAAAAACTTTGTTTATAACAACGTATATGCCGATCCAGATCCGATGTTATTTATTCCGCTAGTCAGAGAGAGCGGCCTATTGAATATCCGGACAAAAGCAGGGATTGACCTCCCACAAGCTATTCAGCAAATTGAAAAGATTATTGTAAAAAATAATCCCGGATTTCCTTTCGATTACAAATTTTTGGATGAAACCTTCAATAGCAAATTTCAGGCTGAACTTTTTATACAACAGCTATCCAGCGTATTTGCGATTATATCCATTATTATTTCATGCTTAGGCCTATTTGGTTTAGCCGCCTTTGCGACAGAACAACGTGCCAAAGAGATCAGTATACGTAAAGTCCTCGGTGCCTCTGTTTCAGGTCTTATTCAGATGCTCAATCGCGAATTTATTATCCTTATTGGTATCTCCTGTATCATTGCATTCCCGATTGCCTGGATTTTCATGCACAAATGGCTCGCAGATTACGCACATCATGTCACTATTTCTTGGACAGTCTTTGTACTGAGTGGCCTATCTGCAATAATAATAGCCTTATTAACGATTAGCTCACAAGCTTTTAAAGCAGCGATAGCCAATCCGACCAAGACACTCAGAGACGAATAAACAGAAAAATAAACAGTTTAAAAGAATAGAATTAAACAGAATAATAACCGCCTAAAGCGATTGCCGAGGGCCCAAAACATAAAACCATGAGCGCAAAAAATATGATTAAAATAACCAATCTTCAAAAGTATTACCGCACGGAAGAAGTAGAGACTGTCGCATTGAACAATTTGAATATTCACGTAAAAGAAGGTGAATTTGTTGCCGTCATGGGTCCTTCTGGTTGTGGAAAATCAACTTTACTGAATATAATCGGACTATTGGATGATCTGGATGAAGGGAGCTATCTATTCAACGAGATCGAGGTGGCCAAATTTAAGGAACGCGGTCGTTCGGATCTGCGTAAGCACAATATCGGTTTCGTATTCCAGAGTTTTAATCTGATTGATGAACTGACGGTATTTGAAAACGTGGAACTACCTCTTGTCTATACCAATGTTCCTGCAGCCGAACGTAAGAAACGTGTCGAAGAAGTACTGGAGAAGGTACAGATCATGCACCGCCGCAATCACTTTCCGCAACAGCTTTCCGGAGGACAGCAACAACGTGTAGCCGTTGCCCGTGCAGTCGTCAATAATCCCAAATTAATTCTTGCCGATGAGCCTACCGGTAATCTGGACTCAAACAATGGTAACGAAGTGATGCAGCTCTTAACCGAACTGAACGAAGCTGGCACAACCATCGTCATGGTAACCCACAGTGAACATGACGCCAAATTTTCGGATCGTGTCATCCGTATGCTGGATGGTCAGGTCATTATGGAAACGACATCATTAGGATCCCAGCAAAGCTAGCAAACCTTATTAAGAACAAGAAATATTCTTAAAAATCTAAAGCGCTTACCTATAAAGGACCAAGAGCTGTTAAACGAGTTTAAAGTATAAAACGATGAAAGGTTTAAAATTAATTTTGAGACAATGGGGACGTAACCGTCTGTTTACCTTCCTTAATATTATCGGTCTAGCGATCGGGATCAGCGCAAGCTGGATCGTATTTCGAATTGTCAATTACGAATTCAGTTTTAACCAGAATCATCCCGACAAGGAACGGATTTATAAACTTTACTCGGCGTTTAAGGAAGGTGAAAATATCCATCGTTTTGATGGGACACCCTACCCTCTTGGTGCTTATCTCGGTGATAATTTAAAGAAAGATCTGACCGGATTGGAATTGGTTGCACCTATCGCTAACCGATCATTTGAAAGCATTAAAGTAAAGCGTTCCAACAACGAAACATTGGAATTCAATGCGCAGGACAAAATTGTTGCAGCCACTACGGACTATTTTAAACTTGTTCCCTACAAATGGATTGTTGGTAATCCGAATACTGCACTCAAAAACAACAATGAAATTATCCTGACGGCCTCCCGCGCAAAACAATATTTCCCCGATGCAGAATTAAAATCCCTTCTTGGCAAAACAATACAATACGATGATCAGCTTCTCACGGTAACCGGGGTTGTTGCCGACTTAGACTATCCGAGCAGTTTTATCAATAAAGAATTTATCCGTGTCAACCCCAACCCTCAGGAAGCAGACAATTGGGAGAATTCAAGTTCAAATTTCCATGTTTATGTTAAATTAACTAAAAATGGAACGCCTTCGCAAGTAATTGCACTAGCAACCAAGAAGTTTCAGGAGATGATTGGCGAGAAATTTAAACAGCATAATATAACTCCTGGTTACGAATTAGCGCCACTAACGGACTTGCATTTCAATAAATTCGTCTTGAACGGAAGTGACAAGCAGGTGTTGTTCGGACTCATAGGTATAGCCGTATTTCTCCTTATACTGGCAAGTATCAATTATATCAACCTAACTACTGCCCGTGTTCCTGCCCGATCCCGAGAAATTGGTATTCGGAAAACATTGGGAGAACAACCCAGACGCCTGACACTGTCTTTTATCAAAGAAACCTTTTTTACCTGTCTATTTGGGCTGTTATTCTCTTGGCCATTGGTCAAGATATTTGAACTTACCTTTAGTTCATATCTTCCGGAAAATATAAACACCTATTCAGATAGTCTACCCGTCTTTATCTTTCTATTGGGACTTATTATCCTATTGACGTTAATTTCCAGCCTATATCCAGCTTATCTCATCAATAAAATACATGTCGTAGAGGCCATCAAAATCCATGCAACAGACAAAATTTCGTTTGGTGGTATTTCGCTCAGAAAAATTCTCATTGTCTTTCAATTTGTAATCGCCCAGGCTTTTGTCGTCCTGACAGTGATCATGGGTTTACAGCTACAACATGCTTTAAACAGCGATGTTGGTTTTCAGGATGATGCTGTTATTACACTCAAACTGCCTTATAAAAAAGCAGAAGATTCAGGTAAAAGTCCATTTCTGTTGAAAGAACTTCTCCAAAAATATACTGAAATAGAGCAGGTTTCACTAGGTCACCTCCCAATGAATAACGAGCAATGGGGAAATAATATCATGATGCAGAGTGATACCGGTCAGATCTTGGTCAATATGCCTTTTAAATATATCGAAGAAAATTACCTGGATGTATTTAGAATGAAACTACTGGCCGGCCGGGCACTCAAGCTTTCGGATACAACTTCAGGAATACTGGTCAATCAAAAGGCCATTAGTAAGTTTGGATTTAAATCACCTACTGAAGCCGTTGGAAAAACCGTATCTGTAAACGATCATCCAACGACAATTGTTGGCGTACTGGCGGATTTCCACAACTTTAATCTCCACGCTCCATTAGAGCCCATTGCGATGCAAATATCAACCAACAAGGGCACGCTGCAGAATATTAATATCAAATTAAATGGAGATCCTAAAAAATGGCAACAGGCGATTGCATCCATAAAGACTGAATGGGAAAACGTATATCCAAATGCACCATTTACCTACCAATTTTATGATGAGCGAATCAAGGAACTCTATGAGAAAGACTATCGCTTTTATAAAATAATCAATTTATCAACGTCAATTACCATTTTATTAAGCTGCTTGGGATTGATCGGTTTAGTGACATTAACTACACATCAACGGACAAAAGAGATCGGTATCCGAAAAATTTTGGGAAGCACGGTCAGTGGAATTGTGCTACTGCTATCAAAAGATTACATCAAACTAATTGTTATCTCGATCCTAATTGCTACACCGATTGCCTGGTTGGCGATTGATAAATGGCTAACCGACTTTGCTTTTAAAATAGAGCTCAGCTGGTGGATGTTTACTATTCCAGCGATAGTAACTATTGGAGTAGCATTTTTAGCCATGAGCTATCAATCCGTCAGTGCCGCCCGTGCAAATCCAGTAGACAGTTTAAGAGATGAATAATGAGGCCTTTTATAAAAAATAAACCCAATAAAACTGAATTGTGATGAGTAACATGAAATTGATTTTTAGACAACTCTGGCGACATCGTCTTTTTACTTTTCTAAATGTATTGGGACTTGCTATTGGCATAAGTGCATGTTGGTTTATCTTTCGTATCGTCAATTATGAATTTAGTTTTGACCGACAACATCCAGACAAAGAGCAGATATACAAAGTATTCTCGCATACACAAAGCGAAAAAGAAAGCGGAGATTTTGATGCAGTACCATTTCCCCTTCCTTATTACCTAAAAGAGAACTCGCAAGATGTCGAATTGGTTGTACCTTATTATAATCGTTATTTTGAAGTCGTAACACCAGCTTCGAAAAGTGAAACGCCCACAGAATTTGCCGGACAGGAAAAGATTTTTGCAACGACTGCCGACTATTTTAAAATGGTATCCTATAAATGGCTTGCCGGAAGTCCGCATCAACTTTTCAAGCTCCAGAATGAAGTCGTTCTTACGGAATCGCGTGCGAAAGCCTATTTCCCAAAACTGCAAAGTCAGGATATTATAGGCAAGACCATTTCTTATGATACGACACAGTTTACCGTATCTGGCATTGTAGAAGACCTAAGTTATCCAAGTACTTTTATTGGTAAGGAATTTATCAAAGTACCTGATCAGGATGCGAACCTAAACAATTGGATGATGCTGATGAACTATTATCAGTTATTCGTCAAAGTCAAATCTGCCGATCATCTTAAAAATCTCGCGAATACCATCGATCAAAAATTAGTGCAGATGAATGGCGAAGAATATAAAAAAGAGAACTATAAGCAAACCGCTCGTTTTTCACCATTATCTGAGCTGCATTTTAACCCTATTATACAAAATCATAGCAACATCAAGGTGCTCTATGGACTTATCGGAATAGCTGCTTTTCTACTTCTATTAGCTGCGATCAATTATATCAATCTAAGTACCGCGATGGTACCTATGCGCGCACGATCCATTGGTATACGGAAAACACTGGGGGAACGGGAAGTCTATTTGACCCGAAGCTTTCTAACAGAGACTTTCTTGGTCTCACTATTCGCCCTCTTGCTTTCCTGGCCTTTTACAAAAATGATGGAAATACTGTTCAGCGATTTTATTCCTTCGGATATCAACAACTACAACGATCAGTTCAATTTGCTGTTATTCATCATTGGGTTACTTGTCTTAATCACATGCTTCGCTGGAATATATCCATCGATATTGATCAACAAAGTAAAATTGATCGAAGTCATGAAAATAAAGAGTTTATCCAATAACTCAACCAAAGGAGTATACCTCCGCAAAGGACTGATTATCTTTCAATTTATTATTGCTCAGGTCTTTCTTATTGGCACTTTCGTGATCACCATTCAGATCAAACATATGCTCAAGAGCGATCTGGGATTTACTAAAGATGCTATTGTGACCGTATCAATTCCCAATCGGGCTGCTGATAAAGCAACAACAGATCCATTTGTATTTAAGCAGGCCTTATCCAAATATCCCGAAATCACCCGTGTCTCCTTGGGACATTTTCCTATGGATGATAGTTATTGGGGAAATAGAATCCGTAGATATGGTGAAGAGGAAATCAAAAATAGAATCATGCAATACAAGTATGTTGATCAGGATTACATTGATCTCTATGATATAAAACTTCTTGCTGGCCGCAAATTGATGATGTCTGATACGAGTTCGGGGATCATAATCAACGAAAAGGCAATGACCGAACTGGGATATAAGAATGTTGATGAAACAATCGGACAATCTGTTATCTCCAGAGACAAAAATGTAAAAATTGTAGGTATTATAGCCAATTTCCACAGCAAAGATCTTCACCAACAGTTTAATCCTATTGTGATGGAAGTTTCAACCAATAGAGGCCCACTCGGACACATCAACATCCGCCTGGATCATGATCCAAAAAAATGGTCGACTGCCTTGGCAAACCTCGAAAAAGAATGGAAAAGCATTTATCCACACGCCAAATTCAGCTATCGCTTTTATGACCAGGAGATCAAATCTCTTTACGAAACGGATATGCGCTTGTCCAAGATTATCAATCTGGCAACTACAATCACCTTATTGCTGAGCTGCCTGGGCCTCGTCGGTTTAGTCACGATAACAACTGTACAACGCACTAAAGAAATTGGAATCCGCAAAGTATTGGGAAGTACAGTTACGGGCATCATTGGTCTACTGTCTAAAGATTACATCAAACTGATCATCATTTCAATTTTGGTATCAACACCAATTGGCTGGTGGGCCATACACGAATGGTTGCAGGACATCACATTTAAAATTGAGATACAATGGTGGTTATTTTTTATACCTGCAGTACTCACGATAGGAATAGCATTTTTGACATTAAGTTTTCAATCATTGCGGGCCGCACGTGCAAATCCAGTCAACAGTTTAAGAGATGAATAAAAGAAGCTCAATAGTGATCAGAGAAAGTAATGGGTCTCAAAAATGAGCCCATTGCGCTCTCTACATACATCATCTCAATTAGAAGTAAGAGCAATATTTATCACGATAAATGTTTAAAAGACGAATAAATGAAATACTAAAGTTAGCGTTGCTAGGAAAAGGCACCTTACTGAACTAGATAATTTTAAAGAACAGCAACCATGATACAAAATTATATTAAAATAGCCTGGCGCAATATTCTAAAGAATAGAGGTTATGCCACCATAAATATTGTAGGTCTCGCCATTGGCTTGGCTTGCTGTTTATTAATTGTTATTTATGTACAGAATGAACTTTCCTACGATAAATATCATGTCAACAAAGACCGCATTTTTCGCGTCGTACATGATTATAAAGAAGTCGGCAGTACAGAACAGCATCAGATCTGGGGAAATGCCCCAATTGGTGAAGCCCTGAAAGCCGACTTCCCGGAGATAGAGAAGATCGTTCAATTCTCCGGGCAAACGTCCATCCTACTCAAGCAAGGAGAAAATAGATTCCAGGAAGAAAATGTATTTTTCATGGATTCTACAGCATTCGATGTATTCAGTTGGAAAATTTTGGCTGGAAATCCACATACAGCATTAAAAAACGCATATTCTGTTGTATTAACAGAAAGCACAGCTAAAAAGTATTTCGGTCATCAGAATCCCATTGGCAAAACCATTGAAGGGGGATTAGCAGCAGGTCGCGCTGATGCCGGTCTGTATACGGTAACGGCTGTGATGGCAGACGTACCGGCCAACTCACATTTTACCTTCGATGCGCTGTTATCTATGAGCACCTTCCGGAAAGCAAGACCTGGTGTCTTCGAAAAAGAAGGCTGGGATTATGTAGACTTTTACACCTATTTTTTGACATCGAAAGAATTTGATCCTACAAAATTCAATCAAAAGATACCTGACTTTCTCAAACGGCACATCCCGGTACACGAAAACGCCAGTTCAAAATACAGTTTCCATCTCGAGCCCATGCTTCAGGCATATATGCATTCCACTGCGGATCGCCAACCGGGAACAACGGGTAGCTTTCAAAATTTGTACATTTTCGCAATTATCGGCGGATTTATCCTGCTGATTGCCTGTGTCAATTTTATGAATCTTGCTACGTCCAGATCCATGGAGCGTGCAAAGGAAGTCGGTGTCCGAAAAGCTATTGGCGCCAATAAAAGCAATCTGATTCTACAGTTTATGTCTGAGTCGCTGGTACTCGTATTTATCGGCGGTATATTAGCTATCGCTTTGGTCATTGCCTTTCTCCCTTTTATGGAAGTTTTTTCCGGTAAACAGTTTGGTTATTCAACCCTCCTTAACAGCACGACATGGACGATTTTCTTTTTGGTAACACTTATAACCGGGATATTAGCCGCCAGCTACCCCGCATTGATCCTGGCAAATTTTAAACCGATTAAAGTTCTGAAGGGAACGTTTAGCAGCAGTAAAGGTGGGACATTGTTACGTCGGGCTCTCGTCGTTTTCCAATTCTGTCTTTCCATTGCACTCATCGCAGGTACTGTGATTGTATTCTCACAATTGAATCAACTGCAGCAGCAAGACCTTGGATTTCAAAAAGCACAACGTCTAATTATCGACTATAATTTCGATGAAAAAGTCAACAATAACTTAGAGGCAATCAAAAATACACTCGCAAAAGATAAAGATGTACAGTCGGTAACGGCTTCACGCACCGTTCCGGGAGCATTTTTTCCAAATGCCGGAACAGAGATTATGTCTACCGATGGCAAAATGACAGATTTCGCTCCTTCACTATATGAGGTAGATATAGACTTTATCCCCAATATGGGCATCAAGATGGCAGCAGGAAGAGCTTACTCACGCGATTTCCCAGCAGATAGCACCCATTCACTTGTGATTAATGAATCTGCAGCCAAGTTATGGGGCTATTCAAACCCACAGGATATCATCGGAAAGCAATTTAGACAGTGGGGCAAAGAAGGTACGGTCATCGGAGTTGTAAAAGATTTCAATTACCTGTCCCTGCATCGCAAAATTGAGCCATTAGCGCTACGACTTGAGCCAAGTAGCAGCCGTTATCTGGCCGTGAATCTACAAAATGTCAATCAACAAACAATCGCACGAATTGGCAAATTATGGACTGAACTCGCCCCTCACCGTCCCTTTCTATATAGTTTCTTAGACGATAATTTTAACCGTCAATACGAAGCCGATTTTAATTTCAGAAGACTCTTTACAGCCTTTTCAAGTCTCGCACTTTTTATTGCTTGCCTAGGTTTACTGGGATTGGTGACCTATACGGCGCAACAGCGTACCAAAGAAATCGGGGTTCGCAAAGTGCTTGGTGCATCCATATACAATTTAGTGCTCCTGCTTTCTTCCGATTTTATCAGATTATTAGTCATTGCGCTTTGTATCGCTACACCATTATCATGGATAGCAATGAACAAGTGGCTGGATAATTTCGCCTACCATATTGAGCCAAAATGGTGGATGTTTGCTTTTGCCGGATTTTCAGCTGTTCTTATTGCCCTGGTCACTGTTAGCTTCCAAACGTTTAAAGCTGCTAAAGCCAATCCGGTAGATAGTCTGAGAGACGAATAAATAGTATACAATCAAGAATAAACTTAATATATCAGCACGAAACAAATAGATACGATCATGATCAAGAACTACATAAAAACAGCCTGGCGAAGTATTCGGGCCAACCGATTTTTCAGCATCCTTAATATTAGCGGATTAGCGATTGGTATCTGTATATCCCTTCTGCTATTTGCTTTTATCCGTCAGGAACTGAGCTTTGATACTATGTATTCAAAGGCCGATAATATCTATCGTTTGCACATGCAGCTGTCGGCAGAATACAATCGGGAGAAAATGATCAATCTACCAAATGCTGTGGGGCCTGCTCTGAAATCAGATATTGCCCAGGTCGACAATATGGTGCGACTTGTAAAAGATGGCTTTGGAGCAACAGCTTCCATCCGCACCGGAGAGGAAAATTTCAATGAGAAACAATTATACCTAGCCGATTCAACGCTGTTTTCCATATTTGATTTCCAGTTTATTGAAGGCAATGTTCATGCAGCGTTTCTAAATAAAAAAAGTATTGTCCTTTCTCAATCAACAAAAGAGAAATTGTTTGGTAAGAGTGAAGCACTCGGAAAACTCATTTCCATTAACCAAAGAGATACCGTACAGGTTACCGGTGTATTCAAGGATCTTCCCATAAATAGTACACTGGACTGTAATATGGTCATGAATATTATGGATTCCTGGATGGGACAAAATGTCTATTGGAGTAATGCCAGCTATGAAACATATATATTACTAAAAAAAGGATCAGATCCAGCTGCCGTTGCACAAGAAGCAACGAAGCTGATTGACAAATATATCGAAAAAGACAACCGATATTTTACCCAATTTTTCCTACAACCACTATTAAAGGTCCATCTATACTCCTCAACTCTTGGAGAGGGAGTCACCAAACGTATTGGGAATATTGACACTATTCGGACACTATCTGTCCTTGCTTTTCTTGTCATCGTGATTGCCTGTATCAATTATATGAACCTGGCCACGGCAAAGTCACAAAAGAATGCTAAAGAGGTGGGGGTAAATAAGGTACTTGGAGCTACTCGAGGCCAGCTTATTGTCCGTTTTTTTGTCGAAACCGCAACGATTAGTCTATTTGCAATGACATTAGGTGTAGTTCTGTCCATTATTTTGATCCCGCTATTTAATTCCATCGGCAGTACAAATATAACCATCAGACAACTTCTCAACTGGGATATGCTAGGGATATTGGCGCTATCCTGGTTTATGATTACGTTTATTGCAGGCAGCTACCCAGCCCTATTCTTATCAAAAATCAAATCGATCGCATTGATGAATAAAGGTTATAACAAACAAGGGAAAACAGTTCTGATCAGACAAATATTGGTGATATGCCAATTTACCATTTCGATTATATTAATCATCGGCATTAGTGTGATGCTCACCCAGATGAATTATATCCGAAATAAAGACCTGGGTTATCAACCTGAACATGTGGTCTCTATCCCCATCCGTTCTTTCCGGAGTCAGGAAAAACTCAACACGCTCAATCAACAGGTCCAAAGCTTATCACATACGCTGTCCACCACATTCGCACAGTCCATACCAGGAAGTAATGAAAGCGGAAAAACAACCTATAAACTCAGCACAGATAAACAGGGATTACCAACACTAAGTTGTGTCACTTATGGAAAGACAGTAAATACACTTGGATTAAAACTGCTTGCCGGAACAGATTTACCCGACATTTGGGGACGTCCAGATTCCACCTGTTATATGTTGATCAACGAGAAAGTACTGAAATACTTAGGGTATAAATCCCCACAGGAAGCGATTGGAAAACATATTGTCACTGAGATGAGCCCGACCAACTCGATCATCACTGGTGTCGTCCAGGATTTTAATTATGCAAACCTGAAATCTGAAATCGGGGGTTACAGCTATTACACCATGAATGGTCCCTCGGAATCACCACGCAACTTATTGATCCGTTATAAAACAACAGATGTTCAAGGATATATCGAACAAATAAAGAAGATATATACGGCTGTTGCGCCAGAAGCTGCATTCGATGTCTCCTTTTTAGATCAGCATGTGCAAGACCAATATGAAAATGAAATTCGGTCATCCAATGTCATGAGCATGTTTTCGTTTCTGACTCTTTTTATAGCCTGTCTAGGTCTATTGGGATTAGCAGCCTATACCACCGAAGCTCGAAGCAAAGAAATCGGCATCCGCAAAGTTTTGGGAGCCAGTGTTCCTAGCATTATTCATTTACTATCATCAAATTATATCAGACTGATTCTGCTTGCCTTTCTTATTGCAGGACCGATCGCTTATTATCTCTTCAGCCATTGGCTAAATGATTTTGTATATCATATTGAGATGCCTTGGTGGGCTTATCTGATTGCGATCCTATCAGTCACACTGGTGGCATTTATCACCATAGGATTCCAGACATTTAAAGCCGCACTATTGAATCCGGTAAATAGTCTAAGGAACGAATAAACCTACATATGGTTGAATCAATTTAAAACTAAACGACAATGATTGGAAACTCACTAAAAACTGCTTATCGTTTCTTGAAAAAACACAAGTTGATTACCTGTATCAATGTCATGAGCTTAGCCATAGGCATTACAGCAACGTTAGTCATTTTTTTGATGATCCAATACGACTATAGTTTCGATAAAAATGTTCCAAACCGCGAACGGGTTTATCGTATTGTCAGTAACGGTGATTTTAAAAATGCAGGTGTATACATGCCTTTAGTACGAACTATGGAAGAAGAGCTACCTAACCTCGACGCAGTAGCTCCGATCTATCGAAGTCATGTTCAAAAATTAAAAATCACATCCACGAGCAACAAAGCTCAAGTTTTCCCTAAAGAGCAAGGTATTTTACTGACCAATAGTCAATATTTTGATATTTTACCCCGCAAATGGCTATCCGGAAATCCACTTAGCCTAAATACAGCTGACCATATCGTATTGACAGAAAAAACACTGAAAAAATTCTATGGAGATGAGTTACCCGCCGATGTCATTGGCAAAACAATTGTGTATGCAGACAGTATCCCACTCCAAGTTGTAGGCGTAGTTGAAAATGCACAGCAAAATTCAGATTTTAATTTTGACAGTTTTATCTCCGAAAAAACAATTCCACAGAACAACAGCCTGAAAGAGATGTTTAATTGGGAAGCTTGGAATAGTATCTCCGACTCCCATCAGGTATTAATCAAAACCAAACCGGGTACTGCTCCAAATGGCGTAGAAAGTAACATCGCAAATCTACTCAACAAGTACAGAAACAAAAATGGTAAGACATTTAAGGATAAGCTGATCTTACAGCCCTTATCGGAGGTTCATTTTGACACGACTTTCAATTATGGAGCTACTAAGCCCGAAACACTCCGTAACCTGATTTTACTCGCCATATTTCTGTTAGCATTGGGAGCTGTCAACTTTATCAACTTATCTACCGCACAATCTATCGAACGAGCAAAAGAGGTGGGTATTCGCAAAACATTGGGCAGTTCAAAATCCACGTTAATTAAACAATTTTTAGTAGAGACATTCCTGATCACCCTAACAGCGACACTGTTTGCTGTCCTATTATTACCCTTGTTTTTACGTGTTTTTGAAGGATTTATCCCCCAAAATTTAAGTCTGGAATTGCTAGATAAAAAATTGATCGTGCTGTTCCTGTTTGCCCAACTTATTCTGGTCACGTTATTGGCTGGTTTTTACCCTGCTTGGGTATTGACGGGATATGCTCCGGTATTAGCCCTCAAAAATCAATTGGGAAAAAACACCAATCTTTCCAGAAGTGCATGGATACGTAAAGCACTGACCATTTTTCAATTTGTGATGGCCCAAGCTTTTCTGATCTGTGTGTTGATTGTAATCCGACAAATCAATTATCTATCCCACAAGGACATGGGATTTCAACGGGATGCAATCATCAACATAGATATCCCCGGAGCATTTCAAAACTCGGACAAAGGGCTTATGCTCAAAAATGAATTACTGAAACTTCCTGAGGTGAAAGCCATAAGCTTTGGCAATATTGCGCCAGCAATGAATGGATTTATGACCACGTCAATGGTTTATGATCAATCTTCGGACAAAAAATCCTTAACTTTTGATAACCGATCAGGAGATGAGAACTATTTAGATGTTTATAAAATTCCACTTTTGGCAGGAAGGAATATTCGTTTACTGGACTCAACAAGCGAAATGTTGATCAATAGAAAAGGTTTAGAATTACTAGGTATCCAAGATCCACAGGATGCAATCGGTAAAACATTTGAAAATGGGGAGTCCATTATCGTCGGTGTTATGGAAAATTTTGACATCGCTTCGGCCCGTCAGGCTGTCAAACCTGTTCTATACATCGGAAGCAAGACTGGTTATGTGCTTCATATCGCTTTAGACCAAAAGCATCCGGAAAATTGGAAAACAGCTGTTGATAAGATTACATCTACTTACAAAGCTTCCTTCCCTGACGACGAGATCGACCTCCGCTTTGTGGATGAGATTGTCCAAAAATTCTATGACCAGGAAAAACGGCTTTCCAAATTGTTGTCCTGGGCTGTAGGGCTTTCCGTATTTATTGCGGGATTAGGATTATTTGGGTTAACCATATTTACAGCCAATCAAAGGACAAAAGAGATCGGCATACGTAAAGTTTTGGGTGCTTCCGTGTTACAGATTACCTTTTTATTGCTTAAGAATTTACTTACGCTAGTGGCTATAGCCTGTTTGATCGCGTTCCCGATTGCCTATTACTTTATGCATCATTGGTTAAATGATTTTGCATATCGCACCGCAATAAATCCATGGATTTTTGGCTTATCTGCCCTAGGCTTGATTGCATTCGCAAGCTTCGTGCTATCAACCAAAAGTATTATGGCCGCAAAAGCAAATCCAGTCGATAGTCTAAGAGACGAATAGATCAGCTGATGGCGGCGAGAATGGTATACCGTTAATTTTGAATCTAATACAGATCGCAATGATAAAGAATTTCATCAAAACCGCTTGGCGCAGTATTTTTTCCAACAAATTCTATAGCGCTATCAATATCCTCGGGTTAACCGCAGGATTAGTTGTGGGAATCTTCCTATTACTATGGATAAAGGATGAATTGTCCTTTGATCGTTTTCACAAGAATCAAGGCTCGATCTACAAAATTGGGATTGAAGGTGGAACGGGGATCTCAAAACGAATATTTGGATCTATCATTGCCCCAGTTGGGAGTTTTGCTAAGAGAGAAATTCCCGAGGTTCAGGACGCCGTGCGTATCCTTAGGATCGGTGATGCTGCCATAAAGTATAAAGACAAACGATTTAGAGAAAAGAATTTCGCTTTTGTAGATCCCAGTTATTTTAGTGTTTTTGATTTCCCGCTCATTCAGGGCAACCAGAAACAACCTTTTCCCAACAACAATTCGGTTGTTCTTACTGAGACTACCGCCCATCGGTATTTTGGTGATGAAAATCCAATTGGTAAAACGGTGGTATTGGGCATAGAAGATTTATGTGTAGTGAGCGGAGTTATCCCTGACTATCCCGAAAACTCCTCCTTTCAATTTCAGGTACTACTCCCCCTTTCACGGTTTAATGAACAGGCTTACATCAAAAACAAAACCACCTATGACAATAAAACCTATCTGTCATCGATGGATGAAGATTGGTCGAGTTTCTCCTTTGGAACCTACCTGCAGTTGAGACCTGATGCAAACCCCGCTGTGGTGGCTCAGAAATTACAAAAGATACATGAACGCAATAAACCCGAAGATACTCCCGTGCCCTATGTCACACAAGAATTGGCGCAAATGCACCTTTACCAAATGGATGGCAGCGATGGAGGAATTGGTACTGTCCGTATCTTTATCGGTGTCGCATTGATGATTCTTGTTATTGCTAGTATCAATTACATCAACCTCTCCACAGCGCGCTCCTTATCCAGATCCAAAGAAGTGGGTATCCGTAAAATTATCGGGGCCGGAAGAAAGGAGTTATTTTTCCAATTTATTCTGGAGACGACACTGCTCTTCTCGATCGCCGCGACTTTAGCAGTCAGCATTGTTTTTATCTTTCTCCCCTTTTTCAACAATTTCTCGGGCAAGCATATTTCTTTGCAGCTATCTAGTATTGATCTCTGGAGCTATATTTTAATCATGTTGATCGGTACGTTACTATTGACCAGCATTTATCCGGCATTATTACTTTCAAACTTTGACCCGATCAAAGTATTAAAGGGCAGATTCGGAATGAAGAAATCAAATTTTAGAAAGATACTAGTCGTGTTACAGTTTACGGTATCTATTGTTCTCATCACAATGACGATCGTCATCGGTCGACAATTGGAATATATACGCAACAAGAACCTGGGTTACGAAAAGAGCAATATTATAGCTGTCTCAATGGCCCCAAAAATGGCGCAACATTTTGATGCCGTCAAAAGTGATCTCCTGAAAAATAAAGGCGTAAGTGATGTCATTCGACTTGGAAGGGATATGGTATATGGTGGCGGATCGACAGGAGATAACGATTGGGACGGAAAACCCAGCAATTCAAATCTTTGGTTCAGCATTACGCATTCGGATCACTATGCACTTGATTTTTTCAAGATAAAACTGACTCAAGGAAAAAATTTCACCGGCTCAATCGCAGATTCTACACATTTTCTTATCAATGAAACTGCCGTGCGTGAGATGGGATTGAAGAATCCAATTGGTGCCCGTTTACGAATCCGAACTGTTCCGGGAACCATTATTGGTGTGGTCAAAGATTTTAATTACGCAAGTGTACGTCAAAAGATCGAACCTATGGTCTTTCAATTTAGTCCAAAAGATTGCCAGCAGCTTTATATAAAAACAAACCCTACCGGAACCGAATCGGCATTGCATGCGCTGCAACAGATCTGGAAAAGCTACTATGACGATATGCCGATCAGTTATAGTTTTCTGGACGAAAGCTACCAACAGCAATATATGAGCGAGCAAAAACAAGGAACATTGTTTAATTTCTTTGCCATCATAGCGATACTTATTTCTTGTCTGGGACTTCTTGGGCTATGCACGTATACCGCACAACTGAAAACCAAGGAAATTGGCATCAGAAAAGTCCTCGGTGCAACTGTCTTCAATATTATGCAAATGCTGAATAAAGAATTTTTGCTTTTGATCATTATCGCTAATATTATCGCACTTCCTGTCGCCTTATATTTCACTTCGAACTGGTTAGATGGATTTGCCTTTAGAACAACAGTGCCGATAACCATATTTTTAGGTGCAGGCTTCCTAACGATTATGATTGCCCTGTTTACTGTTAGTTTTCAATCGATCAAAGCAGCTATCGCCAACCCCGTCAAAAGTTTAAAAGACGAATAGCTTTTATTCATAAAAAATCAACCCCGTATAATATATTTTGAACAATTAATTAGCACACCGAAATAACAAACATAACCATCAAGTACCGCCATGATTAAATTATTTTTGAAAACCGCTTTACGCAATCTTAAACGCAACCCCTTAAATACGGCAATCAACATTCTCGGATTGTCTTTGGGATTTACGGTTGCTTTGGTGAGCACCCTATGGATCTTGAAACAGTTTTCCTTCAACCACTATTACAAGAATTATGACACGATCCATCAGTTGATGATGACCGGTACTTTCAATAATGAAAAATCCACAGATGGAAGTGCTACTCCTATCCCATTAGCAAAGCTTATTGCATCGGATTTCAAAGACGAAATCCGAGACGTCACATTAATTACAGATGTTGAAAGCAGTAATATTAAGGTGGGTGACAAGAAATTGAATGCCAATGGCTTCTATGCCATGGGCAAATTTTCGGAACTATTCTCGTTCGAATCCGTACAAGGAAATATTTCCACCCCAACCGCAGCATCTACCATGATTATCTCGGAATCATTAGCCAATCGCTTAATGGGGTCAACTGATGTGATCGGAAAAACCATTCAGCTCAACGGAAAAGAGCAATATACGATACAAGGTATTTTTAAAGACATTCCTGAAAACAACACATTTCGCGAACTGGAATATATCCTGCCCTTTGTCGATTACCTCCACAAAAATGAGGGTATCGAAAAAAAGTGGTCAAACTGTTTTTTTAGTACCTATGGTAAGATCGAGAACCCACAAAACATCCCAGGGCTTGAGCAAAAACTAACCAACATCTTTAGAACAAATCTTACAGATATCAACCCTGAGATTCTGTTGCACCCCATCTCCAAATGGAATCTTTATGATTCATTCAAAAATGGTAAAAATGCAGGTGGACAGATTCAATATGTGTGGATGTTTGCCTGGATCAGTATATTTATTCTTTTGCTGGCCAGTATAAACTTTATTAACCTCAGCACAGCCCGAAGTTTAAAAAGAGGAAAGGAAATTGGTATTCTAAAATCTGTTGGTGTAAACCGCCGGCAACTGATTGCCGGATTTCTAGTTGAGTCTATCCTATCTGTATCCTGTGCTTTTCTGATGGCGATTATAATAGCGACCTTGTTTCTTCCATGGATAAATACCATCACCAACACCTCATTGCAAGTTCCATTTATGTGTATTCAGTTCTACCTATACTCCATTTTGGGGATTATCGCTATCGGAGTTCTGGCCGGACTATATCCCGCGCTATTCTTATCCTCTTTTAATCCAATCCTTGCGCTCAAGGGAAAGATGAACATCGGTAGAGGTGGATTCAGTGCCAGAAAAGGAATGGTAATCGTGCAGTTTGCTATTTCCATCTTTCTGATGATTGCAACCTATTTGGTGATAAAACAATTGCACTATACAAAGGATCGTCCGATTGGTTACAAAAGCTCAAACCTAGTGAATGTTACCAGTCGTAGCGAGTTAATTGTCAAAAACTTTGATATCCTGAGAAAAGAACTGATCAATCACCGTTTGATCCAGGACGCTTCCCTTTCTTCTAGTTTCGTTAATCGCCTCTCCTTAACTGGCGGTGGTTTTAACTGGCAGGGGAATGAAACAAAGGAAGGATCCATTATGGGGATTTTCACGATAGACGAAAACTTTGCGAAAACCGTACAATGGAATTTTTTGAAGGGAAGAAATTTCTCCAAAGATTTCAAGACAGATTCCACGGGAATAATCATCAATGAAGCAGCAGCCAAATTTATGGGGGTTACAGACCTGACGAGCAAACAGCTATCCAAAAGAGGTATCAACTATACCATTATCGGTATTATACAGAACACCTTATCCGAATCGCCATTCAAGTCCATTACACCTACTGCCTATTTTCTTGATTTTCTACCAAAAAATAAAATAACACTCAAACTGAATGAACAACAAGATATCAGTCAGACGATGAAAGCAATAGCCCAACAATTCAATCGTTTTGATCCAGATCTCATTTTTGATTATGCGTTCACAGATAAAGAATATGCCAAGCAATTTGAACAAATGGAAATGATCAAAAGCCTGACCAGTATTTTTACGGGGCTTGCCATACTGATTTCCTGTCTTGGGCTATATGCATTGGTCGCATTTCTAACCGAGCAACGCGAAAAAGAAATTGGTATTCGTAAGGTTCTTGGCGCATCAGAGGTTGGTTTATGGAGATTATTGTGCACCGAATACCTCTGGTTGACACTGATCGGTTTTCTTATCGCCGCTCCTCTGGCCTATCTGTTAATGGAAACATGGCTCGACGATTATGTTTATCGCATTTCAATTAGCTGGACAGTATTTGCCTTTACGGGATTAACTGCACTGGGTGTCACCCTAATCACGGTCAGTTATCAAGCCATTAAAGCAGCATTGGCTAACCCCGTGACCACATTACGGAACGAGTAGATCCACATGTTCGGCGACGGACAGCAGACTGTCCGTTTCCGAACATATAACAGGCCATCAAAACAAAAAACCATTTAATAATCAACAAGTTACACTTGTGGCAAACGAATTGAATTAGCTATTTCTATTGTGGCATGACCAGCAAAAGCCTATCCATCTGGATAAACGACTTTGCGGGACAGAAAATTATGAAAAAGTCAAAAACTCAATACGATGGTTAAGAATTACCTTAAAATTGCCTGGCGGAATATCAAAAAAAATAAGGGGTTTTCCTTGTTAAACATGTTTGGCTTAAGTTTGGGCATTACCTGCTTTCTGTTACTGGCAGCCTATATATTTCACGAATCAAGTTATGAACGTTTTTTTCCAAATGCTGACCGTTTAGCTTATTTCAGCCTGACCTATAAGGCACCCAATAGTACCGAAGAGGTAAATTCCAGTGTAACACCAACAGCCTTGGCTCCCACCTTGCAAGCAGAGCTTCCCGAAATCGAACAGGCAACCCGATTATTTGAATATTCCAAAGCCGGAAATGTAGAATCGAAAGACGAAACGACGAAGGAAAAAAAACTGATGTATGCTGATCCTAATTTTTTTAATACATTAGGTTACACATTTATCGAGGGCGATGCAAAACATGCATTAACTGAACCGAATCAAATCGTATTAACCAAAAAACTAGCCGAAAAATACTTCCCAAAACAATCCGCATTAGGAAAAACCTTAGCGATAGATAAAGTCAATTGGAAAGTCTCTGGTGTCATACAAGATTTACCGACAAATACGCAGATAAATTTCACGGCCATTCTTTCCAACAAAGATTTAGCACGCTACAAGCAACCAGAATGGTCTTCGGCAAATGACATTACCATTGCGCTACTAAAAAACAAAGACAGTTTTGGCGCCATTCAACAAAAATTAGATCAGATCACCAAAGCGAAATTTGCCGAGGCAACCAAACAAGGTTATCAATTTAGCTTTTCAATTGAAAAACTAATAGATATTCATCTGCATTCTAAAGCTGCGGGTTCTGGCAACCTGGTATATATCTATATTTTGATGGCTCTAGGAGCTGCGCTTATTATCTTGACGAGCATTAACTTCACAAATTTAATATTGGCACATGCCATCGAACGCAAAAAGGAAATTGGAGTTAAGAAAGTTTTAGGCGCTGCTCGAAAAACGATTTTCTTGCAATTCTTCTTTGAATGTAGTTTGATGGTATTGCTCTCCCTTTCTTTAGGTTTGCTGGCTACATTTCTATTATTGCCCGTATTCAGTTCGTACATGGGAAGCGAAATGCAATTAACAGTATGGACAGATCCTAGGTTCTATGCTATCCTGTTTTTATTTTTTATCCTATTGACACTAATTTCTGGTGGATGGCCAGCCTATTCCATTGCCAGCTCAAAACCAATGTCTATTTTCAAACGGAAATTGGTGGAGAAACAACGCGGGATTTCTTTTAGCAAGGTATTGGTCACCTTCCAATTCAGCATATCCATCTTCTTTATCATCTGCACCCTATTTGCTGGACGTCAAATGCAATTTATACAATCCAAAAATACAGGGCTAGACCGTACGGATATGCTGGTCATCGATGGACAGGGATGGCAGGACAAGGAACGGCAATTATTAAAAGATAAATTGATGCAACTCAATAGTGTTGAGGGTGTAACTGCTTCCTATGACAATCCGGTCAATATTCAGGGCGGATATAGCATTAATGAAGTCGAGGGCCAACCAACCGATTTTGAAATGAATGTGACGGCAATTCCTATCGAAAAAGATTTTGTATCAGTCTTCCGTATTAAAACGCTCGCAGGCGAACCGCTTTCTGACACAGATATTTTGCGTGCACGGGATACCGTATCACCAGAATTCGGTTTTGTGGTCAATACACTTGCCGCATCGGCAATGGGTTTTACACCACAACAGGCAATCGGTAAGAAAATCAATTTAAATGGTCGTAAAGGCAGTATTAAACAAGTTGTCGCCAGTTTTAACTTTGCCTCACTCCACAATGAGATTAAGCCTATTGTACTTTTTCCTGAATACTATTATTTTGGTAATATTTTCATCCGACTCAACCCAAATACACCAATTCAGGACGCAATAGCACAGGTGAAATCGGTCGTGAAAGATATTGATGCGAAAAATCAATTTGAGTATCATTTTCTAAATGATGACTATAGCAAACTCTATTTAAAAGATCAACAGACGACAAAAGTCATGCAGCTCTTTTCGATTATTACAATTGCCATTGCTTGTATGGGATTATTCGCACTATCTGCTTATGCTGTGCAACAGCGTATAAAAGAAATCGGAATCCGCAAAGTATTGGGTGCTTCCGTATTCAAAATCGTCAAGATACTCAGCATTGACTTTATGATACTTGTCTGTTCAGCACTTTTGATCGCCGTACCATTGGGATGGTACGCCATGCATCACTGGATGGACAATTTTGCTTATCACATTACACTGGACTGGTGGATATTTATTATCGCAGGATCGAGCGCACTGCTGGTCTCCTTCATTACAATCAGTTTTCAGACGGTAAAAGCAGCAGTCACAAATCCCATTGACAGTTTAAGGGATGAATAAAATTATCCATTATCTCATATTTCAATAGAAATAATATGATCAAGACATACATCAAAGTAGCCTGGCGGAATTTACTGAAGAACAAAGCTTTTTCGGCCATTAATATCTTTGGTTTAGCCATCGGTATGGCCGGGGCCTTACTTATTGCCCTATGGTTGCAGAATATGCTGGGTACAGACCGCTTTCACGAAAAAAGTGATCGGCTTTATATTATCAGTAACCGCGATACCTACCAGGGTGAATTACAGGCCTGGACAAATACGCCTAAGGTAATGGGGCCAACACTGAAAAGTGATTTCCCCGAAATCGAAAGTTTTACGCGTATCGAGCAGGATGATAAATTTCTAACAAGCTATGGTGATAAAAATCTTGTTTCCAATGCCACTTTTGCCGATCCCGGTTTCTTCAATATGTTCAGCTATCCATTGCTTAAAGGAGATAAAACCAATCTGCTTAAAGATGCCAACTCAGTGGTCATTACCGAAAAATATGCGAAAGCTCTTTTCGGTGATACGGATCCAATAGGAAAAACCATCAAAATAGAATCGAAGTATTTAGTGACCGTCCAGGCGATCGTAAAAGATCCCTCCAGCTATAGCAGTATACAGTTTGATTATTTGCTATCATGGGATTTGGCCAAGAAAATGGGCTTCGTAGATGAAAATTGGTCGAACAATTCAACCTATACTTATGTACTGCTACGGGAAGGCACAACATTGGAAAACTTCAATGCTAAAATTAGACTTTTCAGCCAGAACCATATCAATGTAGGTGATAACGAAATCAAGTCAACAAACGAAATCTTTGCATTTCCATACAAAGACACTTATCTCTACAACAAAAGCGAAAATGGCGCTTATACTGCTGGGCGGATTCAGTTAGTTCATTTATTTACCTGGATCGGTGTTTTTATTTTACTTGTTGCCTGTATCAATTTCATGAATCTCAGCACGGCACGCTCCGAGAGAAGAGCCAAAGAGGTCGGTGTACGTAAAGTAGTCGGTGCACAAAGAAAAAGTCTTATTCTACAATTTATTGTCGAGAGTATCCTGATCAGTATTGGTGCAATGATACTCGCTCTCGTAGCCATCGTATTAATTCTCCCAGCCTTCAATGATCTAGTTGAAAAAAATCTTACCATCTCCATCCTGTCCGGAGATACCTGGTTGTTCTTAATTGGCTTCACCTTGTTGACTGGAGTATTAGCGGGAAGCTATCCTGCATTTTTTCTCTCCTCCTTTAAACCATTGAAAACATTAAAAGGGAAATTGAACACCTACAACAAAGGAATCAGTGTACGCTCGATCTTGGTTGTCGTCCAATTCAGTCTCGCAATTATCTTGGTCATAGCGACCGTCATCGTTTCGCAACAGATCCAGCATACCAAGGATCGGGACCGCGGTTATAATGACAATGGGCTTGCTGCAACCCGATTTACGGGCAAACTTAACGACGGAAAGATCTACCAGACTCTTCGAAATGAATTGTTGGCCAGCAATGCCGTGCTCTCGGTGACAAAAAATATGTCCCCAGTCACGGATCGCTACAGCAATGGTTGGGGCTTCTCCTGGCAGGGCAGTACAGAGAGCGATAAAAGATTTTCCTTTGACCGTTTCAGTACCGACGCCGATGCCGTTAAAACATTAGGCTTTAAACTTGTTGCGGGACGGGACATCGATATATACAAATACCCAACAGACAGTAATGCTATGTTGCTAAGCGAAACAGCGGTCAAACAGATGCGCTTGCAGCATCCGGTTGGGCAAACAATAAACGGTGACGGTCAGGACTGGATCGTCGTTGGGGTAATTAAAGATTTTATCACGGAATCTCCTTTTGCAGCAAGTTATCCAATGGTCGTCTTTGGGCCTAAATCCTGGTTTACAAATATCCACTACCGCTTAAATCCAAACAACAGTACTGCTGCGAACTTGAAAACCATCGAAGCTATCTTTAAAAAATTCAATCCAGAATATCCATTTGAGTATAAATTCATCGACGAAAATTTTGAAGCTAAATTCAAAGAAACGCAGTCCATTGGGACGATTTCAATGCTATTTTCAGGCTTGACCATTTTTATTTCCTGTCTTGGTCTACTCGCTTTGATCGCATATATGGCTGAGACACGTATGAAAGAAATCGCAGTTCGCAAGGTCCTTGGAGCAAGTTTGACACAGGTAACTTCCTTGCTGTCGGTAGACTTTATTAAATTAGTGATTATTGCTATCCTGATAGCCTCACCCATCGCTTGGTGGGTAATGGACAAATGGTTGCAGGATTATAGCTACCGCATCCAGATACAATGGTATTATTTTGCTTTTGCCGGACTGATGGCAATATTAATCAGTATGGCAACTATAAGTTATCAAGCCATTAAGGCCGCACTTAGCAATCCGGTGAATAGTCTGAGGAATGAGTAAGTTGTAAACTGTAATAAATAGTTATCAAATTTTAAACCAATAAAGCAACAATGAATACATTTAAACTTACATTACGAAGCATTATTAAAAATAAGCAATATGTCTGGATAAATATATTCGGTTTGAGCGTGGGCTTAACACTTTGTCTTCTAGTGTCTGCACTCGTTGTTGAAGAAAATTCTTATGACAAAAGTTGGAAAAATGCAGATCGTCTCTTTCGGATCGTAACCCTTGATTCAACTGCGGGACTAGAGCACCAGATGTCTCAAACTTTTGTGAATCTAAGTTCTGAACTAAAGCGACTATTTCCGGAGGTTCAGAATGAGAGCTATATAGAATCGACAGACATCTATCTAAAAACGGCTAAAGAGTCAACACAATCCATTGCGATACCTGCATTGGAAGCAGAACCAAACATACTGAGCCTGCTTGACATCAAGATCCTTGAAGGAAGCCCTAGTCAGCTCATTCAAGGAAAAACAAACCTGCTCGTTGACAGCGAATTCAAAGAAAAATACTTTAAAGGTGAAAATGTGATTGGAAAAGTGATCCAAAGTGCCGACCCATATTCCAATAAAACATACGATTATGTAATTACAGGGGTTATGGAGAAGCTTCCCTACAATTCCACCTTACGGACTTCGGCCATTGTCCTATTACCCAAACTGGCAATGGAACTGCAAAGGGATGGCTCAGGTTATTATAGACAACAGTTTTTGCAGTTGAAATCCGGAACATCAATACCAGACTTCGAGAAAAAAATAAACAGTTGGTATAAGGGGTTTCTCAACCCAGGGGTCAAAAACACGACATCTTTTCGTCTACAGCCCATTCACGACATCTACATGGAACCGTTGAGAGATAACAAAATCAGTGGCAACTCAAAAACAACTAAAATATTTGTCGGTGTTGCTATTTTGGTATTGATCATCTCCTGTATCAATTTCATAAATATTTATGCCGTAAGAACAATTAAGAAATTAAAAAACCTGAATATACATAAAGTACTTGGGGCCAGCAGGAACCAAATAATCTGGCGCTTATTATTGGAGACAGTATTGATCTTTTTTACCTCAGCCTTAATTAGCGTAATACTCTTTAAAGTCTGCCTACCGCAACTTGAGAATTTTCTAGGATACGATCTCGCTTATGTGAGATCCAGCCAAGCAATGTTACTCCCATACTTTTTGATTATAGCTGTCCTGCTGGGACTTTTGGTCGGGTTCTATCCCGCTTGGTTAATCTCAAGGATTAAAAGTTCGGATGCGCTCAAAAACAAACTGTCAAAGGTTCCTAAAGGAGAAATACTGATCAAAAAAGTACTCATTTCAATTCAATTTAGCATTTCAATTGTTGTCCTCATCGGACTGATCACCATTAAATCACAGCTGACCTATATTCAGTCTTCGCCTTTGGGGATACAAGTAAAGAATATCTTTAATGCGACCTATTTTAATATGGGAACACATAGTACCGCTGTGAGAGACGAGATCAGTCGACTTTCAGGAATTGAAGCTGTCAGCATCGCAGCATGGACTCCAAGTCAGGGGTCTGGTTATATGGCAAAAACGATTGCCGACAAAAATAACCCCGAAAAAAATATTCAGGTGAGTTTTATCGGTGGGGATTCAAATTTGCCCAAGACATTGGGAATACAGTTGGTCAAGGGAAGACTGCTGACTCCCGAAGACTACGCACATGTCGAAACCGACGAACCCAAAGATGAAGACAATATCAACAATGCCCTTATTACCGAAAGCACTGCAGAACAACTGGGGATAGACAAGCTCAACGTATTGTATAAAGACCTACAAATTATTCCTGTGGGCATTGTCAAAGACTTCCACAGTGAGTCCTTTCACAAAAATAAGGTACCAACAGTCATCCTAGCCAAAGAATTTGACCGCGGCAATATCCTGATGAAAGTCAAGGAAGGACAGGAACAGCAAACCATCCAATCGGCCTTGAAAATTCTCCAAAAAACCTATCCAGATAAACTAATTTCATTTAACTGGGTGGACGATTTAATAGCTAAACAGTATGAGAAGGAAAACAAGCAAGTACAATTATTTGCCCTATTCAGCGCATTGACATTATTGATTTCCGCACTTGGTATCACTGGCTTAATCATGCAAAGCCTAGAACAACGCACCAAAGAAATAGGTATCCGCAAAGTTCTGGGAGCTTCGGTTACTGATATTTCACATCTTTTTTCGAAAGATTATTTGACCTTGATCGTTCTTTCCGTTTTAGTTGCCAGCCCAATAGCTTGGTATTTTTCTCATAAATGGCTCGAAGACTATGCCTATAAAATAGAAGTGCAATGGTGGTTCTTTATTACCGCCAGCCTCTCAGTTTTATTTGTCAGTATAATTACTGTAAATATTCAAACGATCCGGGCAGCGTTAGTCAACCCTGTTGATAGTTTACGGGACGAATAACATAAATACTACCAACCAATACGATCCAATTATGATAAAGAACAATCTAAAAATAGCATGGCGGAATCTAAGAAGAAATTCTTCCACCTCGATCATCAATATCACTGGGTTAGCCTTGGGGATTGCGATCTGCTTACTGATAAGCCTATATGTTGCTGATGAGTTCAGTTTTGACCGGTTCAATACAAATGCGGATCGAATTGTACGTGTCGTCTTTCGGGGTACGGTACAAGGGGGAACGATGAATGAGGCACATGTTATGCCTCCTGTCGCAGCCACAATGAAGGCTGAATTAGCCGAAGTACAGGAAACAGCACGCTTGAGACAAGGTGGAGCCCCCTTATTTATGGTTGGTGATAAGGTTTTTCGTGATGAACAGATGGCCTATGTTGATGTCTCCTTCTTTAAAATATTTACCTTGCCTCTCATCAAAGGTGATGCTAATACCGCGTTGAAGATACCTTATACCACGGTAATATCTGAATCCATGGCACGCAAATATTTTGGAACAACAGATGTTATAGGTCGGGATCTCGCCATAAAAGGTGATCAAAATATCCTAAAAATTACTGGGGTAATGAAGGATATTCCAAAAAACTCGCACTTCCATTTTGATATTTTTACCTCAATGGCGGCACTGGAAGACTCCCGTTCAAACTCCTGGATGACATCCGAGTATTATACTTATGCACTGCTTGCAGAAAATACCTCAATAAAAAGTCTAGAGAAAAACTTAGCGACCTTATTTGACAAACATGTTGGCGCTCAGTTTATGGCTGGATTCGGAATGAGCTATGAAGATTACAAAAAATCAGGCAATACAATAGGTCTCTATTTACAGCCCCTGACCGATATCCATCTGCATTCCAATTTTGGCTACGATCTAAGTCCATCGGGTGATATTCGGTATATCTATATTTTTAGCGCTATAGCGCTTTTTATGCTATTGATCGCGACGATCAATTTTATGAACCTATCAACGGCAAGTGGTTTCCGGAGAAGTCGGGAAGTAGGTGTACGTAAAGTACTCGGCGCCGACAAGCAAAGTCTGATCCGTCAGTTCCTCTCCGAAGGCATTCTGCTGACCTATCTGGCATTGTTTCTGGCAGTCGGGATTGTTTTACTTGCTCTTCCCCTATTTAATCAATTATCGGGTAAATCTATTGCAATCCATCAACTCGATTTCGTCAAAATAATCCCCCTCCTCCTTGCATTCGGCTTATTGGTCGGTCTATTTTCGAGTACTTATTCGGCTTTATATCTAGCGGCATTCAACCCTTTGGTTGTATTAAAAGGACGTTTGTTGCGATCTACAAAACGGTTCAATCTCAGGAGCGGCCTTGTGGTCTTTCAGTTTATTATTTCCGTGGGGCTCATTTTCTGCACAGTGGTTGTCATCCGACAGCTCGATTATATGCGGAACATCAAATTAGGCTATGAAAAAGAGAATGTCATTGTGATCCAGAGTTGGCCCTTGGGCGAAAATGAAAAAACTTACGTCAAGCTATTATCCGAAGACAGCCGTATCAAACATATTTCCCGCTCATCTTACCTACCCGCTGGAGAAACCAACAACAATAACTTCTTTGTCTATCCGGACGGAAACACCGAAAAATGGGTCAAAACACTACGTTATGATGTAGACGAGGAATATATAGCTGCAATGGGTATGCAGCTTCATGAGGGACGAAATTTTTCGAAAGCTTTTGGTAACGATACCTTATCCATTATCGTGAATGAAACCGCAGCAAAAGATCTGGGTTGGAAAGGAAAAAGTCTTGGCCGTACATTGACCAATAAGGATAATAAAACCTATCGTGTCGTGGGTGTTGTCAAAGATTTCCATTTTAAAACGCTACACGAACCCATCTCGCCCTTAGTCATGGTACTGGGCGATCAAGCTGGGAGTCTGATTGTCAAAACAGAGACAAAAGATACCGAGGCGCTGATTCAAAAGTTGAAAGCGGAATACGACGCCTTCCCTTCCGATATTCCATTCAATTATTCTTTCCTCGATGAGCGCTATGCCCAAACCTATCTGGCCGAAGTCAAAACAGGAAAATTGTTGAGCATATTCGCCGGACTGACGATTTTTGTCGCTTGTCTGGGTTTATTTGGATTAGCTATTTTTACGGCAAATCAGCGCCGGAAAGAGATCGGTATCCGTAAGGTCATCGGCGCTTCTGTTCCGGGTATTACGGGGATGCTTTCGGCGGAATTTATCAAACTTGTCCTGATCGCCATCGTGATTTCTTCACCGATAGCCTGGTGGGCGATGTACAAATGGCTGGAAAATTTTGCTTACCGCATTGAAATACAATGGTGGATGTTCGCTGTTGCAGGGCTACTCGCAGTACTGATCGCACTACTGACAGTGAGTTCGCAAGCCATCAAGGCAGCTGTAGCAAATCCGGTTGATAGTCTGCGGGAGGAATAACCGCCAATACGACCAAAACAGTGATATTGTAAACGCAACACGATAAAATTATGATCAAAACATATTTCAGATCAGCCCTACGGCAACTATTGAAACATAGCTATTATACCTTTCTAACAATTGCTGGTTTAGGTTTGGCAATTGCATGTAGCTTATTTATCTATAGCTATAACAGCTTCCAATATAGTTTTGATCAGTTTCATACCCATAAAGATCGTACCTTTTTAGTCGTAGAGGATCTGAAACTAGAGCAGATAGAGCATAGCAAAGGCGGATCCTATGCCATGTACAACGCTATTTCACGTGAAATTCCACAAGTGGAACGAACAGCATTGTATATGGATAATAAAGATCTGACGCTACGGATCGCAGATCAAATGTATAAAACAGAGGGCAAAGCCGCTTTTGTTTCATCGGAATATTTCAATACTTTAAATTTCCACTGGCTGGAGGGATCCCCAAAAGATCTGGATCAGCCTAACACCGTCGCGTTGACCAAAACAATTGCCAAAACTTATTTTAATAACGATATCCCCCTAGGCAAAACGATCCTGGTCGATAGCAAATTCCCTGTGAAAGTTGTGGGTATCATCGATGACAGCAACAAAAATTCAGACTTCCGTTCAGAAATCTATTTTTCACAAAGTTCTGTTGCTACTTTATGGCAGATCCCTCAAAACGATGGCTTCTTTAACAATTGGGGCTTTTCCAACTCAAGTAATAATATTCTTGTCACCTTAAAAAACGCAGCCGATAAAAGTTCCGTCGAACAGGCCATACATGCGCTTGTTGCCAAGTATTGGCACAAAGATATACTACAGACATTCAATTATAAACTCCTGCCATTGACAAGTTACCATTTTGACACAGATTACGGAAAGGGAACACAACGTACACTGCTGAGTATCCTGGTTGCGATTGCTATTGGAGTCAGTATCATGGCTTTGGTCAATTACAGCAACATCATCTTTGCCAGACAAATGAACCGCAGTGTAGAAATGGGTGTAAGAAAGGTATTGGGTAGTTCCAAAAGACAGCTGTATATTCAGTTTCTGATCGAAAGCCTGATCCTGACCGCTGCTGCTGTTATCTTTGCCTTAGTTTTATTACTCATCTTTTCCAATTGGGCAAATCAGGCTCTTTTTCCAAATGAACCCATACAGATTATCCATCCCCTATCATTTATAGGGATCATTGGTATTATCTGGATTTTAACCAGTCTATTGACCTCCATCTATCCGCTGATTTTCGTCAACCGGATGAACATTCAGCAGGCACTGAAAAAGCTGGCCATAGGCCCCTGGAGTTTTAGCCGCAAAACGCTTATTGTGTTTCAGAATGTGATCGCCATGACGCTGCTGATTGCCACTTCCGTTATTGTCTTACAGGTAAATCACCTCAAAAACACAGATATAGGATTCAGCAGGGAGCAGGTTATCCTGCTCCCGTTTACAAAAAAAATGATCCAATCAAAAGCAAAAATCGCTCATTTCATCAGCAATAGAACCGATATTCAATCGTATACTTTTAGCGATAATCCACCTTCATCTGAAAAGGTATGGGGTGGAACCATCCAGTTTGACAACAGAACGGAATGGGAGAAATGGCCTGCCCGATACGCTATCGGGGATTCTGCTTATATCAGCACATTCAACATCAAATTATTGGCGGGAAGAAATTTCAATGACAATCCGCAGAAGCCAGAATTTCTGATCAATAAGAATATGGCTACCGCATTGGGTTTTAAAGATCCCAGTGATATTATCGGCAAGTCTTTAAACGCCGGGGGGCTGAATGAAGAACATGCGGGAACAATTGTAGGTGTTGTTGCGGACTTTAGCACCAATTCCCTGAACGAACCCATCTCCCCTACTGTAATTGGGTATAACGAAACACGGTTAAAAAATGTGGCGATTAAACTAAAAGGCACCGATCATCAGCTTCTCGTGAAAGATTTGGAGCAACAATGGAAAAACTGGTATCCCGATGAAGTGTTCCAATACAAATTCTATGATCAGCAGATTGCTCAGCTCTACAAGAAAGAAGCATTACTGGAAAAACTGATCTGGATCGCTGCTATCGTTGCGATAAGCATCAGTATGCTCGGTTTTCTGGGACTGCTCTCGATCAACATCCTGAAACGAACAAAAGAAATCGGAATCCGGAAAGTGTTAGGTTCTTCGGTAACAGGTATTATTGTATTGTTGTCACAAGATTTCTTCAAATGGATCACCATCGCCTTTGTAGTTGCGACCCCGCTGGCTTATTATCTTATGAACCGCTGGCTGGACAATTTCCCATTTCGGATCAGTATGGGCTGGTGGATCTTTGTATTGGCTTTCTGCATTGGGCTTATTTTAACGATTGCCGTGGTATCCCTACAATCTATAAAAGCAGCTACAGCCAATCCTGTTGATAGTTTAAGGGATGAATAGAAAGGAAACTATCAAACAAGAGATAAGCAATCCTATGGATAGCTTAAGCTAGGTCAGGTTTACCTGTCTGGTTATTTGCTATCCGTTCGAGGAATCGACCAGACTGAGGTGTTCGCGGGTGTACAATGACTGTCCGATTTCGGACAGTTCACTCGACGAAAGCCATTTTAACAAACTAACAATCAATAAACTACAGGCTTGGCTAAGGATTTGTATTATCGTACACAAATTAGCAAAAACCAAAGCCTGCATCCGATCCGTTTGTGGTGATGGGAATAAACCTTATACGAGTGACAATGACTTTTACAAACTTCAAGATTGCCTGGCGGAATATTCGAAAGAAAAAAATTCAAAACCTGATCAACCTAGTTGGATTGACCCTTGGGATTACTTTTTTACTCCTGGTCGGGGCCTATGTATGGGATGTTCTACAGGTAAATAGCAAAATCAAAAATATAGATCAGCAATTTCTATTACAGAGCAAGTATAAGAAAGAAGGATTTGGGATCAATTTGACCACAATCGGAGCGCTACCCAAAGCCCTGTATGAAGAATACCCAAATTTGGTGGCCAACTATTATCGTATCGATGGACTGACAGGTATTATCGCCAATGGAGCTACGATCCACGAAGAAGGAATGGCCCTCGGTGATCCAAGCCTTTTAACCATGTTTGGTTTTGAACTTTTAGCAGGCAATCCAAAGACCGCGCTGAATAATCCCTTTTCTGTGGTGATCACTGACCAAGCAGCGTTAAAATATTTCGGAAATATAAATGTTCTGGGAAAAACCTTGCAGATTAAAAATTTCAAAGGCGAAAAACATGATTTTGAAATTACTGCCGTGATAAAAACTGCTGTACAAAATGCGGTCATGGATCTGACAAAGGATATGCATTCCGATATTTTTCTGCCCATTGCCAACGAAGAATATTTCGGCCGATCCCTGGATAACTGGAATAATCCTTACATTGCAGGTTATCTCGAATTGAAAACTGGAGTGACGACGCAACAACTGGATGCAGCAATTCAAACGCTGGTTCATAAAAATACCGATAAGGAATTCGCCAACCAGTACAGCCCCAGCCTAAAACCCTTGAAAAGTTATTATCTAGACGATAATCAGGGCGCTGTCCGCAAGATGATGCAGACCCTAATCTGGATTGCCATTTTTATCCTGGTCATGGCGATCATCAACTTTATCAATTTTAGTATTGCTCAGCATATTACGCGGTTGAAAGAAATCGGTGTGCGCAAGATTATGGGTTCTTCCAGACCACAATTGGTAAGGCAGTTGCTGACAGAATATACCCTTATCGTAGCTATTGCAGCATTGATCAGTCTACCCATCTATAGCATAGTAAGCCCTTTGTTTGCACATGTACTGATGCGCCAGCTGCCCTCTATAATCAATTTACCGACCTATTTTTTCGCTTTATTGGCCTTATTGACTGTAGTGATCGGTATGCTGGCGGGACTATATCCGGCAATTAAGTTGTCCAATATCAAGATACTTCCTTCGGTCAAAAATCAGTTCTCCACATTGGGTAACAAGCAATTGGTTCGAAAAGTGCTATTGTTCTTTCAGTTCGCTGTTGCGCTGCTCCTCTTGGTCTGTACCTTGATTATCTCCAAACAGGTCAATCTATTTATAAATAGCAATTTAGGATACAATAAAGATTATCTGTTGACGGTACAGGCACCAAGGGACTGGTCCGAAAATGGTATCCGGAAAATGGAGGCCATCCGGTATGAGCTATTGCAGGAATCAGCGGTTAAGTCCGTAAGTCTTTCCTATGAGACACCGGGGCTATTAGGCTTCAATATGCAACCGGCTTTTGGCAATAACAACGATACGGAAGTACAGGTTCAACGAATTAACAGTGACAGTTACTTTCTGGACGCCTATGAAATACCCCTATTGGCGGGTACCTTTTTACCCAAAAATGCGGTGACAAATACCACAAATAGATCCGTTGTGATCAACAAGAAAGCCATGGAAGATTTTGGCATCCGTGATGCCGAGAGTGCAATCGGTCAACAGATCGCCCTGAACGACCCAAATATTAAGATGACCATTGTAGGCGTCACCGATAACTTTGTCGCAAATTCTCTTCATCGGGCATCTCCAGCTATTGTCTGGACAGATATCCATGAAAATTTCCAATACCGATATCTGAGTATCCGTTTAAAACCGGGCCGACTGTCCAGCGCGGTACAAGGACTGGAAAAGAAATGGAAAGAATTAATGCCTGATGCACCATTTAAGTATCAATTTATGGATGACCGCATCAAAGGTTTATATGAGACGGAACTGCAACTGCACCGGGCGGCACAGATTGCAAGTGCTGTTTCACTTTTGATCGTTGTATTGGGGCTGACCGGTCTGATCTCCCTATCGATCCATCTCCGTAACAAGGAAGTAGGTATCCGCAAAGTACTAGGTGCCTCATTAGCACATTTGATGCTGTTATTTTCGAAGGAATACTATGGCATATTTCTGTTAGCGGTTTTGGTTACAGTCCCATCTAGCTATATGCTGATGCAACATTGGCTACAGAACTATATAATCCGGATAGAAATCAATGCATTTACCTACCTGTTGCCACTAGGCATACTGCTGAGCGTACTTGGCCTATTGGTAGGCTTCATCGTATTTCGGACGACCCGATTTAATCCGGTTGAAAAATTAAGGGATGAATAATGTAAGAAACCAATCCATTTAAACAGTATGATAAAGAACCATCTTAAAACCGCCTGGCGGACATTGATGCACAATCGTATCTATTCGCTATCAAACCTCATTGGTTTAACCATTGCGTTGCTGGTATTTATGTTAATCAGTTCGCTTGTCGTTGATGAGCTTTCCTACGACAGACAATGGAGCAACTCCAATGCGCTCTATCGAATGCGAATAGTGCCCAAAGAAACGAAGGAAGGTGTCACAAACAATATTTCTGGAGCTCCTGAAGGTATCTCGGCAACATTAAAAGTTAATTTCCCAGAAGTACTTGGTTATACTACGGTCAACAGTGACTCGCGAAAATTAACAGTCGACAAGCTGTCAAAGCAGCTAGCTGAAATCAGTACCCTGGAAATCGACAGCGGTTTTTTCAATCTTTTTGATACAAAAATCATCGCAGGCAATCCGAAACAAGTCATTGCCGGAGCAAAAAACATTACATTGACAGCCTCTGCGGTACAAAAATACTTCGGCGGCAAAGACGTGCTCGGTAGCACATTCTACAATAAACCACAAGAAGGTGAACCCGAAGCTTATTATGTCAATGCCATTATCGAGGATATGCCCCATAATTCTTCCTTTCAGGCAGAAGCCCTCGTGCTGATGCCTAAGGTGAATGAATTCAATCCCGAAAAAAGCGGTTCGCTACAAAACCAAATTCTATTGCTCAAAAGCACATCTGATATTAACAGCCTCTCAACCAAAATAAACAAGTGGTACAACGCACAAAAACTGGATGATTGGCTAAAAGGACACAATCTTTTTATTGAACCTATCAAAGATATACACTTACTAAGTATTACAGGATGGGAGAATCCCATGCAAGATATTTATCTGTTGGCAGGAATAGCGATCTTGATCCTTGTATTAGTCAGTATCAACTACATCAACCTGAGTTTTGCCCATGCACTCAAACGCACACAGCAGATCGGTATCCGCAAAGTATTGGGAGCAAGTCGAAAAAATCTAATCTTACAATTGGGCATAGAGAGTACCATACTCTTTGCCGGCTCTTTTCTGGTTGCATTTTCCAGTTATGTGCTTATCAGTCCTGCATTTGAACACTATTTAGAACATCCATTGACCATGAGCTACCAACATTCATTATTTATGTTTGTTGGACTACTATCCATTTGGATCTTTCTGGGATGGCTGTGCAGTTTACCCACGGCCCTGTCGCTATCAAAAACGCAGCCATCACTGGAACTTCGGAAGCAGCTTTCTTTCTTTAGACTTCCGCTCAATATGGCATTTACCAAAGTACTGGTGGTTGTCCAGTTTGCCATCGCCATTGTCGTAGCGATTTGTATGATGTCCATGAGGGCGCAATTGCATTATCTGTACAACAAAGATCTTGGTTACGAGCCCAAAAATCTCATGGCCATCAATTATACCTCCTGGGAAGGAAAGGATCAGGCCTTCAAACAGGAGCTATTAAAAAATTCATATATTTCCTCGGTCAGTCTCACAGGCTGGACTCCCTTTAGTGGTAGTGTGGATTTTAAAACAGTAAAAGACCCCAACAATCCGAATGAAGAACTCCCCGTTGTATTTGTTTATGCGGATTATGATTACATCAAAACAATGGGTATAAAGCTGCTTGATGGCCGGCCTTTAAGCGCGGACTATGCGCTGGACAGACCCTTTACGGATTCTGTACATGCCGGACAGCGGGTCCTTACAAATATGCTCGTCTCCGAAGGAACCGCCCAGCGGCTGTCTTTAAAACTCAATAAGAGCAACGAGCCTCTAAACAATACGCCAGTAGGCGTATTTAAAGAGTTTAACGGAGCCAGTTTAAAGTTTCCGATCGGTCCTTTTGCGATTAAAGCACAAAAGGAATGGGAAGGCGGCTGTATGCTTATCCGCGTAGAAGAAGGTAAGAAAAAGGAAGCTTTAGCCATGGTAAACAGTACCTGGAACAAATTTTTCCCTAACCGGATCGCGCAGATCAACTGGCAGGAAGATCAGGTAAAGCATCAATATAACAAAGAGAAAAAACAGTACCAGCAATTGGCACTTTTTACGGGTTCCAGTATGCTGATTGCTATCTTAGGGATCGTAGCTATTGCCATTTATACACTAGAACGAAGAGTAAAAGAAATTGGTATCCGTAAAGTGCTCGGTGCTTCGGTAAATACGATCACCTATATGATTTCCAGATCTTTTATCATACTTCTGCTGCTCGCTATTCTAATTGCTTTCCCTATAGCATGGTGGTTTACGCACAAATGGCTGGAAAATTTCTACTACCACATTGAGGTTCCAATCGCTCTATTTGGTTTCACCGGAATGTTTATTGGTTTGATAACCTTAGCAATTATCGCTGTCAGGATATTCCAGACAGCCCGTATCAATCCCGTCAATAGTTTACGGGATGAATAAGAAAAAATAAGCCGTAGGTGTTGTCTGACGCTCGCAAAAAGTGCATTTATTATTGACCGATTGGGAATGAAAGTTTATAATTGGTGTACCTACGGCTTAGGATCTTTGCAGCAATTTTTAGCGGTTCACTGCGAACAGTTAAAAATTGCTTATTTCTTTTCAGTCGATTTTGCGTGAGCAGCCAAAACATAGCCGAATCCGTATCCAGTTTGATGACGAACAATCCTTGTCTCCTCGCTACCTTGAAGCAATTCATCTAAAACTAGCATCAGATTTTTAGGCTGTATATATTTCTCGAGTTTCTCACAACACAAGTTGTGGATCTCATATGCGAGCCTTTCCTCACTAAAATATCCCCCATCAATTTGCTCATCTAAAAAAGTCTCTATCTTTTTAACCTCATCCGTTGTCGAATTTGTAGAAGGATCAATATCATATCTAATATCGATTAACTTAAATTCCTTTACTTTTTGATCCTGTTCTACATCAATTTGCTCATCTAAAAAAGTCTCTATCTTTTTAACCTCATCCGTTGTCGAATTTGTAGAAGGATCAATATCATATCTAATATCGATTAACTTAAATTCCTTTACTTTTTGATCCTGTTCTACATCAACTTTATACATGTCGTAAATAACCCGGTCAACTAATTTTGTCACATGTAATTCATATGCATTGTCCTTCGATGAAATATCTTCCCCAAGATGCATCATTGAATTAATACTATTTACAGCTAAAGCGCGATGCATGACAACTACATCCTGAATAAAAATTTTTTTAATCCTGAACGTCTCGACTTTGCTTATAAAATCCAATGGTTTACCCATTAAAAAAGAAACCTCTTTGGGCGACAGGTGCCGCGAAATACGCTGTAGCAGCATGCGATAATATATCAGTATGTCTATTTCTTTTCCTTTTCTCTTATAGATCTTTGTTATTTGATTTTTCACCTTTTTCATAATTGGCACAATTAATTGTATAGATTTTCAATACAAAGAAATAGAAAATATTTCAAAAATAAAAACATTTGTATAAATAAAAATAACATTATATATATTTATCTATACAAAACGATGAAATATTAAGATAACACAATGACCAAACTAGGCGAATTTTTAGCGAAGAAGTCTGTAAATAAGTCTCAGATTGCGCGCAAAACAGGACTAAGTAAAGCCAGGATTAACGAATTAACAATGACCGAAACATCCAAATTACGTTTGGATGAAATGTACTTAATCGCTTTGGCCATCGATACCGACCCTGCTCAAATGATGTCCGAATTATGTGAACATCTTCAATTGAAAGAGATTGAGGATTAAGCTCCGCATCTCGTAGTTTTATGCACTTATGAGCATAAAACTACGAGATGCTTTTACTTCGCCTTATTTCATCCAAATACACCAGTACCTCTTATAAAATTTCCTCCATAAAATCAGAGAAACCAAGCCATTTGAAAAGATAAGGCCCAAGACAACGTATTTGAGCACATAATTATTTCCTAGCACAAATCATCTGATGCTGATCGATATTGACAAAAAAGAAAGGATATCGCATCGCAGGAATAATCTGTGCGGTATTGGACGTAAAACTGTTCGATATCGTACAGACATAAAACCCAATAAACAAAACAAAAACCTATAAACCAACAACTTAAAAAAGTGGCAATACAATTGACTTCAATATAATATCTAGATTGATCGGTCGATTACTGATCAATAAGACCTTAAAAAAGTATTGTTATGATCGGAAATAGTCTTAAAATCGCTCGGCGGAATATGGCAAAAAATAAACTCTATTCTTTTATAAAGATCGGAGGGTTTGCTTTTGGTATCGCAATCTGTATTCTCATCGTACTTTACATCAAACAGGAGACAAGTTACAACAAATTTTATCCATCGATGGATCGAATTTATCGTCTGGTCGTTCAGCTTCCGATCGAAGGTAAAATAGAACGTTGGGTGTCGCTTTCGGCACCCGTTGCCCCAACGCTTAAAGCGGAAATACCATCAATAGAACAAACGGGGCGGATACTTCCCAATCCTTTGTTTGGTGCAGGCAGCAATCAACTCTCTCTGAACGATAATCCGCAGAGCTTTTACGATGATGGCTTTGTGTATGTTGATCAATCTATTCTTGACATGTTTCCGACACCTATGGTTTCAGGAAGACTTGCCCATGCATTAGATCAACCCAATACATTGGTCATTACGAAAAGTAAAGCGGAAAAATATTTCAAAACTGATCCTATCGGACAGACCATCTATCTGAACAATAACAAATCAAAGCTATATACTATTACTGGTGTCATCGAAGACATACCTCAAAATTCTACGCTGGCCGGTTATAGCTTTTTTATCTCGCTTGCTGGTGAACCTTTTTACCCTGGCGAACAAAATCAATGGCTCAGCAATAATTACACGGTCTACGTTAAATTGAAACCACAGGTCAACATTGAACAAACAGAAAAAGAGATCTTAAGAAACTATAAAGAGCACTATTTGCCTGAATACAAAAAATCAGGTCGTAAGCTCAATCCTATATTCGAACAAGTAAAAATCAATTTACAAAATGCACTTGACATCCATTTAAAGTCTACTGATATTGATGATGATAAAGTCAGTACACTGAATCGAGGTGATATCCGCATGGTTTGGACATTTGCCACCGTGGCGTTATTTATTCTTCTGATTGCCTGTATCAACTTTATCAACCTATCCACGGCCAATGCCGCTACACGAGCCAAAGAAATCGGTATCCGGAAAACAATTGGTTCGACAAGGGCATTGTTGATCGGACAATTCTTACTCGAAGCGATTTGCTATAGTGTATTATCTTTGTTCGTTGCTCTATTACTGAGTTGGTTTTTGTTGCCTATATTCAACAATCTAGCCAATAAATCCTTGACGATTCCTTGGACATCCCTATACTTTTTCCCCTCTTTATTAATAGCGATAATTTTCATCGGCAGCTTGGCTGGAATCTACCCAGCGTTGTATCTATCCCGATTTAAGCCGATTGCTACATTGAAAAATAAGACCACCGGAGCCAAATCTTCATTATTCAGAAATGGTCTTGTCATTTTTCAGTTTGCAACTTCCATCATCCTCATTGTAAGCGCCCTGGTGACCAATCAACAGATACGCTATATCCTGGAAAAAGACCTCGGCTTCAAAAAGGAGCAGGTGATTGTCCTGCGCGGCGTTGGTACATTGGGAAATCAGATCCCTAGTCTTAAGAATGAATTAAAGTCCATTCCAAATGTCAGCGCAGTTTCCCTAGGTGATTTCCTCCCTGTCCCCATTGATGGTGCCAAAAGAAATGGTAATCCTTTTTGGAATGAAGGTAGACGAGAGATCGATATGGCGACACAGGGGCAGTTTTGGGAGATTGACCAGGACTATCTTGCTACCTTCGGATTGCAATTGACGCAGGGTAGAAATTTCGATCCAAAAATGGCTACGGACAGTACGGCTGCGATCATCAATCAAAAATTGGCGGATGACCTGGGATTAAAAAATCCGATCGGGGCAAAAATAACCAATGCCAATACCTGGACAGTAGTTGGTGTTGTAGACAATTTTATTTTTGAATCACTGAAAGGTAAAGGGTACGCTGGTCTATGTATGGTACTGCGGGGTTATCCATCACTCCTCTCTATTAAAGTTAAGCCCGAAAACCTGCAAGAGACCCTGAACGCGATTAACAATGTATGGAATAAATTTTCACCTAATCAAAAAATCAATTACAGCTTTTTGGATGAGGGCTTTGCTTCCCTTTATCAAGATGTTGAACGAACGAAAAATATATTTAGCTGTTTCGCAATCGTCGCCATTTTTGTAGCTGCCCTTGGTCTCTTTGGACTGGCCACCTATGTGACACAACAGCGGACAAAAGAAATCGGTGTACGGAAGGTGCTTGGTGCCAGTACCCTCAGATTGCTGAAACTGCTGTCTGGAGACTTTATAAAATTGGTGTTTGTTGCCATGGTCATTGCCTCACCTGTTGCGTGGTGGGCAATGAGCCAATGGCTCAGAGACTTCAACTATAAAATAGACATAAACTGGATGTACTTTATTCTGGCGGGCATGGGCGCTGTCCTCATCGCCTTAGGTACCATTAGTTATCAAACATGGAAGGCTGTCCGAACCAATCCGGTCGATAGTCTAAGGGATGAATAAAGTCAGAAGATCTTAAAAATTGGTGTTTGTTGCCTTGGTCATTGCCTTGCCTGTTGCGTGGTGGGCAATGAACCAATGGCTAAGGGGGATGAATGTTCGATTGCGAACGAAAACTGTCCGAAATCGAACATCAAAAGGCAAGCAATACCACCTAACAAACTCATAATAAAAGTATTAAAACACTGGCAAGGGGATTGTATTTTCTTTACAGCGGATTTGATGCGGAAGAGACCGAAACATAAAACCTTACAACATGGCACAAAATGATTTCAAACTGGCTTGGCGTAAACTCTTAAAAAATAAGGGTTTCACGTTCTTGAACATTATCGGACTGACGCTGGGTTTTACCGGTTTTATCCTTTCCTATCAATACATCAATCGGGAAACAAGCTTTGATAAATGGAATCCAAACTATAAGGAAATCTATCAGGTTGGTCTGGAAGCCGAAGGTGCTTTTACGGACGAAACCTCTCCTTCCCTAGCTCCTTTGCTAAAACAGAATTTACCGGATATTGTATATGCCGGCAGAAAAATGGTCTACAACTATGGTAGCTACCCACTCTTTGGGGAGAAGACGGTGCTTATCAAAAATGCTGCATTAATCGATTCTTCTGCCGCACGGATCTTTCAGATAGAAAATGCCAACGGACCGCTCTACAAAAACAAAGATCAAAAAGATGCGACCATGGTCAAAAGTCCTATTGCCCAACAGCTTTTCAAAAAGGAGGATTTAACATTTGACAGTCCCCATTCCATTCCGTCTATGAGCCTTGATCTGGGTATGCGTGAGACGATTTACGGCACCATCAAAAAGCAAGGTCTTTCGATGATTGATTACGACCTTCTTTTTATCCGTGAACCACAGGATCTTTTTGCTGAAAATAATCCATTTTTATACCAGACTTTTATTCAGGTCAGACCAGGTACAGACATGGTCAACTTGACCAATAAAATTAATGCAATCTACCACAAGGAAATCGCACCAAAAGATAAAATACGCTCTTCCAGTTATGCCAAAGGCAAGATCTACTTAGATCCATTGGCCCACATGCACCTGCGACCAAAAACCGGAAGTAACACCGCCTATATCATTACATGGATTATCGGTATTCTTTCCTTGTTGATACTCCTGCTTGCATCCGCCAATTTCGCTAATATGATTATGGCACAAGCCGATCAACGCCTGAAAGAGCTTGCCCTTAAAAAAATATTGGGAAGTTCGCGCTGGGCTATTGTAAGGCAATTATTACTGGAAGTATTTATATTGACCAGCAGTGCGGCAGTATTGAGTTTCATTACCTTGGCACTTACGGGAAACATATTACAAAGATGGTTCAATGATGATCTGAGAAGTTATATTTTAAGTTCTGAAACCATTATCCAGCTCTGTGTCGCTGTACTATTAACAACAATCCTTTCCGCAATATACCCTGCCATAGTTCTTTCAGGTTTCAAATCAGTCAATCTGCTCAAAGGAGGATTAACTTCCATACTAAAAAAAGGAACATTCCGAAATGCCTTATTAATTTTTCAGATCAGTATGGCAATTCTGTTTATTTCAGGCATGCTGGTCATTAGGGCTCAACTTCAGTACATGCAGCATACAGATAAGGGATTTGAGCCAGCTCAAGTGATCAATTTCAAGGGAGTGGGAATGTATTATGACACCAAAATTGATGGTTCTTTCCACCAATTAAAGCGGAGATTGGAAAATGATCCAAGCATTGAGGCAGTGGCTTCCGCAACAAATATCCCAGGAGAGGGAGAACAACCTCCCAAAATGGAATTCTCCTATGCCCAAAAGAATATTTCCTTTGCTCATGTCGGTATTGATCCAGACTATTTCAAAACATTAAATATTCCTAATTTACAAGGAAATACCAATCTGTCAATGGATCAGTTGCTCCGCGACTCCCTTTCCAACTATGCGGTCATCAATGAATCGGTCGCTAAAAATTTGGGACTTTCAAATCCAATTGGCGCAAAAATTAGTGGCTGTGACGCAAACTTCGAAATCGTCGGCCTTGTCAAAGATAATAAGGCTTATGGCTTTGAAAATGCCGTTCAACCTACCCTATATTCATTTAAAAATGAGTGCGGTAGCATGCGTATTCAGACGACGCTTATGGTGAAAACAAGATCCGGAATGGTCGATCGGGCAATTGAGACAGTCAAGAAAGAATGGACAAAAAATACATCTGCAAAAGATCTGCCTTTAGACTACTCCTTTATGGATCTGCAATATGCTTTACAGCATAAGAAACAACAAGAACTACAGGTTGCTTTTAATAGCTTCACGAGCCTTTCCGTTATTATCGCCGCATTGGGACTGTTCAGCATGGCCGCTTATCAGGCCGCATTACGCAAAAAAGAAATGAGTATCCGGAAAGTACTCGGTGCCTCGGCTCAGCTGCTCTTTCTCCAATTGAATAAACCGTTTTTCAGGTTATTTCTGATCGGTATCGGCATAGCCCTTCCTTTAGCTTATTTACTCATGGAGAAATGGCTTTCCAATTTTGCATACCATGTCAATATACAATGGTGGTCGTTTTTGATCCCGATATTTTGCATATTTATCTTAATATTGATTTCCATTAGCTTCCAATCATTAAAAGTTGCAAGAACAAATCCGGTAGATAGCCTACGGGATGAATAAGTAAAAATTAAAAGACAAAATAAAAAAGAGGTATCAGTTAAGCCTAGGCTTGTACACCCAAAATCTCAAAACTCAATACTAAAATCTCAATACTAGAAAATGATACAATTAAAACATTTATTCAAGTGGTATAACGTAGGTGGTACACGCTCATTTGTGCTCAAAGATGTCAGTTTAGATAT
The DNA here is from genome assembly GCF_024810095.1 of Sphingobacterium sp. BIGb0165. Classification (NCBI taxonomy): domain Bacteria; kingdom Pseudomonadati; phylum Bacteroidota; class Sphingobacteriia; order Sphingobacteriales; family Sphingobacteriaceae; genus Sphingobacterium; species Sphingobacterium sp. BIGb0165. Next base: position 323,034 of record NZ_JANUEB010000009.1, on the reverse strand, counting down.
AGCAGAAGGTGATTTCATATCCATAATGGGCCCTTCGGGTTCAGGCAAATCCACCCTGTTGAATATTATTGGTATGCTGGACGAACCGGATGAAGGTGAATATATCTTTATGGATGAAAATGTATTGGAGATGAAAGCAAAAAAGCGAATGCAACTCTACCAATCTCACATTGGATATGTATTTCAAGCTTACCATTTACTGGATGAATTGACTGTATATGAAAATATAGAAACACCACTGATCTATAAGGACATTTCCAGCAAAGAGCGTAAAGCCATTGTGGCCGATATGCTTGACCGTTTTGGTATTGTGGGAAAGAAAGATCTATTTCCGGCTCAGCTGTCCGGAGGACAACAACAGATCGTTGGTATTGCACGTGCATTGGCGGGATCTCCGAAACTCTTGTTGGCAGATGAACCTACGGGTAATCTCAATTCCAAACAAGGCGAAGAGATCATGGAACTGTTCAAACAATTGAATGATGACGGTGTCACGATCATACAAGTTACCCACTCCGAAAAAAATGCGGAGTACGGCAAAAGAATTGTCAATATGCTGGATGGCCAGCTCAAATAATTGTATCCCAATTTAACCTGAATAATCCCTACTCGGTACATGAATACTGTAGGGATTTTTTTGTATCATTTCTCAATTCAATTTTTTAACTTCGTTATGATGAATGAGAGAGAGCTGAAATCGTTAATATTCCTGTTGGACGATACCGATCAACAGATTATTCAGGAAGTGGAACATCAGTTAAAAAGCCAAGGTCCTGAAATTGTTCCTTATTTGGAAAGATTCTGGGAGTCGAGTTTTGATCCAAGAGTCCAGGGGCGGCTGGAAAACATTATTCATGAAATTCAGTTTGACCAGACTAAAAATGAGCTACAGATCTGGAATCTGAGCAATTCCTTCAATCTACTGGAAGGACTTATCATTCTCAATAATTATCAATATCCTTCTTACGAAGATCATAAAATCGTGTTGAAGATCGAAGATCTGAAAACAGAGGTGTGGCGCGGACTACAATACGATATGAGTCCATTGGAGAAGGTGAATCTGCTGAATCATGTGCTATTTGGCTCTTTTGGATTATCTGGTAATACGAAGGACTATCACCATCCGCAAAACTCTTATATCGGTCAGGTTTTGGACACGAAACAGGGGAATCCCTTGACCTTATCCTGTATCTATAGCATTATTGCGCAAAAGCTAGATATTCCGATTTATGGGATCAATTTACCCAAACATTTTATCCTGGCTTACATGGATTCGGATGAGGAAGGAAATGAAAATGTTTTGTTCTACATCAATGCATTTAACCGGGGGCAGATCATGCAAAAAAGTGATGTTAACTCGTTCCTGAAGCAGTTAAACCTAGGTCCAGATCGGGAATTTACATTTCCCTGCGACAATGTGACTATCCTGAAGCGCGCTTTGCGGAATCTCCTGTCGGCGTATGAAGCACATGAAAGTTCAAGCAAGCAACAGGAAATCAGGGAACTGTTCGAATTGCTTGTTTGATAAGTAGTAAGTCGAGGGCTTAGAAATTCGTTGCCTCTCGGGCGTCCAAAAAGATATAATTCGGTGTCAATGTCCCATACTCTTTTGTTAGCTCGGGCTCAATATCTCCCCCCTGATCTGTCAAATTAAAACGTAAGACTTTTTTCGAACCATAATCGGAGACATAAAAGAATTTACCCGATTTAACACGGTCATCGATCGCAATTCCCTGCGGTATATCAAATCCGGTCTTTGAACCAGCAACCACATAGTCAGGAACAATCGGTTTATTCCCGGATTCGCTAAACAACGCATCAGGATTCCTAAAGAACAATACCTCCTGGCCTGCAGTGACAGCAAATAGTTTTTTATTCGGTGCATAAGACACCGCTCTTAGGTCTTTTTTTCCCTCCACATAGACTGTCAATGCAGGCTCAAATCTATCCTTATTGATGATCGTATCACGCGCCCTGTCTATCAATTCCTGTTTAAGACCTTTGTAGACAGCAAAACCAATTCTGTTTTTAGCTTCATCATTAAATCCAATGAGTACCCATTTTTCATTTTTATCAGCTGGATTTCCCTGTAATAAAGTTAATGAGGCTGGTTCAATATCCCCTAAACTGATCTGCTTGTCAATGATCTTAGAACCACCTGCTCCACCTTTTCCCTCCGGACGGCTTATCGCATATAACATATTCCCACCTGTCGCCGCAAGTAGAAAGTTGGTCACTGCCGATCCTCCAGTACCATTTTGTTGCGCATAGGTGTAATAAGCCAATCCTCTTACATTTCTAAAACCTGTAAACCCAAGTTGACTAGCATTACCGGGATTCCCATAAATGTCGTCCAAAGGAATCCGTTGGATAAAGGTATCTTGAGTAACGGCTCCCGAGCTTGCCTGGAAAATAGATGTTGCATTGGGATCAAAGAGCACCGGTCCACCGCCTCTCGTTGGGGAAAGATATTGAACGGTATTATCCAGTGTATTGGTGTCCGCAGGATCAACAATCATAAGATTCTTGATCGAATTATTTGTTCGATAGTCAGAGAAAGAAATATACAATCTTGAAATAAGTGTCGGCAAACCTTTTTCTGGTTCATCGTCCAATTTTTTACAGGAAGCAACACCTATTAAACTTGCAAATAATACAATAACACAGGTTTGAAATGAAAATTTCATATTTTTTATTATAAATAGCTTATTGTGTCAAACATACAAATCTACTAATATATGCAGAATATCAATGAATTTATCTCATTCTTTTAGACGGATACCATGATGTCTAAAACGGAAATATTTGCCATTTCGCTACTTTTTGATTAAAATTGCCTTTGTTTTTTGATATCACATACGATTATGGAAAAGAAGGAATTTGTACGGGAGAAGTTGGCATTACCAGGAGAGGGCAAGAAATTGCTTTTACATTCCTGCTGTGCACCTTGTGCCGGAGAAGTCATGGAAGCATTGATTGCTTCGGATATCGATTTTACGATTTATTTCTACAATCCCAATATCCACCCACGTAAGGAGTATGATCTGCGCAAAGAGGAGAATATTCGTTTTGCGGAGAAGCACAATATTCCTTTCATTGATGCGGATTACGATGTAGACCATTGGTTTGATCTGGCTAAAGGCATGGAACAAGAGCCTGAGCGAGGGATCCGTTGTACCATGTGTTTTGATATGCGCTTTGAAAAAACAGCCGAATATGCGGCGGCTAATGGCTTTGATGTGATCTCGAGTTCATTGGGTATTTCACGTTGGAAAAACATGGAGCAGATCAACGACTGTGGGCTACGTGCAGCTTCCCGCCACCAAGACATGGAGTACTGGACGTTCAACTGGCGCAAGAAAGGTGGTTCGGCAAGGATGTTAGAAGTCTCCAAAAAAGAGAAATTCTACATGCAGGAATATTGCGGCTGCGCTTATTCGCTACGTGACACAAACAAATGGCGCATGGCAAATGGACGCGAAAAGATAGAGTTAGGTAAAAATTATTATGAATAAGTCGTGCTCTGTGTATAGATAAAGCATTCGACGGGAATATTTAAAAAAATATTTCGATCCTATTGATTTTATACATACCTTTGCAGGCTCAAATGCAAGATTGTGAAACATCTAAAACAATACAGAATTCCCTTTTCGGGACTCAACGCTGGAAAGCACAATTTTGAATTTGACGTTAATAAAAAGTTCTTTGACTGCTACGAACATTCGATTGTAAAAGATGGCAATCTGAAAGCAGAAGTTGAGTTGCAAAAACAGGAGAACCTGTTAATTTTGCATTTTGATATCCAAGGCGAAATTCAATTGGCTTGTGATACCTGCTTAAAAGAGTTTATGTCACCGATTTCAATTCAAGAACGGATATTGGTCAAATTCACGGATGAAGATTGGACAGACAATACCGAAGAGGTGTTGATCTTATCAAAAAGCGACCATGAGTTGGATATAGCTGAGCTGTTGTATGAATACATCAATTTAGCTGTTCCCTATATCGTGAAATGTGAAGAGCAGGGAGAGGGTATACAATGCGATCCTGAGATGTTGGCTTTATTTACAAGCGAGCCGGATTCAGAGGAGCAAAAAGAAGAAGAAATTATCGACCCACGTTGGGAAGCATTGAGAAATATTAAAAATAACTAAAACAAAAATACGAGATGGCACATCCAAAACGTAAAACTTCTAAATCAAGAAGAGACAAAAGAAGAACACATTATAAAGCTGAAGCTCCTAGCTTGACAGTATGTAAAGAAACTGGCGCAGTTCATTTACCTCACCGTGCTTACAAAGTAGACGGAAACTTGTACTACAACGGTAAATTGATCATTGAAAATACAGCTGTTGTCTAAGGTAAACCTTTCATAACACCAAAACATCCCAAACAAGCAATATTTTAGAAATTTGCTTTATTTTGGGATGTTTTTTGCGTATTATTGATTTACTAAATAATAACGGATGAAGATTGGTTTAGATATTTTAGGAGGAGATTATGCTCCTAAAGCAACGATAACAGGTGCGATTGAAGCACAAAAACAGCTTACTGGAGACCAAAAAATAGTCCTTTTTGGTAAAACTGAAGAGACGAAACAATTAATCGATCAAGCCGGAGGAAATTCATCTGACTTTGAATATGTGGAAGCTCCAGAAGTCATTGCAATGGGTGAACATCCAACCAAAGCAATAACTCAAAAACCCAACTCAAGTATTGCGAAGGGATTTGAATATTTAAAAAACAAGGAAATCGACTCATTCGCATCCGCTGGCAACACCGGAGCCATGCTCGTGGGATCGATGTTCAGCGTGAAAGCTATTCCAGGCGTATTACGCCCAGCCATAGCATCAATTGTTCCAAAATTGAAATCGGGATTCGGAATCTTACTGGATGTCGGTGCAAACGCGGACTGTAAACCAGAGATGCTGAATCAATTTGCAATGTTGGGCAGCCTCTTTGCCGAGCATGTTTTCAATGTATCCAACCCTAAAGTGGGATTATTGAACATCGGAGAAGAAGAAGAAAAAGGAAACATCCTGACAACCTCTACCTACCCCCTACTTAAAGCCAACGACAAGATTAACTTTATCGGAAATGCAGAAGGCCGCGACCTGTTCAGTGACCATGCAGACGTATACGTATGCGATGGATTTACGGGCAATGTGGTCTTGAAACTTGCAGAATCATTTTATGTAGTGACCCTGAAAAAAGGCTTTAAAGATGATTTCTTCGACCGATTCAACTACGAGCAGTACGGTGGTAGTCCAATCTTAGGAGTTAACGCTCCTGTCATTATTGGTCATGGTATTTCAACACCTGAGGCCATTAAAAATATGGTTTTATTTTCAAGAGATATGATCGAGTCTAAATTCATTGACAGTATCAGATCTATTTTCAATTAAGTATTTATGTCAAAGATTCATGCCGCGATTACGGCTGTAAATGGTTACGTTCCGGATTACATCCTCACCAACAAAGAATTGGAAACAATGGTCGATACCAACGACGAGTGGATTGTATCACGAACAGGAATCAAAGAAAGACGCATCTTAAAGGGCGAAGGGCTTGCTACATCAGATCTTGCTGTACCTGCCGTTCAGGGTTTGTTGAAAAAGAGAGGAATAGAAGCGACAGATATCGATTTAATTATCTTTTGTACAAGTACACCTGATATGCTGTTTCCTGCTACAGCAAATATTTTGGCCGATAAAATCGGTGCGACAAATGCATGGGGCTTTGATCTACAGGCAGCTTGTTCGGGCTTCTTGTTCGGACTGAATACCGGAACACAGTTTATCAAAGCAGGTACGCACAAAAAAGTGCTTGTCATCGGTGCTGATAAAATGTCATCGGTAATCAATTATCAAGACCGTAATACCTGTATCCTTTTTGGAGATGGTTGTGGTTGTGTTTTATTGGAGCCAAATGAAGAAGGATTGGGTATCCAAGATGCGATTTTGAAGACAGATGGTTCCGGTGGCCAATTCCTAAATATTAAAGGTGGTGGTTCATTAAACCCGGCCTCACATGCTACTGTTGACGCAGGATTACATTATGCATACCAAGAAGGCCGTACAGTATTCAAATTTGCAGTGACAAATATGGCTGATGTTGCCCATGATGTCATGGTGAAAAACAATTTGAAGTCAGAGGACATTGCTTGGTTGGTACCGCATCAGGCCAACAAACGTATCATCGATGCAACAGCAGAACGTGTAGGTCTTCCAGAAGAAAAAGTGATGGTGAACATCCAAAAATATGGAAACACAACCAGTGGAACAATCCCTTTATGCTTATGGGAATGGGAATCTCAATTGAAAAAAGGAGATAACCTGATCCTTGCAGCTTTCGGTGGTGGCTTCACCTGGGGATCCATCTATTTAAAATGGGCGTATTAATTATCCATTTTATGGTATAATTTATTACTTTTGACAGTTAGAATTTTTTAAGAAACAAACAAAACCTAGAATACTATGGGTATGGATATCAAACAAATTCAAGACTTGATTAAATTCGTTTCAAAATCAGGTGTGAATGAAGTCTCGATTGAAGAGCAAGATTTTAAAATTACAATAAAGACAAATCAAGAGCCTACGTACGTAACAGCTTCTGTTCCAGCTATAGCACCAATTGCTGCTGCTCCTGTGGCTCAAGCTGCAGCACCAGCTCCTGTGGCTACTCCAGCAGCACCAGCTGCTAACGCTGACGCAAACTTGATTACTGTTAAATCACCGATGATCGGTACATTCTACCGTTCAGCTGGACCTGGTAAACCATCTTTCGTTAATATTGGTGATGATATCAATACAGGTAATGTATTGTGTATTATTGAAGCAATGAAATTGTTCAACGAAATCGAATCTGAAGTTTCTGGTAAAATCGTTAAGATTTTGGTAGAGGATGCTCAACCTGTTGAGTATGACCAACCATTATTCTTAGTTGAGCCTAAGTAATTTACAAACGTAAATGAATACTATGTAGCCTCCAAAGGGCTACATTTTTGTAAACTTCATAATTCAAGACAATGTTTAAAAAAATATTAATTGCAAATAGAGGAGAAATTGCCCTGCGCATTATCCGTACCTGCCGTGAGATGGGTATCAAAAGTGTTGCAGTATATTCAACCGCAGATAGAGACAGCTTACACGTAAGATTTGCCGATGAAGCAGTTTGTATTGGCCCTCCACCGAGTAAAGATTCTTACTTAAACATTCCGAATATTATTTCTGCGGCTGAATTGACAAATGCAGATGCTATTCACCCAGGATATGGTTTCTTATCTGAGAACGCACGTTTTTCGGCAATTTGTGCAGAGTATGGTATCAAATTTATTGGTGCTACTGCTGAGCAGATCGAAAAAATGGGCGATAAGTCCCGTGCGAAGGATACCATGAAAAAAGCCGGTGTACCTACTGTACCGGGATCAGATGGTTTGATCTCAAACGTAAAAGAAGGGATCACGCTAGCCAATGAAATAGGTTACCCTGTTATTATCAAAGCTACTGCCGGTGGTGGTGGTCGTGGTATGCGCATCATCTGGAAAGACGAAGAGTTTGAACCAGCTTGGGATTCTGCTCGTGTTGAATCTGCTGCAGCATTTGGTAATGATGGTATCTACCTTGAAAAATATGTTGAGGAACCCCGTCACATTGAATTCCAGATTGTAGGTGATCAGTTTGGTACAGTATGTCACTTGTCAGAACGTGACTGCTCAATCCAACGTCGTCACCAAAAACTCATCGAAGAATCTCCTTCACCATTTATGACGCCTGAACTAAGAGCTGAAATGGGTGAAGCTGCTGTGAAAGGTGCAAAAGCTGTAAACTATGAAGGTGCTGGCACAATCGAGTTTTTGGTTGACAAACACCGCAACTTCTATTTTATGGAGATGAACACACGTATTCAGGTAGAACACCCTGTAACAGAAGAAGTGATCAACTTTGATCTGATCAAAGAACAGATCAAGGTCGCTGCTGGTATTCCGATCTCCGGAAAAAATTATGAACCGGAAATGCACGCGATCGAATGTCGTATCAATGCAGAAGATCCGTTCAACAATTTCCGCCCTTCACCGGGAAGAATCACTAACTTTCACTCACCGGGAGGTCATGGTGTACGCGTAGATACACACGTATACTCAGGTTATACCATTCCACCAAACTATGACTCTATGATCGCTAAATTGATCACTGTTGCACAAACACGTGAAGAAGCAATCTGTACCATGGAGCGTGCATTGAGCGAATTTGTGATTGAAGGCATCAAAACAACCATTCCTTTGCACCTGAGATTAATGCGTGACCCTAACTTTAGAGCAGGCAATTTCACAACAAAGTTCATGGAAACATTTGACCTAACTGAATATCCTGTAGAAGACTAAATAAAATTATCTTTACATACATAAAAAATACCATTCTTTACAATAAGAATGGTATTTTTGTTTCCAAACAATTTTTATGAGTACACCAAATTCGAAAGATCTAATACAAGCTATCAAAAATAAGGGGAAGAATATAGAAGCAGAGATGTCTTTCTTTGACCATCTTGAGGTCTTAAGATGGCATTTGGTCCGTTCAGCTATCGCAATCTGTATCTTTGCAGGTATTGCATTCACATTCTACGATTTTGTATTTAAAGATATTATCATGGGACCCAAAAATTTGGATTTTTGGACCTACCGCATGATGTGTAAAGCCGCTGAGGTATTCAATTTAGCTGATTTCTGTGTCAAGAAGATACCTTTTAATATTATCAATACGGAATTGGCTGGGCAATTTATGCTCCAGATCAACTCCTGCTTGTTGATGGCTTTGATGATGGGTTTCCCTTATCTTCTTTTCGAAATTTGGCTATTTGTAAAACCGGCATTGACAGATGTAGAAAGACGTTCTGCCCGAGGGTTTGTATTTTATGCTACGGTATTATTTGTTTTAGGCGCTCTTTTCGGATATTATATTGTTGTACCATTATCCATCAACTTCCTAGCGAATGTATCCTTAAGTGATGAAATCGTCAACCAGATTACGATAGACAACTATCTGTCTACCATTGCGACATTGACATTAGGCTGTGGAATCGTCTTCCTACTGCCGATCATGGTATTTATTCTGTCTAAAATAGGCATTATGACGCCTGAATTTATGCGTGCCAGCCGTCGTTATGCAACAGTAATTATTTTGCTTATAGCAGCCGTAATTACACCTTCTGCAGATATTATCACCATGTTGACCGTTGCTGCCCCGATGTTCTTATTGTATGAAATAAGTATCATGGTCTCTGCGGATGTCAAAAGAAAAAAATTAGCACAAGAAAAATAAAATAACAATAGAAATGAGCAGCGTAAAGAAAATTGCGATTGGAAGTGACCATGCAGGTTTTGAATACAAAACAGCATTGGTTAGCTTTTTAAATGAATTGGGTTATGAAGTAACCGACTTTGGAACCAACTCTCCAGATTCAGTCGATTACCCAGATTTTGCACATCCGGTCGCATCAGCGGTAGAGAACAAAGAGGCTGATGCTGGTGTATTGATCTGTGGCAGTGCCAATGGTGTTGCGATCACAGCCAATAAACATCAAAATATCCGTGCCGCAATCTGTTGGTTGGAGGAAATTTCGGTATTGGCACGTCAACATAATGATGCCAATGTGGTGTGTGTCCCTGCCCGTTTTATCGATCTTGATCTCGCTAAAAAGATCGTATCAACTTTTATGACAACCGAATTTGAAGGTGGACGTCATGCCAATCGTGTCAATAAAATAGCTTGCAGCTATTAATAAATTAACATATTTTAAGAAGCGGATGAAGAGTAGAATATACTTTTCATCCGCTTTTTTAGTTATATTGTGTACTGATCTAAGGTGGTCAAGGTTGGCATTGCTATACTTCATATTGTTTTGGGCATAATAATACACTGTTGTTAATTGTTATCCTTGATCATCTTATATACATACTATTTTAAACGATAACAAAGTATTGCGTGCGGCGCAGAGCCCAAGCTTACAGCACCAGTATCTCGATACACAATACTACATACTAAATACGAAATGAAGAAAATACATAACCTGATTTGGGTAGCGTTTTCTGTGGTGAGTTGTGCTCAGGCACAGGATGTCAGTACCAAATATGCGAATGAAATCACTGTAGAATCGACACAAAAACATCTACGAACGCTTGCTTCGGTAGACTTTGAAGGAAGAGGAACAGGACAGAAAGGTGGTCAGTTGGCCGCGGATTATATCGCAAATGAGTTCAAAAAATACGGACTTTCAGCACCCGTAAATGGATCATATTTCCAGCCCCTACAGCTTATACATAATAGTTTTAAGGTCAAGCAGTTTACAATCAATGACCGACCTTTTCAAAATGGGAAAGATATCTTTGTCATTGGAAACAACGAGGAGAAACTCTTTGAAAGCAATGAAATAATATTCATTGGCTATGGAATTGATGATCCAAAGTATTCCGATATCACGGGCTTAGACCTGACCAATAAAGTTGTCCTGTTATTGAACGAAAGTGAACCTACGGATGATAAGGGAAATTCATGGATCACCGGGAAGAAGACTCCATCTGACTGGTCGACAAGCAGGAATAAGAAAATCAAGGAAATTCTCAAGAAGAAACCAAAGTTGGTGTTGGCTGTCAACAGCCAATTATCCCAATTGCTTGAAGAGGCAGGAGACCGCGCGACAGAAGGACGTTATAACCTAGCTATAGATCAGCCTGCGCCCGAAAAATCACCCATGATCCCAGTCGTCAACATTACAGATCATGCTGCGAATTATATCTTTAACCTTGCACGCACAAATCTAGCCGCTGTTGTCGGCAAGATCAACCGTTCTGGACAAGCAAATTCTTTTGCGATTAACACCAATCTCAAGGCCGACTTCGGTACAAATGCAAAACCTTTAGCCGACCCGAATATCCTGGGATACCTGGAGGGAACCGACAAAAAAGACGAAATTGTTGTCATTGGTGGACATTACGATCACGATGGCAAAGATTCCAAAGGAAATATTTTCTTTGGTGCTGATGACAACGCCTCAGGAACAACCGCTGTGTTGGAACTTGCCCGCAGTTTTTCCCGCGCAAAAGCAGCTGGTAATGGACCAAGACGCAGTATCCTTTTTATTACCTATGCTGCTGAAGAAAAAGGCTTACTGGGTTCTAAATTCTACACCGAAAACCCAGTTTTCCCACTGGTAAATACTGTTGCCTGTATCAACATCGATATGATTGGTCGTGTAGATGATAAGCACATCAAAGGGAATCATGACTATATCCATGCGATCGGTTCAGATAAACTGAGTTCTGAACTTTATCAGATCAATAAAGATGAAAATGAAAAAAACACCAAACTGGAAATAGATTATATGTATGATAATCCAAAGGATCCAATGCGTCTGTATTACCGTTCAGACCATTATAACTTTGCAAAGAAAGGCATACCATCCATCTTCTATTTTTCGGGCCTCCATCCGGACTACCATACACCATCAGACACCTATGACAGGATTGATTTCCCATTAATGGTCAAACGGGAGAAGTTGGTCTTTTTCACGGCATGGCAGATCGCCAATAGAGATGAGCGATTAATTATTGATAGTAATAAAGAATAACAAATAAACTTTACCGCAAAAAAAGAAGTCCCAGATGTCAAACTCTGGGACTTCTTTTTTTGATTGACAAGCAGAACAAAGCGCTTAAAAATTTGTTATATTTATTACAAGACAGCAAATTACATATGGCTTTTGTAGATTATTATAAAGTGCTTGGTATTGATAAAACAGCCTCGGCTGATGATATCAAAAAAGCATATCGCAAATTAGCGCGTAAATACCATCCTGATGTAAACCCGAATGATAATGAGGCTAAACAACGATTCCAGGAGATTAATGAAGCAAATGAGGTATTGTCCGATCCCGAAAAACGCAAAAAGTACGACCAATATGGCGAACATTGGCAGCATGGAGAAGAGTACGAGAAAGCGCAGCAACAATACAGACAATCCCAATCTGGTGGTGGCAATCCGTTTGGTGCCGGAGGTAATCCATTTGCTGGTAGTGGCGGTTCGCAAGAATATACAGGAAATTTCGATGACGGCCAATTCTCAGATTTTTTCGAACAGATGTTTGGAAGCCGACGTGGCGGTGGTAGGCAAAGTACCTTTCGAGGACAGGACTTTAATGCCGAATTGAGTTTAAGCCTCCAACAGGCCTATACAACCCATCAACAAACCTTTAATATCAATGGTAAAAGTATTCGTATTACAATCCATGCAGGTGTAGAGGATGGACAGAAAATCAAATTAAAAGGATACGGTAGTGAAGGAATCAACGGAGGCCCTAAGGGCGATTTGTATATTACAATCAATATCACTCCCGATGCAACCTTCAAAAGACAGGGAAATGACCTGTATACTTCGCTAGATGTTGACCTTTATACGGCCATTTTAGGAGGAGAGGCAACGCTCGACACCTTTGGAGGTAAGATCAAATTAAAGGTAAAACCTGAAAGTCAAAACGGGGCAAAAATGCGGCTCAAAGGTAAAGGTTTTCCAATCTATCGGAAAGAAGGCGAATTTGGAGACCTCTATGTCAGCATTAATATAAAAATGCCCAGCAATCTTTCCGAAGAGGAAAAAACATTGTTTCAGCAACTGAAGGATTTAAAACAATAATCTCATGGAAACGACACTCATAAAAGTTATTGACTTCTGCCAATCCAGAAAAGTTGAAACAACTTTTCTACAGACCATGGAGGAGTATGGCCTTATTCATATTGTCATACAACAGGAAGAACAATTTATTGATGAAGATGAGCTCAAGAAACTGGAGCGTTTCTCAAATCTATATTATGACCTGGAAGTAAATCCACAAGGAATTCAGGTGGCCAATCACCTATTGGATAAAGTCGAGCAACTTCAGAATGAAATTCTACAGCTCAAAAATAAATTAAAAGCCTTGGATTATTAATCCAAGGCTTTAATACTTCTTCATAAAATAGAATAACTAGAATACAATATCCCTCTCTGTATTGATTTTGGTCTGCCAGACGATTTTATCTTGCAGTGTTGTATAGAGAATTTCATAGTCTCCTTTACAAACGACGAAGGATCCAAAAAAATCTTTTGGTTTCATTAGTCGATAGACTACCAATGTGCGCTTCCCTTCAACCTTTCCGTATGCTTTCATTAGCATGTATCCGGTTTTGTTAATCTTCTCGTCAGGAATTTTATAGTCCAGGTGCGAACGGCTTCCATCATCGGGGCATTGTATCTCCGTCCTGCTCGGCGTAAAAACATAGCGATCCCGGTACATCGCTACATTGGATTGCACAATATCCTTCGCCCAGGCAATATCTTTGAAATCAGGCGGAAGCAGAAAGATCATACTAACCATCTTTTCCTGCCAAAGCCGATCATTGAACGGAATAACAAAGTGCAGTAGCTTCTTCCCTTTAAATTCACCTATGCTATAAAAATAGCGTCCTTCCTTGTTTTCCTCACGCTGGAAAGTGGTCAAGTCGAGTAAATGACTTTTCTGACCTTTAACATTCGGATAATTGTTTATCACAGCAAGCATATCATAGTTATAATCCCCTTTCAGGCTTCCGGTAAACAACACCTTGTAAGCTGTATCCAGGTAATTTAGATGCTTGAGTACTTTAGTGTATTCAGCCTTGACCTTACTAACATTGATGGGACCGGTATTGGCACCCCAATTTTCCTCTTTTAAAATATCATCTCCTAAAAATACAGCAAGATTTTTATCGACGTTGATGAAATATTCATCGCCCTCCACGGTATAACCATTAGGCGCTACCTGATAGGATTTGCAGGATACAAGTGTAAAAATTAGCGAAAGGGCGATAAACAAAAATAAGATACTCTTCTTTCTAAACATCCGATCGATCTCCTAAGATTTAATCTTTTGCACCTTTACCCCCTCCCAACGATAAACATTATAAAGATCTCCATTCATCTTCATTACCCTTAACGTCAGTTCATATTGATTTTTAATTGGACTACCGTCAAGAATACCAGGTCTCCACTTTGTTCCACGCTGCAATAGTTTTACAAGTTCTTGAGCCGCCTTTGTATCTGGTGTATTAACAACTTTAAAGTTACTTAGCTCACCATCTTTTTCAACCATAAACTGTATAACAACATTTCCATCCTCTCCTGTCGAATTTGGAGCATAGTGCTTCATAACATAATCTCGGTAGGCAATCATCCCTCCCACAGGTTCAGAATTCACATCCACTCGGGTATAATTTTTCACATAACCCCCTTCTGGCGTAAACTTAATTCTGAAAAGACCAATGGATTCGACGGGTTTGCCATCTTTTAAGGCCGGAATCCATTTTGATTTTTCTAAAAGTGAGGCAGCCTCCTTAGAAAATGCAGGTCCTAAATCCGAATTGGTTAACACCGACTCGATGCTACCATCTGCATTAATTGTCAAATATGCTTGGATTACTGGATCAAGATCTTCTTTGGTCACCTTCCTTGGAAACTTAAAATTTTGAATAAACCATTTTTCAAGTCCTTCAGCCCCTAAGACAGGACTTCCAGTTGGTTTACCGCGCATAACCTGATTCTCTTTACCATCGCTGAGATTTAGACGAATAGGCAATGTATAAGCAACCCGAACAATCCGTCTATTTTGAATCCCAGGCTTCCACTTTTTCGCTTTTTTCATTAGTTCCAGCGCAGCCTCTTTGGTTCCATAACCCAAATCCCGCTTCACATTGACTTCAGAAAGACTTCCATCCTTTTCTACAACAAAGGAAATCTCAATGACGCCACTTACCTTCCTATCAAGTGCTTCCTTAGGATATGCATAATTCGTAGATACCCAATTCATAAAATTTGCCATCCCACCCTCCGGTTGGGGGACGATCTCCACCGCAGTAAATATTGCATTGAAATTTGGGTTAAGCGAATCGAGGCTCGAGTCTCTACCCTTCATCTGCTGTTCAGCAATAACTCGCTCAGCATCCAATTTCGCCTGGTTGGCATCAGCCACTTTTCTACTTTTAATTGTATCTAATTGAATATCAATGTTTTTACCAAACCACTCATCCTGCTCTTTCAACACTTTCGTTGGAGCCGCGATCTCAACCTGATTGATCGAACTTTCTACATCTGAAACTATATCCTTTGCACGCGTGGTATTGAATACCAGTGTAGACCCTGCTACAAGCAGCAACATTGGTAATACTGCGGTATATAACAAACGCTTTTTCCGCGCTGATTTATTCTTAAATAACATCATAATTCTTTTCTTTAAAAATGAATGATTAGAAAACTCATGCGTCAGTGGTAAATGATCCACCTGCAGCGCATGAGCGACCAGCATTTCGGCATAGGCCACCTTATCCGTCGAACAGATTTCGTCGGCAATACATTCATGCTGGAATTTTAACTCCTTCTGAAAGAAATATAAAACCGGATTAAACCAGTTGAAAATTTTCAACAGCTCCATCACAAGTAAATCATAGGAGTGCCCCTGATCGACATGAACACGCTCATGTGATTCAATACTACTTTTCTCCTTAATAGACTCTCCAATGATGATTTTATTGAAAAATGAGAAACTTAGATAATCATGTTCATCCTGTAATGCACGTACCAACTTAATCACCCTAAATAACAACAATATGAAAGCAATTGCAGCACCTACCCAATACACATAAGTCAAGATGTCTATCAAGTAAATTGGTTGCTCTTTGGGGCTATTAATGGCGATCTCCATATAGCCACTCAAATCCACCATAGGTATGGAGTACGCGATTATCTCTGCTTTCGGTAATTCTATAAATATCCCGATGGGTGCCAATAGCGAGAAAAATATCATCCCAATCAAATAGACGCGATTCCATTGAAAGAAGGTAAGTTTTCGAAAAATCAGCCTATAGAGCGCAAAGCTGATAATCAATGAAACATTGACAATCAATAAGTAAATCATAATCAAAAGTTTATAAGAGGTGGTTGTTACTATTTATTCTGTTGGATGATCGAAAGAATATCGTTTAATTCTTTGACGTCCAATTTATTCTCTTCCAGAAAATAAGAAAGCATACTTTTGGGAGAATTATTAAAATAATTATTCAACAACTTACCAGTGATTCCTTTTTTATATTCCTCTTTTGAGATCTTCGGCAAATACTGATGGCTTTTACCAAAAGACTCATGCGACACAAAACCCTTGGTTTCGAGAATACGCACTATCGTTGAAACTGTATTGTAAGCTGGTTTCGGTTCAGGTAGTCGGTCAATGATATCTTTGACAAAACCACGCCCCATTTCCCAAAGCTCCTGCATGATCTGTTCTTCTGCTTTAGTCAATTCTTTAAAATCTTCCATAACTCCTTATTATTAACAGTACTGTTGTAATCGATTACAATACAAGTATATAACTAAAGAAATAGTTTTACAACTATTTCTTTAGTTATATACTTAACAGCCTGAATAACAAATGAATAAAATTTAACCGAACACTTTTTTATAACAAATTAATCCTCAAAACTTCGTCTACGTGAAGCTTTCAATTGGGATTGTTGTTTCTTGCGATCCAATCTTTTCAGCACACTGGAATAAGGTATTTTGGTTTTCTTTCTTGGTTTGGTGGGCACAAGGGCCTCTTTCAGTAGATTAAGAAAACGATCAATGGCTATTTCTTTGTTTCGTACCTGTGAGCGGTCCGTATCCGATTCCAATTGCAATATTCCCTCTTTATTGATACGATTCGAAAGCTTTTCAGTCACTACAACCTTTTCTTCTGCTGAGAAAATTGCAGACTGCTCCACATTCCACTGCAGGGTAACTTTGGAGGATACCTTATTAACATGTTGCCCCCCTGCTCCTCCCGATCTTGAAAATTTAAAGGTCAGCTCTCCTATTAATTCTGTTATATTCATTTGTTTTTAAACGCTTCTTCTATTTTTTCCATTTTCTGTAACAGGAAGCCCAATTTTTCTACTTGGTCACGCTGCACATCAACGAGTTCCTGTTCTTTTCTAATAATGAGGTGATCAATTTTCTCATGTAGTTCCCTGATTTCAAGCTCGGCCTTCAGATTTACCATATAATCATTCCGCGCCCGTTCACGATCCTTGGCCTCTTGTCTATTTTGGCTCATCATAATCACCGGGGCCTGCAGTGCAGCCACACAGGACAAGATCAGATTAAGCAAAATAAATGGATAAGGGTCAAAACCTTTATTATTTAACCAATACATGTTGACCGCGATCCAGATCAGCAAAAATACAACGAAAGAAATAATGAACGTCCAACTTCCCCCAAATTCAGCAACTTTGTCTGCGACACGTTCACCTACTGAGGCTGCCGTTGCTCCATCGTTATCCATGCTAGCGCTAATGACCTTGTTGTCCTTAAAGCTCTGTATAACTTGTTGATCCAGTTGGCTGAGTTGTCCCGACTCATCTTTTAAAAATTCAGTAATATAAGCTTCCTTAAATCGTGTCAGTTCTGTCGCGGAAATATATTTATCTTTCCCAAAATTTGGATATTCCTTCCGGATTAATTTAAAAATGGGTTGTCGAATAGAGGCGCCCAAAATACGTTGTTCCAAAGGGAATTGCTGCCCTGAGATATCACTGGTAAAATTGTCCATATACCGCTTAAATGTCTACTTAAAGATAATGCTTTTTAAGTAATCAAAAAATTCACAAAACTATGGCAATTGGTTTTTGTTATTTTAGGCATAAATAGTCGAAATTTGCAACACAAAAATTAGAGATGAAACCATCTTGATTTATTCCAACCAATAATGGCTGAATAAATCTGATTGCTTCATCTGCTTTAAAAATCAATTCATAAAGATGAAAATAGGCATTGTTTGTTATCCCACGTTTGGTGGCAGTGGTGTTGTGGCAACGGAATTAGGAAAGGCTTTAGCAGCCAATGGACATGAGATCCATTTTATTACCTACCGACAACCTGCACGCCTAGATTTCTTTTCGGAAAACCTCTATTACCACGAAGTTGCAGTATCCCAATATCCGCTTTTTGACTTTTTACCTTACGAATCTGCGTTGGCCAGTAAATTGGTTGATGTCGTACGCTTTGAAAAGCTGGATCTGATCCATGTGCATTATGCCATTCCCCATGCTTCGGCTGCGTTCATGGCAAAACAAATATTACTGACGACCTATGGTATTAATATCCCTGTAGTAACCACACTTCATGGTACAGATATTACACTGGTTGGAAAAGATAAAAGCTTTAGTCCTGTCGTCACCTTCTCGATCAATCAGTCAGACGGTGTAACCGCCGTTTCACAAAATCTAAAAGATGAGACACTCCGGTATTTTGATATCACCAGAGATATTAAAGTGATTACCAACTTTATCGATCTCGATAGATTCAGCAATAGGGACCGCTCCCATTTCAAAAAAGCGATTGCTCCGGGCAATGAGCGGATCTTGGTCCATACCTCCAATTTCAGAAAAGTAAAAAATACGGAAGATGTCATCCGTATATTTAAGAAAGTACATGATGTCATCCCTTCCAAACTATTAATGGTTGGTGATGGTCCTGAACGTCGCAACGCAGAGGAACTGTCCAGAGAATTGGATGTATGTATGGATGTTCGTTTTTTGGGTAAACAGGATGCTGTGGAAGAGATCTTGTCTGTTTCCGATCTTTTCTTGATGCCTTCGAGCTCCGAGAGCTTTGGTTTGGCTGCCTTAGAGGCAATGGCTTGCCGGGTTCCGGTTGTTTCATCCAATACAGGTGGATTGCCTGAACTGAATGAAAACGGTGTAACAGGATTTCTGAGCAATGTAGGTGATGTGGACGATATGGCCAAGAATGCGATCTATATTTTGGAAGATGTTGACAGATTAGAGAAATTTAAAGAAGCAGCATTAAATCATGCAAAAAAATTCCAATTGTCCAATATCATGCCTTTATACGAACAATATTACCGCGAAGTGATTGATCAAACAACAAAAGCGCAATAAATATCATTTTTGGCCTTAAGGGTTGAAAAAAAAATTTTATCTTTGACCTTTGGAAAATTTCCAAAAAAACAATTATGAAATACAAACGTATCTTATTAAAACTTAGCGGTGAATCCTTAATGGGTGACCAAAGCTATGGTATCGATATTAACCGTGTATCACAATACGCTAATGATATCAAAGAAATTCACGATCAAGGTTTAGAAATTGCAATTGTTATCGGCGGTGGTAACATTTACCGCGGTTTGAGTGCTGAAAAATCAGGGATGGACCGTGTTCAAGCAGACTATATGGGAATGCTTGCCACTGTAATCAACAGTATGGCACTGCAAGATGCTCTTGAAAAAGTAGGGAAAAAGACACGTTTGCTAACAGCTATCAAGATGGAACAGATCTGTGAACCATTTATTCGCAGAAGAGCTGTACGCCACTTGGAAAAAGGTCGTATTGTTATTTTCGGAGCTGGTACCGGAAACCCATATTTCACGACGGATACAGCAGCTTCTTTGCGCGCGATTGAAATCAATGCCGATGCTGTACTAAAAGGGACACGTGTAGATGGTATCTATACTGCTGATCCGGAGAAAGATCCTAGTGCAACAAAATTCGAAGAAATCTCATTCACGGAGGTATACGAGAAAGGGTTAAATGTAATGGATATGACTGCCTTTACCCTTTGTCAAGAAAACAAATTACCAATCATTGTATTTGACATGAACAAGCCCGGCAATTTATTGAAACTTGCCAATGGTGAACATGTTGGAACTGTGGTAAAATAATTAATATCTGTAAAAAACGTAATCTTATATGAACGAACTAATTTCAATTGAATTGGACGATTGTAAAGACAAGATGTCCAAAGCAGTTGCTCACACGGAGTCAGAATTAACAAAAATTCGTGCCGGTAAAGCTTCTCCATCTATGTTAGATGGTATTTCAGTCGATTATTATGGTAGTGCTACTCCACTTTCACAAGTAGCTAACATCAATACAACTGATGCTCGGACTATTGTCATCCAACCTTGGGAAAAATCGCTCATCAATGCAATTGAAAAAGCAATTACGGATGCTAATCTTGGTGTCAACCCACAGAATGATGGTATTGTGATCCGCTTGAATATCCCGCCTTTGACAGAGGAAAGAAGACGTGACTTGGTGAAAAAAGTAAAAGAAGAGACTGAAAGAGGCCGTATAGGTATCCGTAACATCCGCAAAGACACCAATGAGTCCATCAAAAAATTAAAAAATGACGGTGCCTCAGAAGACGAAATCAAAACCGCTGAAGGGGAAGTCCAAAAATTGACTGATGCATACATTGTAAAAGTTGATAATCTGTCTGAACTGAAAGAAAAAGATATCATGACTGTTTAAGTTCTTATTCTTAAACATACAAAACGAGGATGTTCAAAAGCTTGGACATCCTCGTTTTTTTTATTACTGTTTGTATCCTCCCCCTCCACTTAGCAAATGTGTAATTTTCAGCGGGTTTGTTTTTACTTTTTACGCACGCCCTTTCTTATTTTCTGATAATTCAGTATTATCCTTTCACAAAAATATTCCAGCATGTTCTATTGATTTTTGAACAAAATAATTGTACATTGTACACTAACACATAATCAGTTATATGATGAACAATTCTCGCCGTCAATTTTTAAAGCAAGCTGGAATAGGTCTTTCGGCAGCTTATCTGATGCCCAACTTGATATCTTGTCAAAATAAAACGGGTGCTGTCAGTGACAATCCTTT
This sequence comes from Sphingobacterium sp. BIGb0165, assembly GCF_024810095.1. Classification (NCBI taxonomy): domain Bacteria; kingdom Pseudomonadati; phylum Bacteroidota; class Sphingobacteriia; order Sphingobacteriales; family Sphingobacteriaceae; genus Sphingobacterium; species Sphingobacterium sp. BIGb0165. Next base: position 302,291 of record NZ_JANUEB010000009.1, on the reverse strand, counting down.
GCAGAATATAGGAGTACAGCTGTACTCCATACGTGATTTGATGGATAAAGATCCGAAAGGATCTTTGGAACAGGTAGCAAAAATTGGCTACAAACATGTCGAGCTTTATGGCATAGATCCTACTGCCAAACAATTCTGGAAATTACCCTATAAAGAGCTAAAGAAGATTCTGGATGACAATGGCCTAAAAACGCACTCAGGTCACTATGATATGTCTAAATATCTCAGTAAATCACATACCGATAAAGAAGATTTATCCGTTTACTTTGATGCTGCAAAAGAGCTTGGACAGGAATATGTGATTGCGCCAGTAACACCGATGTTCGATATCAATGCGCTTAAAAAAGATGACTATCTCTATGCTGCAGAACAGCTCAATAAGGCCGGTGAACAAGCTAAAAAGTTAGGACTAAAGGTTGCATACCACAACCATTTTTGGGAATTTAGAGATTTAGGGAACAATACTACAGGTGAAGATGTCATGTTGGCTTTTACAGAACCTGATCTCGTCGATTTTGAGCTCGATCTTTTCTGGACCGAGAAAGCCGGGAAAAACCCCATCTCCATATTTGAAAAATTCCCCAATAGATTTAAACTATGGCATGTGAAGGATATGGACCGTACAAAATCTAATCCGATCGAATGGCCTAAGGATGGTAAGTTACCTGTGGAACAAATCTTTAAAGATATCAGGTATACCGAAGTTGGTACCGGAAGCATCTCTTTCCCAGAAATTGTGAAAGAAAAGGCTAAATCGGGCCTGAAATACGCTTTCGTAGAGCAAGACGATATCTACATGCCTAACAAGATGGAAAGTCTTAAGAAAAGCTACGATTACGTTCAGGCAAATCTTATCAAATAAAAAAGGGAAGCAATGCTTCCCTTTTTTTATTTGATAAGATTTTATTAGAATTGCGTATCCTCTACTTCGACCGCAGTTTCAATCACTTTCCGTGCTAATTCCTCTTTAAAATCGATAATATTTTTACTGATCGTCTCATCATGAGTTCCCAGGATCTGAGCAGCCAATATACCTGCATTTTTTGCAGCGTTTAGCGCAACTGTTGCTACAGGAATACCATTAGGCATCTGCAAGATGGAAAGGACCGAATCCCAGCCGTCAATAGAGTTGGATGATTTTACAGGTACACCGATTACAGGCAAATGCGTGATTGAAGCCACCATTCCAGGTAAATGCGCAGCACCACCAGCTCCCGCAATAATTACTTTTAAACCACGAGACGCGGCATTTTTAGCATAATCAAACATACGTTGCGGCGTACGGTGTGCCGAAACGATTGTGACCTCAAATTCTACTCCAAGGACTTTCAGGACATCGATGGCATCCTGCATAACAGGAAGATCGGATTTACTTCCCATGATAATGCCTACCTGGGCCTTATTATTGATTGACATAGTATTATTAAGCTTTAACTTTTAATATTTCTTGTACTTTTCTTGCGTTGGAGATGGCTTTATCACGGTCATCATTGATGATACAGATATGCCCCATCTTGCGGAATGGTTTTGTATACTTCTTGCCATACAGATGTAAATAGACTCCTTCCATCGCCAACACCTCTTCTACTCCATCATATTTTGCTAAGCCCTCATAACCATCCTCGCCCAGTAAATTGATCATGACAGCGTTTGTCCGGCATCTTGTATCACCCAATGGTAAATTGAATATTGCTCTCAAATGTTGTGCAAATTGAGAAACATAATTCCCTTCGATGGTTTGATGACCACTATTATGCGGACGTGGAGCAATTTCATTCACCAGAATATCACCATTTTTCGTTAGGAACATTTCCACTGCAAGCAAACCGACGATTTGCAAGTCATCTGCGATTTTCTTCGCAATTGCTTCCGCACGTTGCTGAATCTCTACACCATATAATGATGGCGCGATAAGAAACTCCACTAAATTAGCTTGTGGATTGAATTCCATTTCTACCATTGGAAAAGTGGAGACATCACCTCTATCGTTACGTGCAACAATAACAGCAATTTCCTTTTCAAAATCTATCCACTCTTCAATCAAACTTGGCTCTTCAAAGGCATCCTGGATATCCGCTTCAGTAACGATCTTCTTTACGCCTTTTCCATCATACCCATCTCTACGTAGTTTTTGTATGTAGGGTAAACTTAACGAAGCATTTGTTAAATTATCTTTAGTTGATATCAATTGAAACGCAGAAGTCGGGATATCATTTTGTTTAAAAAACTGTTTCTGTAATCCCTTGTCCTGGATCAGGCGAATAATACGCGACTGCGGGTAAACGATCACCCCTTCCTCTTCCAGTTTCTCCAATGCATCCACATTCACTTTTTCGATCTCGATAGTAATCAAATCCAGGTCTTTACCAAAATCATATACTGTCTCAAAATCGCTCAATGAGCCACATTCAAATCTATTGCACAGTTTACGACAAGGGGCATTCTTGTCGGGATCCAGTACATGAACGTTTACATTGTAATTAATGGCTTCCTGGATTAACATTCTTCCGAGTTGACCACCACCAAGAATGCCTAATTGCAGTTCGCCATAAAAATCTTTTGCCATAATTGATTCTAAAATCTTATAAAATTTATCTTTTAAGCTTTTTCCCTGAACAGCTGTTCACCTAATAAGCTTTCTTTATCTATCTTTTTTTGCAGTTCAATAAAAGCACCTATCAGTGCTTCTGGACGAGGTGGGCATCCCTGAACATACACATCCACCGGGATAATCCGATCCACTCCCTTCACTACATGATAACCATGCTGCCAATAGGGACCACCACAATTGGAGCAGGAGCCCATCGAGATCACATATTTGGGATCGGGCATCTGCTCGTATAGTTTTTTTATACGGTCAGCCATTTTAAATGTGACTGTACCAGCAATAATAATAACATCTGATTGTCTCGGTGAAGGTCTAGGAAAAACACCCATCCGATCCAGGTCATAAGTTGAAGCCATAGCTCCCATCATTTCGATCGCACAACAGGCAATACCAAAACTCATCGGCCACATCGAAGAAAGTCTTGCCCAGTTAAGCAGATCATCCAATTTGGCAACAACGACACCATTATTTTGTAGTTGACTATCTAAACTCATGCTTACTCAGGTTTTTTAAATCGAGGTTTAAAAGCAATCTTTGGCGCAGCTGTCACCTCTTGCGCAACAGTATTCTCTACGACCGCAACCGCCGGCTCTCTATAGTTCCGCACTTGATAGCTGCTATTGTTCAATGTTGAATAAGCACTTTGAGGAATATTTACAGGAACCTTAGGTAGAGATACATTGGGTTTCACCCATTCCAAATCTCCCTTTTTCCAGACAAAAACCAATCCCAAGATTAAAATACCAATAAACATCGCCATTTCAATCATCGTAAACCATCCCCATCTGCCGTCTGCGGCAATGTATTCCGATTGTCCAAATACTGTAGCCCAAGGAAAAATAAAGATGAGCTCAACATCAAAAAGCAGGAACACTAAAGCGATAACGTAAAATCGGGGATTGAATTGTACCCAAGAGGACCCGATAGGGTCTTCGCCACATTCGTAAGTACTAGATTTAATGGGATTATTCTTTTTAGGAGAAATTAAACGTGCTAGAAAAATGGTCGCACAGACTAACAATGCCCCTATCAGCAGAATGATAAGGATTTTGCCGTATTCCGATAATTGCGCGGGGTCATCCATAATAATTACAAATTTAACAATTATTTCGTTTACTCTAGCGAGGAACTTGAAATTACAAATTATTTATTAAAAAAAATGGGGCATTGTATGCGTACAATGCCCCATCGTATAGAACTATACACTAAAATTACATTTTCCCAGGCATTTTAGGCATATTGCGCATCAACTTCGCAGCCATTGCAGGATTAGACATCTGTTTCATCACTTTACGCATGTCGCCAAATTGCTTCAACAATTTGTTCACTTCATTAACGTCAGTTCCCGAACCTTTGGCAATACGTAAACGACGTTTTTGATCTATTACATCCGGATTTTCTCGTTCAAAAGGTGTCATTGAATCAATAATTGCTTCGATAGGTTTGAATGCATTATCATCGACTTCAATATCCTTCATTGCTTTTCCTACTCCAGGAATCATGCCCATCAAATCTTTCATGTTACCCATTTTTTTGATCTGTTGGATCTGGGATTTGAAATCATTGAAATCAAATTTATTTTTACGGATTTTCTTTTGAAGCTCCGCAGCTTGTTTTTCGTCAAACTGTTGTTGCGCACGCTCCACCAACGATACGACATCACCCATACCCAAAATACGGGACGCCATACGATCTGGGTAGAAAACATCCAGTGCATCCATCTTCTCTCCGGTACCAATAAACTTAATTGGTTTATTGACAACGGATTTAATTGATAATGCAGCACCACCGCGCGTATCACCGTCTAATTTGGTCAATACAACACCTGTAAAATCAAGACGATCGTTGAATGTCTTCGCTGTATTGACGGCATCCTGACCAGTCATTGAGTCAACCACAAATAAGATCTCATCCGGTTTTGTCGCTTCCTTAACAGCAGTAATCTCAACCATCAAAGGCTCATCTATAGCCAAACGACCAGCAGTATCGATGATTACAACATTATGCCCATTGCGTTTTGCCTCTTCAACACCTGCTTTCGCAATAGCAATCGGGTCTGTTGATGCTCTATCAACATAAACAGGAACACCAACTTGTTCAGCCAGGACTTCCAATTGATCAATCGCTGCTGGACGATAAACGTCACCTGCAACCAACAATGGTTTTTTATTCTTTTTATCTTTCAGGAATAATGCCAGCTTACCAGAAAAAGTTGTTTTACCGGCACCATTCAGACCTGCGATCAAAATAACAGTAGGATTTTTACCAATCTCCAACTCCGTGACAGACCCACCCATCAATTCTGTCAACTCATCATTCATGATTTTAGTCAACAACTGACCCGGAGAAATACTTGTCAATACATTCTGCCCTAAAGCTTTTTGTCTAACATCATCCGTAAAAGTTTTAGCAGTCTTATAATTCACATCGGCATCCAACAATGCTTTGCGAATTTCTTTCATCGTTTCCGCAACGTTGATTTCGGTAATACTGCCTTGTCCTTTTAATACCTTAAAGGCCCTATCTAGCTTATCTTGAAGATTTGAAAACATAAAATCTGAATCTTATTCTATATAAACAGCAAAGTTAAAAAAATTGTCTGTAGTAACCTCATTAACACCTCATAAAAAATGCGACTATTAAAAATTAATCGCATTTCTTTGTATACTCAAGTTTAGATAGCACTCTTTACTCGCTCCTACGCCCACCAAATAAGATGGAAGCATAGTATAAAAGTGTCACCAAAGCACTCAAAGCAGCAACGACATAAGTCATAGCAGCCCATTTTAATGCATCTTTTGCACCATCATGCTCCTCACCATTATAAGTAACGCCCGCATGGTTCAGCCATTCTAAGGCACGGTTTGACGCATCAAATTCCACCGGAAGTGTGATAAACGAGAAAATGGTTGTGATCGCCAATGCACCTACACCGACCGCTAACAACCATGGATTACCACCTTTGGAAAATGCAAATAACATTACCCCAAGCATTAATACCCATGAAGTCATTTTGGAAGCTGCATTGACCATTGGTACCATCGCTGAACGGAAACCTAACCATTTATATGCTTTTGCGTGTTGGACAGCGTGACCACATTCATGGGCCGCTACTGCTGCTGCCGCTACACTACGACCACTATATACTTCAGGACTCAAGTTGACCGTTTTATCCGATGGATTGTAATGATCTCCCAAGCGATCAGGAATAGACAATACCTTCACATCATATATACCGTTATCATTTAGCATTTTCTGCGCAATCTCAGCACCAGACATTCCATTCCCCAATGGCATCTCTGAATACTTCTTAAATTTGTTTTTAAATCGTGTCTGGACAATTAGGCTTACCACCATTATTCCAATAAATAAAATCAAGTACATAGCTTTTTTATATTTTTATCGTTATTTTCTTTTTAATAGTTTCAATATGATCATCAAACCTCATTCCAATTCCTATAAATTGATAAAGGCATGAACTTCTAAGATAATAAAAAGCGTATAACTGACAAAAAGAACAATTTCTTCTGATGCCGACATGACATTGTAGCATAAAAAAGGGAGTGAAAAACTCACTCCCTTTGCTTGTTATTTTCTAAATTATAGAGCCTATTTCATTATCCCATCTGAAAGACCAAATCAGAGCCCTCTATCATTTTACGTAAATTACTCAATGCATAGCGCATTCTTCCTAAGGCGGTATTGATACTCACCTCTGTTATCTCAGCAATATCCTTAAAACTCATATCACAGAAGTGGCGCATAATTAAAACCTCTTTCTGATCATCTGGTAGTTTCTGGATCATTTTCTTTAAGTCTACATCGACCTGTTGTTTCAGCATCTTAGATTCAGCACTTTCATCACTGAATTCCAATACCTCGAAAATGTCGAAACCATCCGCATTAACAATATTTGGGGCCCGTTTGGCTTTTCTAAAAAAGTCAACGATCATATTGTGGGCAATACGGATAGCCCAAGGCAAAAATTTTCCCTCTTCATTGTACTTACCCGATTTTAATGTGTTGATGATTTTAATGAAAGTCTCCTGGAAAATATCTTCAGCAAGATATTCGTCTTTTACTTTCATATATATAGAGGTGTAAATTTTCGATTTATATCGATTCAACAATGCCTCTAGGCCGGACTCTTGGCCCCCGACATACATTTGGATCAATTCTTGATCACTCTTACTTTTCAAAAGTCTCATACGTCACTTACTTTTTAGCAGTTCGCAAATAAATTATCAGTTCTGTTATAAAATGTAAATGTTTAGCGTATAGTGTTCCTTTCTTATTGTAAAACAATCAATTAATAGTATTTCAAAGTACCGTAAAATTATTGAGTAATCAAATTATTACATTTCAATTTAAGGTTTTTTAACATTTAGAAAGGTAAAAACTCCATCCACTTCGCAAAAAGGCATTTGATAAAAAAAGCTTATGTCTGATTCAATTTATCCAGTGACTAACTTTGATACAAATTCGCAACTAACAGGGACTTTATAGGGACCTCATTCGGACCTTGTCCGGACCTCATTCGGATAAAAGCGTATAAAGTACCTATTAATCCCCTATTATATTAGGATAAAATCCCTTTTAATTAGGAGGTTGGCATACAGTTGCCCCCAAGATAGTACGGCCTTACTTCATAGCAGATACGGAGCATAAAACTTAAAAAACAAATGCATTAATGGCTCGCATATGGCAGAGCAAGTACACGGTGGGTATCGTATAAGATCAAAAACGGAAAAAGCGGAATCACCCTAAGATGATTCCGCTTTTCTATATGATAAAGACTTGTCTTATTTATACAACGGGAACTCGGCCATCATGGCTCTCACTTTACCATGGATCTTATCCAATTCAGCATCATTGGATGCATTTTTCAATGCCTCATCAATTAACTCTCCGATTTGAATAATATCATTTTCTTTGATACCACGAGTAGTGATTGCGGCAGTACCGAAACGTACACCTGAAGTTACAAAAGGAGAACGTGTATCAAAAGGAACCATATTTTTATTGGTTGTGATACCTGCTTTACCTAATACGGCCTCAGCTTCTTTACCAGAAATATCCTTGTTACGTAGATCAACCAACATCAAATGGTTATCTGTACCACCAGAGATAATCTTATAATCTCGCTCAACGAAGAACTGTGCCAATGCAGCTGCATTTTTCTTCACCTGAACAATATATTCCATGTATTCATCAGATAAAGCTTCACCGTAAGCAATTGCTTTTGCAGCAATTGTATGCTCCAAAGGACCACCTTGCGTACCTGGGAAAACAGCTAGATCCAACAATTGCGTTATCGTACGGATTTCACCTTTAGGAGTTTTGATGCCCCAAGGGTTTTCAAAATCCTTACCAACCATAATCATACCACCACGAGGACCACGTAACGTCTTGTGTGTCGTAGTTGTAACGATATGACAGTGAGGAAGTGGATCATTCAATAAACCACGAGCGATCAAACCTGCTGGATGGGAGATATCAGCCAAAACAATCGCACCAATTTCATCAGCAACTTTACGGATGCGTGCATAGTCCCAGTCGCGGGAATAAGCTGAAGCACCACAGATGATCATTTTTGGTTTTTCACGAAGTGCAGTTTCTTCCAACTGTTCGTAATCAATTAGACCTGTTTCTTCTTTTACACCGTAAAATAATGGTTGATAGATCTTACCAGAAAGGTTCGCTGGTGATCCGTGAGTCAAGTGTCCACCATGAGATAAATCAAGACCTAAAATTTTGTCGCCAGGTTTGATTGTCGCCAAAAAAACAGCCGCATTCGCCTGCGCTCCAGAGTGAGGTTGAACATTTACCCATTCTGCGCCAAATAATTGTTTTGCACGATCAATTGCGATGGTTTCAATTTCATCCACAACTTCACAACCTCCATAGTAACGTTTTCCTGGGAGGCCTTCTGCATATTTATTTGTCAACACTGAACCAGCAGCTTCCATCACTTGTTTTGAAACAAAGTTTTCCGAAGCAATTAATTCAATACCTTCTTCTTGGCGTTTCAGCTCATCAGCTATTAAATTAAAAATGGCTTGATCTCTTTCCATTGTTTTTAAATGTTGTAAAGTAAATTTTGTTTTTATTTTAATGCCTCAAAGATAGCATATTCCATAAAGAATATCGACAAAAAGCCATATTTTATTAAATGTTCTTAGAAAAATAGGCTTATTTATGCGAATTAGCTAATTAACAAGGTATCCGTTTAACTCCTATTTGAAGTCACACAATCCTATAAAAATCGAATGTTTTGTAAATGTCAAAAAATCTACGGCGGGCGATTTGCGATTAAAAATATGTATTTTTGCTAAAGAATTGGCTAAAACATTATCAAAATGAGCACAGAACATACAGCAATTGCTCCTGTTACCTTAACGCAAGGGGCAATCAAGGAACTCAATAAATTAAAAGATCAGCAAGAAATTTCTGATGATTTTGGTTTACGTGTCGGTGTAGAAGGTGGTGGTTGTTCAGGTATGAGTTATATCCTTGGTTTTGACCAGAAAAAAGATGGAGACAGCGAGTACGAAATTGAAGGAATCCGCATTTTTATGAACAAAGCACACGGCTTATACCTTGCAGGCATGGAAATTGACTTCAAATCAGGACTTGACGCAAGAGGTTTTACTTTCAATAACCCAAATGCAAGTAGCACTTGTGGTTGTGGAAGTAGTTTTTCAGCATAAGTTGAAATTTACACATATTCCAATGAAAAAGGGATTGCGGATAGCGATCCCTTTTTTGTATTAGCCCTCTATAACAGCAAACCTGATCAACGGTTTCGGAAAATTAAACTGCCCTTTATTCAACTTATTCCTGCTACAATCTCCCTATCTCCTAGCTTTCAATTCGACTTCATCAGCCACCATTATCGTGTAATCGTTGATCATTGACAGTAATGGGGATTTTCAAAAATATTTTGCCCATCATATAATGATACTACAGCAACAAAGCCCTCTTTCTTTTTCCATCATAATTCACTAAATTAGCGACCTTTAGAAAAGAAGCATACAACAGTCTGATGTACAAAGAATATAAGCAGTTAAATTTACCGGAGATTGGTAAAGAGATTTTGACCCGTTGGGAACAGGAAAAAATATTCGAAAAAAGTATCAATAATCGCCCTGAGAGCAAGTCATATACATTTTTTGAAGGGCCACCTTCTGCGAATGGAATGCCTGGAATCCATCACGTGATGGCTCGTACGATTAAGGATATTTTCTGTCGCTACAAGACATTGAAAGGCTACCAGGTAAAACGAAAAGGAGGCTGGGATACCCACGGTCTTCCAATTGAACTTGCCGTCGAGAAAGCTCTTGGTATTACTAAGGAGGATATCGGCAAAAAGATTACCGTAGAAGAATATAATGACGCTTGCCGCAAGGAAGTGATGAAATATACCGATGTATGGAATGACCTAACCAACAAAATGGGTTATTGGGTCGATCTTGAGCATCCTTACATCACGTATAAAAACGAATACATCGAAACGTTATGGTATTTGTTAAAAGAGCTGTATAAAAAGGGCTTATTGTATAAAGGTTACACTATTCAACCTTATTCACCCGCTGCAGGCACAGGTTTGAGTTCACATGAGCTTAATCAACCGGGCACGTATAAAGATGTGAAGGATACAACAATTGTTGCTGAATTTAGATTGATCAAAAGCCAGCTCCATCCAGCGATTGAAAAATTAGTGGATGATGAAGCCGAAGATGTTGCATTTATCGCCTGGACGACTACGCCTTGGACCTTACCGTCCAATACAGCTCTGGTTGTTGGCAAAAAAATAAACTATGTCAAAATCAGAACTTTCAATAAATACACAGGTGCTCCAGTATCTGTTGTATTGGCAAAAGATCTGATCAGCAAGCATTTTAAAGCAGAGGGGCAAGATGCCTCTTTCCAAGACTACAAGTTGGGTGATAAAGTTATCCCTTGGGAACTTGCAACAGAATTTGTAGGCGAAGAGCTTGTAGGCTTGCGTTATGAACAATTGTTGCCTTATATCACCAATGAAGATTTACAAGAGAATGCTTTCCGTGTAATCCCGGGTGACTTTGTGACCACTGAAGATGGTACGGGTATCGTGCATGCTGCACCGACCTATGGTGCAGATGACTTTCGTGTAGCGAAAGAACACGGTGTACCGGGTATTTTGGTCAAAGACGAAAATGGAAAAGATGTTCCTACGGTAGACCGTACAGGCCGTTTCGTGAATGAAATCACTGATTTCGCAGGACGATTTGTAAAAGAGGAATACTACAGTGCAGAAGAGCGTGCGAAAGAAGATTTCAAACCTACTGACGTCTTGATCTCGATCAAACTAAAAGAGGATAATAAAGCATTTGATGTTAAAAAATACGAACACACCTACCCACACTGTTGGCGTACAGACAAACCGGTTTTATACTATCCATTGGATAGCTGGTTTATCCGTACTACTGCGGTAAAAGAGGATCTGGTTGCTTTAAATAAGACTATCAACTGGAAACCTGAAGCAACTGGAACAGGGCGCTTTGGAAACTGGTTGGAAAACCTGGTGGACTGGAATCTTTCCCGCTCTCGTTACTGGGGGACACCACTTCCAATCTGGCGTTCAGAAGATGAGAATGAAGAGGTTTGTATCGGTTCGTTACCTGAATTAAAGTCTTTGTTAGAGGCTTCCCTGACTTCGGATGTTCTATCGGCAGATGAGAAAGCGAAAAACCAAGCCTATCTAGACAAATTTGACACAGAAAAGCTGGATTTACACCGTCCATATGTTGACGACATCGTGCTTGTTTCTGATGCTGGTCAAAAATTATTCCGTGAGCCTGACTTAATTGACGTATGGTTCGATTCGGGAGCAATGCCTTATGCACAATGGGGATTGGATCATGAGAAACTAGCAAAAGGTGAAGAGTTTCCATTTAAAGATGGATTTAATCATGCATACCCTGCAGACTTCATCGCCGAAGGAGTTGATCAGACTCGTGGATGGTTCTTTACGCTACATGCAATCTCCACGATGATGTATAAGTCGGTCTCTTTCAAAAACGTTGTTTCCAATGGATTGGTATTGGATAAAAACGGAAATAAGATGTCCAAACGCTTAGGCAATGGTGTTGATCCTTTCTCAACGATCGATCAATATAGTGCCGATGCTACCCGTTGGTATATGATCAGCAATGCTGCTCCTTGGGACAACTTAAAGTTCAATATGGAAGGATTGGATGAGGTGCGCCGTAAGTTCTTCGGTACACTATACAATACCTATGCATTTTTTGCACTTTATGCTAACATTGATAAGTTCTCCTATGCAGAACCAGATATTGCATTAGAAAATCGTCCTGAAATCGACCGCTGGATTATCTCGTTACTAAATTCACTAACGAAAGAAGTGGATGAATATCTAGCGGATTACGAACCGACGAAAGCCGCACGTGCAATCCAAAACTTTGTGGATGAACACTTAAGTAACTGGTACGTTCGTTTGTGCCGTCGTCGTTTCTGGAAAGGAGAATATACCGAAGATAAGATTTCTGCATATCAGACATTATACACTTGTCTGGATACCATTGCGAAATTAATGTCACCAATATCGCCATTCTTCTCAGATAGACTATTCCTGGATTTGAATACTGCAACCAATAAGGAACAAGTTGAGTCAGTTCACTTAGCCAACTTCCCGGTATACGACGAAAAACTAGTGGATAAAGATCTGGAAGAACGTATGGCCCTGGCGCAGGATATTTCGTCTTTAACACTTTCATTACGTAAGAAAACGTCGATCAATGTGCGTCAGCCATTAAACAAAATCCTCGTTCCTGTATTGGACAGTGCTTTCCAGGAGAAGGTGGAAAAAGTAAAAGATTTGATACTTTCAGAAACCAATATCAAAGATATTGAGTTTATTACGGATACAACTGGTATAATCAAGAAAAAAATAAAACCAAACTTCAAAGCTCTTGGCGCGAAAGTTGGTAAGGATATGAAGTTAGTTTCTTCGTCTATCCAATCGTTGACTATAGATCAAATCAGCACATTGGAATCAGCCGGTGAATTAGCCCTAACAGGTACGCCATATACTATTCTATTAAGCGATGTAGAAATTATAGCAGAGGATGTGGAGGGATGGCAAGTTGCTAATCTGGGTAAATTGACCGTAGCATTGGATGTTCATATCACCGAAGAATTGAAGAAAGAAGGTTTATCAAGAGAATTGATCAACCGTCTACAAAATTTACGGAAGGAAAAAGGACTTGAGGTGACTGATAGAATTAACGTAAAGTTAACAGCAGCCTTAGAAGTAGTCAATGCAGCGAAAGAAAATTTATCTTATATTTGCACCGAAATTCTAGCCGATTCATTGGTATTTGAAGATTCACTAACTGAAGGAGAGACCATCGAGATCGATGGCAAAGAACTTAAGGCATTAATCCAAAAAAATTAAATTATGGCAAACAACAACGAGAAAACACGCTATAGCGATTCAGAATTACAAGAATTCAAAGATATTATCTTGGACAAGCTTAGAATAGCAAAAGAAGAGCTTTCCTCGTTGACAGCAACGCTCAATAACAGCAATGCGAATGGTACAGACGATACTGCGGGTACATACAAGACCTTAGAAGATGGCTCTGCAACTTTGGAGAAGGAACAAACCAACCAATTGGCTGCACGTCAAAAGAAGTTTATCGACAACCTGGAAGCAGCGTTGGTGCGCATCGAGAACAAAACGTATGGTATCTGTAGAGAAACAGGAAAATTGATCCAAAAAGAACGTTTGAAAGCTGTTCCGCATACGACGTTGAGCATCGAGGCGAAAAACAAACAATATTAATTTTAGGTAAAAATATATGGTCTTTGCGCGGGCAAAGACCATTTTTATAGCACAATGAAGGGGTATACGAAACCAGTCGCACTAATTGTCGCGATTCTTTTAATAGACCAATTGTCAAAAATATGGGTTAAGCTCTCTATGACAATTGGACAAAGTCATCACATATTAGGTAAATTCTTCCAAATCCATTTTATTGAAAACAATGGGATGGCCTACGGAATGGAATTTGGTGGTGATTACGGGAAATTGTTCCTGACCGTGTTTCGGATACTTGCCGTAGCCGGTATCGGGTATGGTTTACATTACATGATCAAGAATAAATACAACCGTGGCTTTATATTAAATGTAGCCCTGATTCTTGCTGGTGCTTTGGGAAATATCATTGATTCAGCATTCTATGGTGTGATCTTCAGTGACAGTACCTTTTACGAAAGGGCATCTTTATTTCCAGCGGGTGGAGGATATTCATCCTTTCTGCATGGAAAGGTCGTTGACATGCTTTATTTTCCTTTAATTGAAGGTACTTTCCCTACTTGGGTACCTTTTTGGGGTGGTGAAGAGTTTCTATTCTTCCGGCCGGTATTCAATATTGCTGACTCCGCTATTTCAGTGGGTGTGGTGCTGATACTATTATTCCAAAAACGGTATTTCAAAACGGAAAAAGAAGAGAAATCGAGTATCCATAGCGAAATCGTTGAAGATTAACGAAATATCTTACTAAGCCTTGTTAATCACAAGGCTTTTCTTTTAAAAAATTAAGAACGGGGATTGTAATCCGACTATCAAACAATCTGGTAATATAGGTTATGACGATCTCCATACTAAATACCAAAAAATGAAAAACATAAATTTATTCCTAATCGTCTGCGCACTTTTTGTGACAAAATTGGCACAAGCACAACAAATTGAAATCCCGAATCTAAAAAAACATATCTACTACCTAGCGGATGACAAAATGCAAGGTCGCGGAACAGGTAGTAAAGAAGTGTTCAAAGTAGCTGACTATATCGAAAAGGAGTTTAAAAAATATAAATTACAACCCAAGGGTGAAAAAGGCTATCGCCAATCTTTCAAAGCAAAGGTATGGAAGGTAAAAGTAGCTGACAGTATTCGCAATGCTGACAATATTATTGGTTTTATCGATAATGGAGCAGCGTTGACAGTTGTGATAGGTGCGCATTACGATCACTTGGGAACAGGTCACCAAGGTAGCTCGAAAGATTCTCTAGGTGTTGGTAAAATCCACAATGGAGCCGACGACAATGCTTCGGGTACTGCAGGTTTATTGGAACTCGCCCGTTATTTTAGCAGCAATAAGGAAAAAGAACCTTATAATTTATTATTTATCGCTTTCGGGGCCGAGGAACTGGGTTTGGTGGGTTCCAAATATTTTACCGAACACCCTACCCTACCGTTGGAAAAAATCACGGCAATGCTTAATATGGATATGATCGGCCGCTACAATCCCGACAATGGTCTTGCCGTCATCGGATACGGAACAAGCAGTCAATGGCCGACTATTTTCAAAGATATCCAAGCGCCGATCAAGTTCAATTTAAGCAAAGACGGTAACGGCGGGTCGGATCAGACTTCATTCTACAAAAAGAATATTCCAGTATTATTCTTCCATACTGGCGGACACCCCGACTATCATATGCCGACGGATGATGCAGACAAGATCGATTACAATTCATTAAAATCTATTCTGGATCTAGAGAAATCGGTGATCGAGAATATCATGAAACAATCAAGTAAAATGGACTTTATCTGGACCAACTAAAACGGATAAAATAAACCGTAGATGAGCTTTTAAAAATATGGCCTAGGCTCGAGGGCAAACGAGAGCGGATTTATTAAGGTACTTTAGATACCCACAAGATTAAAACACAGATAAAAAAATAAGTATACGGATGAAAAAAATTCTTGTCACAGGATCCAATGGTTTTTTGGGTCAGAAGGTCGTCGACCTACTTGCTGGAAATAATCTTTATGAAGTTACAGCCATTTCAAAAGGCCCGAATAGAAACCCCAATCAAGCGGGATATATTTTCTATCAAGTTGACTTATTGGATCAGATCCTATTAGCGGATTTTTTATCCAACCATATTTTTGATGCGATTATACACACCGCTGCCATGACCAGTGTGGAAGCATGTGAGGCCGATAAAACGGCCTGCCAGCTGATCAATGTAGATCTGGTACAAACACTAGCAAGTTACTGCGAAAAAAATAAGACACAGTTGATCCATCTCTCTACTGATTTTGTATTTGATGGCAAAAAAGGCGATGCCTATAATGAACTGGACGCACCCAACCCTCAAAGTGAGTATGGTAAAAGCAAATATGCCTCTGAGCAAGTACTCGCGCAGTCTTCCTGTCATTATACGATCTTACGTACAATTTTGGTCTACGGTATCAACGGAGATCCGAATCGTTCCAATCTAGTCCTTTGGGCAAAGGCAAAGCTTTCCCAAAAAGAAGCTATAAAAGTGGTTAATGACCAATGGAGAATGCCTACCTTTGTAGATGATTTAGCGTATGCTTGTCAATTGGCTATTGAACGACAAGCGCAGGGAATATTTCATATCTCTGGAGCGGAGTTGATGTCCATCAATGAGGCGGTTTATAAAATCGCAGATTATTGGAAATTGGACAAAACATTGATTTCAGAAATCAGCGCAGCGAGTATTGGACAAGCGGATAACAGGCCGCGCCAGACAGGTTTTGATCTTAGTAAATCTGAAAATGAACTGGGCTATCTACCAACAACATTTTTGAAATCTTTGGAAATAATTGATAGCCAATTCAAAGAATTTGGACGATAATGACAAAAAATGATATGATAGAGAAATTTGCTAGAGAGTCATACACGGAGATGAACGAATTGGTCCTACCTAACGATACCAACACATTTGGAAATCTAATGGGCGGCCGTTTATTATACTGGATGGATATCTGTTCAGCTATTGCCGCACAAAAACATTGTAGCAATGTGGTCGTTACAGTATCTGTGGATAATGTATCTTTTAAGCGTTCGATCAAATTGGGTGAAGTGGTCACCATACAAGCGCAAGTGACACGTGCATTTAACAGCTCCCTAGAGGTACGCATGGAAATTTTCGCATCAAATCTGCCCGAGGGCACACGCGTAAAAACCAATGAGGCTTATTATACCTTTGTTGCTGTAGACGCCGACAACAACCCCAAAGCTGTCCCTGTATTGATCCCTGAAACAGAGTCAGAACACAAAGCTTACGAGGATGCGCTACAACGACGAGAACTTCGCCTTATTCTGGCAGGGAAATTAAAACCCGAAAATGCAAAAAAACTAAAAGCATTGGTCAGTTTATTCAGCCAAAAGAACTGATACCTTATGCTATAATTGCAATAAATAAAAAGAGAGAACATATATATATTCTCTCTTTTTATTTATCGTACTAGCTCAACAATGCAGCACCTTGGTCTATCATTCTTCTGAATCAACTAGTCCTCGTTACCTAAGGCTAAGATTCGATCAAATTCCTCAGGTTTAAGTGGCATTACCGATAGGCGGCCCTGTCTTACCAAAGCGATATCCTGTAACTGTTCATCTGCTTTGATCGTCTCCAGGGTGACAGATTTCTTCAATGTTTCAACAGGAGCCAGATCTACAACAACCCAACGTTCATCATCTGTTGTGGGGTCCTGATAAAATTCTTTCACCACCTTAGCGACACCAACCACATCCTTTCCTTCGTTGCTATGATAGAACAGGACCAAGTCCCCCTCTTTCATCGCTTTCATATTATTCCTAGCCTGGTAATTGCGTACACCATCCCAAAACGTCCGTCCATCTTTATTAAATTGTTCCCAACTATATTTAAATGGTTCAGATTTTACTAAGAAATATTGCATAGTCAAATATTTGTTAAGCGTTAAAAACTATTGTTGCGGCATTAATACTTCCATTTTATCGGCAAAATGCGCACAGTAATCACGCAAGTCGCCAATAACTTTCTCAGCCATGGGATCTCCACCTGAAGAACGGATAAATGAATCACCTAGGGTTTGTAAAGTTTCGTAAAAAAAACGCTTCATTTCATCATAAGGCATGTCTTTTGTCCAAAGGTCAATGCGCATTGAATTTTTATAATGTGAATCCCATAGTGCTAAAAACATTGCTTTAGCAGGTAATTCTTCTGCATTATTCCCATCTGTGGACGACCACATGATGTTTTCAGGAACATTGTTTTCGTCAAGCTCTACTTGTAATTTTATTTCCGCTTTTTTCATTTTAATATTGAGTATTGAGATATGAGTATTTAGTATTGAGATTTCAGTTTTGTAAGCCCATGGCATACATCGTATCTCTGCTTATTTTTTAATTTTCCGCTACGCAAATGTCACTTTAACGATCAGGCTGGCAACGCAGACCACCACCAAAAACACCAACTGTAACATCCACATTTTTTTATTTTCCTTGATAAGTACTCGAAACAAAATATCGACTACCGTCAGTAGTACCATCAAGGCTATAAATGCTCCCCATGTAAATAGTGCCTTTTCGTCATTGGGATTTTCCATAACAAACCAAGCGACCAAGCACGCACTAGCGATATTTAAAGGAGTAAACCGCATTTTTTAACTATCGCTTCTTGAAATTACGATTTGATCCTGTTGACTTAGCGCCACCAGACTTCCCCTTGCTCTTGGCTTTCGGCTTAAAGCCCGAGGCACGTTGTGCTTCACGTACTTCCTTTTGTTTGATCACATATTTCTTTTCATGGAAGGCTCCCTGATAATCTGGATTGTCTTTTTTCTTTTGATTATCAATATCGCGTGCTATATCCTGTTTCTCCTGAAAAGGTGTTTTCTCAATAAATACCTCCTCTGGAATTGGATGCACCGGAATACTCTGCTTAATCAATTTCTCAATTTTTCGGACATAATATTTCTCCGCCTCATTGCAAAAAGTGATTGCATCCCCTTCATTGAAGGCTCTACCGGTACGTCCGATACGATGCACATAGTCTTCTATAACAATAGGAACTTCAAAGTTGATTACGTGGCTCACGTTGGAAACATCGAGTCCCCGCGCCGCAACGTCCGTTGCAACAAGTATACGGATATTTCCCTCCTTAAATGCGTTGATCGAGTTTATACGGGTATTCTGTCCTTTATTGGCATGAATGACACGAACTTCATCTTTGCCATATTTACGTTCCAGAAAATGAAAAACGTTATCTGCAACTTGTTTTGTTTTACAAAAAACAATCAGTCTGCTAAAAGCTTCATCGTCTTTCAATAGATGCTGAAGTAAATTCAGCTTCGTTTTTTGGTTAGGAACAAGATATAAAGCCTGACTGACCGTTTTAGCGGGTGTCGCTTGTTCAGACACCTCTATTACAGTAGGAAAAGCAAGAAAATCTCCAGCGATCTTACGAACAAGCTCACTCATTGTTGCAGAAAACAATAAATTTTGACGTTTGCGCGGGACGATTTCCAATACGCGGTGGATTTTGCTGATAAATCCCATATCCATCATCTTATCCGCTTCGTCCAAAACTAAAAATTTGAGTGATTTAACGACGATATGTCCTTCTAAGTATAAATCAAGGAATCGACCTGGTGTAGCAACGATAATATCGACTCCTTTTTCAAGGGTTTCTATTTGAGTTTTTGGACCCAATCCGCCATACAATACAACAGAACGTAAATCGAGGTAAGTAGAAAATAATTTGATGTTCTCCTCGATCTGCATCGCCAACTCCCGGGTTGGTGTCAAGATCAGGGCACGCGCATCATTTCCTTGTGCATACTTCAATTTCATCAACATAGGCAATACAAATGCAGCTGTCTTTCCGGTTCCGGTCTGGGCTATTCCCATCACATCTTGCCCCGCCAATATCGGTGTAATTGCCTTTTCTTGGATCTCAGTCGGTTGTTCATACCCCGCGTCTGTGATCGCATTTAAGATTTGTTTATTGAATTTAAAATTTTCAAATGATTGCTGCATCCGACAAAGATAAGGAAAAGAGTCCATTTGACTTTCTTTGATAACCAATACGGTACACATTTACTTTTAATTGACATAAAAATTGGGAAAAAGCATAATATAAAGTCTAATATTTTGGTTTTTAATAGAATTAAAGCATTTTTGTAGGGTATAAACAAACTTTTTATCAGGTTGATATGAAAAAATTATGGATGTGTTTGTTGTTGATAACAACAAGCTTTGCTGCATTTGCCGATGAGGGAATGTGGTTTTTAATGTATCTGAAGCGTCTAAATGAGGCAGATATGCAAAAAAAAGGACTTCGTTTAAGTGCCGAAGAGATCTACAGCATTAACAACTCTAGCTTAAAAGACGCTATCGTGCAATTCGCTGGTGGCTGTACAGCAGAAATTGTCTCAGATCAGGGCTTGGTATTCACCAATCACCACTGTGGCTATGGAGCAATTGCCGAATTGTCCACACCAGAAAACGACCACTTAACAAATGGTTTCTGGGCAAAATCGAAAAGTGAGGAATTGAAACCTAAATCGCTATCTGTACGCTTTTTTGTACGTATGGATGATGTTTCAAAACGCATCTTAGGTTTGGTTAACAATAAAATGACTGAAGATGAGCGCAACAAAATCATAGCGGCTGAGATCGCAAAAATCCAAAAGGAAAATAGTGAAAATGGCAAGTATGTTGTTGAAGTAAAATCTTTCTACCAAGGAAATGAGTATTATTATTTTGTATACCAAGATTATAATGACGTACGTCTAGTGGGAACTCCTCCAAATAGTATTGGTAAATTCGGTGGTGACACGGACAACTGGGAATGGCCTCGTCATACAGGTGACTTTTCAATTTTCCGCGTCTATGCGGACAAAAACGGAAATCCAGCGGAATATGCCCAGGATAATGTTCCATTGAAACCAAAACATTTCTTACCTGTTAGCTTAAAAGGTGTTCAAGAAGGCGATTTTGCTATGATCCTAGGTTACCCGGGGCGTACCAACCGTTGGATGCCTTCAGGTGGAATCAATCAAAACGTGAAATTTGCATACCCTGCTTGGGTAGAGGCTTCCAAAACAGGTATGGATGCCATGAAAAAATTCATGGATCAAGATCAAGCGGTCAAATTAAACTATGCTTCGAAATATTCTCAAGTAGCCAATTACTGGAAAAATCGTCAAGGTATGATTGATGCATTGACCTTACATAAGACGGCGGCATCTAAAGCTAAAGATGAGGTTAAATTTGACAAATGGGCCAATAAGGCGGCCAATAAAGCGGAATACGGTGATGTGATCAAAACAATCAATGCATTCTATACCGCAACCAACGAGCAAGCGAAACACGATAATTACTTGATGGGTATGATCCGTTCCAGTGCCATCGCTACGTTACCTTACTCCATCGGTTCTGGTTTAGAAGTTTATGCTACGGCTGATGAAGCACGGAGAAAAGATATCCTTCCACGTTTAAAATCAGCGATTGATGCAGGTTACGAAAAAATGTATATGCCGCTAGAAGAGCAGGTATTGATCGATGAGCTGAATCTATATGCAAAAAAGGCCGGAAATATCGCTCCTTACGTTGCTGAATTGGCAACTAAAAACAATAGCGATTTTACAGCCTATATCAAAGAATCTATAAAAAACAGCATTTTTGCTTCCGCTGAGCGCCTAAACAATTACTTAGAAAACCCAAATGCTGAAATTTTGGCAAATGATCCATTGTATAAGTTATCTTCGGCATTGATCAGCAAATACCGTCAGGAAGATCCTAGCGCAAAAGCTGAGCATGACAAGTTCGACGCAGCTTACCGCAAATATGTTGCAGGTGTATTGGCTTCCAATCCAAAAGGTAAATTCTATCCGGATGCAAACAGTACATTGCGTCTTTCTTATGGCGCTATCAAAGGCTTACCAAAAGACCCACGTAACGACGCTGATAAGAACTTCTATACAACCTTAAAAGGTACTGTTGCCAAATACAAAAAAGGTGACGAAGAGTTCGATTTGCCACAACGTTTGATGGATTTGTACAAAAATAAGGACTATGGTCGCTACGCTGACAAAAAAGGATATTTACCAGTAAACTTCCTAAGTGACAACGATATAACTGGCGGAAACTCCGGTTCTCCGGTAATAAATGGCAATGGTGAATTAATTGGCCTAGCTTTTGATGGTAATATTGAAGCGATGGCTGGTGATGTAATCTTCGACCATAAGCTACAACGTACAATTTCAGTTGACATCCGTTATGTATTATTTATCATCGATAAATTTGCGGGAGCAACTAACATTATTGACGAACTTAAGATTGTTGAATAGTTTTTTTTAAGCTTTTTCGATAAAAAAAAACGAAATTTATTTTCAAATTGATTCGTTTTTGTATATTTAGGGAGTGTTTAGGAAAAACCATAAAAACTAAAATTATAATTATAAAAAAATGGAAAACTACGTAAAATTAAAAGAGTTAGTAGCTTCTATCGAAGCTGATGCAGACAAGTTCTTCAACAATGGTAATTCTGCTGCTGGTACACGTGTACGTAAAGGATTACAAGACATCAAAACCTTAGCACAAGAAATTCGTAACGAAGTTACTGCTAAGAAAAACGACGGAAAATAATCTTTCCTGAGTTTACATAAAAAAGGCCTTTCAAATGAAGGGCCTTTTTTATGCGTTAATGCGCCCCAGTACTTGTTACAAGTAGTAACAGCCCATCACAAGGTTATAGACCTTCACACCAAGATAACCACCCACGACTGCATTTAGTTTGTCGTAAACTTGCTTTCTATTCAAAGGTTTGTCTTTTTTCTTAAGAAACTCGTTAGAAGAAATCGCTACAGGACTCAGCTCTACTTTGGTGGCAAACATATTATAGTGAAGCTCCGGGACAGCCAAACCCAAAATCATCCCAGGTAGACCATTGAATGCAGACGGCCCGCCAGATACGGGAATCTGATCTGTATAAAACGCGACAGCATAGATTGAGTCAAGTACAAGCCCATTAGCTCTGCGGCATTGATATCCTGCAATCTCTCTGTACTCGTTTGTAATTTTCCATTTAATCTTCAGGGTAGAATCGGCTATTACAATCCGTTCTCCTCCCAATTCAAAAGTCGATTTGAATTCCTTTGTTTTCAAATGCTGATAACTGCTAATTCCCGACTCGAAAATTCCCATCCGCATCAGCTGCTGAGCGGCCTCAGGATAGTCCTCAGGGACATGTTCATAAAGCACCTCATTTGTAGAAAACTTCAACGTCTTCTTGAGGACTTGATTTTCTGGCGCATGTTCCGCCATTCCCTTAAATGCATTTCGGCTCTCTTCGTCCTTAGCATAAGCTCCATAACGCTTGATCAAATTTTTAAGAAATACGGTTTTCTCAAAAGTAATTGTTCCCTGATCTGGAAAATAAGCATATTGACCCTCCGCCACCTTTCCAAAAAGTAATATTAAAAATAGGGTTATTATATTTCTGATCGTTCTCATTTTATTTTGATTTGACTAACATCTTGTTGATTTCCCAGCTCAGTTTTACCATATAATATCTACCAATCGTATTAAATCGGCGCTCAGTCAGAAGTGTTCCATTTTGATTTCGCTCAAAGCCAACATTTTGGTTCAATACGTCATTGATCATAAATGTCAGCTCCAGCTTCTCGTCTTTCATAAACTTTTTTGACAAGCCAGGGCTCAACACCAAACGCTCGAATTTCTTGCTATATACCGCTGTTGGTGCCTGATATCTGTAATTAAAATCTGTCCGTAATACAAATTTGGCTGGCAGGAAGTATTTAAATTCTCCATTAGAAGAGAATGTAAAACCTTTACTATCTTCCATCATGCCAATCGAATTATCCTGGATGACATATCCGGGTGAAACCTCAATTCCAAAATCCAAACCTTTAGTGGAGGACTTTTGAAGTCCATAACTCAATGAATAGGTCTGAAACTTTGCATTGGCTAAAACATTATTCACGTAATTATAATTATTACCGATAGAAATAGCAGGTCCTCCACCGTGTCTCAATTGGTACTTTTTCCATAAAATCCCGTAATACATTGGTCTTATGCTAATCTGATTGTTGGTATTATTGTTCAAGTTATCCCATATAAAGGTCGTTTTGCCGACGGAGTCTATTGTGGTGTTTTGTACCAAAGCATTATTCGTTCGGGAAGCATTGATGTAAATACCGTAAAACTCACCTGTAAGAATTGAGAAAGATCTAAAGTTTAAATTCAATTCATTCGTATAAGATGGCTTTAAATTTTCGTTTCCTAAATATTCGTTCAATGGATCAAGATTTGACCGCAGTGGCTGAATCTGATTGAGCGAAGGTAATCCATTTGTTCCTCTATAGACCACGGAAATCGATCTATTTTTTTTGATCTCATAATTTAAATCCAAAATGGGATTATAGACAAAAAAAGATCTGGACAAGTGTGCGTCGTCCGCTCTATTCAACTGTGACAAATCACTATTTTCAAACCTATTGGCAATGTTAAGAACAAATTTTTCCATCGGCTTATAGTTGATCGAAAGATTATAGGTATTCTTCGTTGTTTTGTACAAAAAGTCATTGCTATACACGTCATCCTTATCGTCATACTTTCCTGTGTTTAGGTTTTTGTTCAGTGATTCCACCGAATTGCTATTGCGGTCAAAATTAATACCATATTCAAAAGCTAGTATGACCTTTTTTGATAACGGTTCAGAATAAGACAGTTCACCACCGACTGCAAATGTATTGTTGTCAATCACCTTTTTCTGATCCAAGGTTGTATTTCCCACAGAATCCCCATTTCTATAGTAAACTAAGCTGGAATATAGCTGTTGGTCTCCATCCTGCTTACTTCCAGAGGTGAAATAATTGATTGTTAATGAACGGCCCTTCTTCTTAAATCGTTTCACATAAAGTGCCGAAGCATTATACTGCTCCGCCTTAGTATCATTTTGAAAATCTCGGGTATTTCCATTAACCAGCTGATCAAATTGGTTGACCGTATTTGAAATAGTCCTTGAAGAGCTGATATCCCGTCTCCTATTGGCACCTGCCCATACAGTCAAATCGGATAAAGAATCTATTTTAAATTCATATTTCAGTCCAACATTATGTTTTTTATTATCACTGGAAGCTGCTGTATTATTATTGCTAATCAGAATGGTATCCCTTGCTGCATTTCTGGTAAATATACTTCTATCTAAATCTACATTTGACTGACTATATTTATAATCAATCCGCCAGGAGTGTTTCTTATTTGCGGTTTTATCCGAATATAAGAAACCCGTATTGAGAGACTTCGGAACTCCTTCGCCCTCAAAATTTCCGGAACCATCTCCATCACCTCCAATACTTGAAGCTTCCTGACCGTTCAATCCTGTTTTGCCTGTATTACTCGCGATCAAATAAGTTGAAACCCGGAAAGATTGGTCGAAATAATTCAGAAAACCCTGACCAAGGTAAAATTTATTGTTTCCTCCTCCAGCATCGACTTTTCCAAAAATACCACGTTTCGCTTCCTCTTTTAACTTAACGTTGATAGTCTGTGTACGTACGCCATCATCAATACCAGTTTTCTCCGCTTTATCGGATTTTTTCTCATAGACCTGAATCTTATCCACCATATCCGAACGGATATTTCGGCTCACCAATTTTGGATCGTCACCAAAAAACTCCTCCCCATCAACAAGCATCTTTTCAACTGTTTTCCCTTGTGCGGTAATCTTTCCAGAAGCATCTACAGTAATCCCCGGTAAGACTTTCAGAAGGTCCTCAACCTTCGCATTCTTTTCTACCTTGAAACTCCGGGCATCGTATTCTGTTGTGTCCCCCTTTATTGTTATCGGAATCCGGCCCGTTACGATTACCTCCTGTAATAAAGTAGCACTATTTGTAAGCCCGATCGACATGTTTGTATAATCTCTCTCTGGTAAGATATCTGCATAATATTCGCCATATTTTGGATAGGTTACGATAAGCACATATTGACCAGTATCTGGTTGTAGTAGAGAGAATCTTCCATCTTCATTGGATCGGGTGAAGTCTGTTAGAATCGAATCTTTGGCAGTTAACAACATAATCGTCGCATTATGAAGTTTAAGCTTATCTTTTGAGTCGCTAATTTTTCCCTCGATTTTGGATTGTGCCTGAACTGTTCCACATAAGCAAAGTAGAAAAAGTAAAAGTGATAACCACACTCTTTTCATAAAATTTATTGAATGGTATTTAGTGACAAATTGTAATAGCAGGCAAAACTACCATTTTACTGGATATTTTTTACTTCGTCATAAAAAAAAATAACTATGTAATGAAAAAATCACTATAAAATTCAAGCTAAGTCTATATAAGTCAAAAGAAATCAACAAAATTTCATGTAAATCATCATTATTAACATTGATTTTATTTTGCCAAGATCGACGAAGGGCTACCCATAGATAGCCCTTTGTTGATCAGAACAACTCGTGTCTTCAAATCACATCGTTTATTGAATAAGGTGATCTTCCTACAAATTACCTAGCTCCATAATAAATTGAACCGTTTCTTTATTCATGTGCTGTGACAATACACCCGAAATCTGATCAGTCATTGTCTTTCTGGTCATCCGTTTCACTTTGCTTTTTTCGAATCTCTTTTTATCCATGATCACATCATTGCTTAATTCGACTTTAGTGGCAAAATAGGAAACATGCTGGCTGGGCACCACCAATCCAAGGATCATCCCGGGAAGCCCGTTGATAGATTCAGGTCCACCACTGATCGGAATCTCGTTACAATAATACCCGATCACATAAATCGAATCAACTGTAAGACCATTGGCTCTCCGGCAACTGTAACCTGCAATTTCACGATATTCGTCAGTAACTTTCCATTTGATACGTTTCATTGTATCCTCCACAATAATCTTTTCACCTACGATATCATTATATCTTAGAAAAGAGCGGGTCGTCATATTGGACAAGGTAACCCCTTCAAAATCCAGTGCAAATGTCATAATATACTTTTTAACCATCTCATCCAGATTATCATCTTTGACAGGTTCAAACAAAGTTTCATTGGTATTGAATTTTAAAGTCTTTTTCAATACGGCATTTTCAGGCAGTTTGGGTAATACCTGTTCAAAAAATATTTTTGATTTATCATCAGCCTTGGCCAAGAATTTCTTACCCACAATATTCTTCATGTACATGGTCTTATCGTAGGAAATGCTCCCAGACCTTCCGAATAGGGTATACTGCGCCTTAAGGCTTAGAACAGTACAACAAAAACATAGGAAAACGATATATTTTAGCATGGTATTTATCTTAAATTTTTATAGAAACATTTTTGTGAAGTCCCAGGACAGCTTGAGCATATAATATCTACGGATCGTATCATAACGACGCTGTGTAAAAATTGATGTCGATGCCGAACGACTGAAACCTTTATTTTTGTCAAGCACATCATTGATCATAAAATCCAACATCAATGATTCATTCTTCAGGAATTTTTTACTTACCCCAGGGTGCAACAAAAATTGTTCAAATTTTTGATCAAAAGCCTTGGTCGCTGCTTCGTAGGTATAGCTATAGTTTGTATATACTTTAAAGGTTTTGCCAATAAAATATTCTACACTACCATTCGATCCAAATACAAAGCCGTTACTATTTGTGTTGCGCTCCAAGCTGGATTTCATTAACCGATATTGCGGACTGAAGTTTAAATCGAAATTCAATCCAGTCTTTGTATCTCTTTTAAAGTTGTATGTAAAATTAAAATTCGTTGTATTGACTTTGTTTAATTGCTGATTGAATAGATTATAGTTATCACTCATATTCAGATAGAACTGTGGCGAATTGGACAAGCCTAGTTTTTTACTCAATTTAAAATGATAACCAGACCAGATGTTCACAGAGGTATTTGTTTTACCCTTTACATTATTCCAAGTATAGATATTGAGTCCTTTTACAGTGTCAATATTTTGCGTGATTGGATTTTTATCCAAAGTGACATTCCCGCCCGCATAGACATAACTTCCAGTCAGAATACGAAAGGAGTTATAATTGATATTTAAAGAGTTTCTAAAAGAAGGTTTTAAATTTTCATTTCCCAAATAACGGTTGATCTGATCCGAGTTATCCAGAATAGGCTGAATCTGAGTCATGGAAGGCAGCTGATTCTTTCCTGTGTAATTCAACCATACCCCCTTGGTTTTTGTAAAAGAATATCCCGCGCTCACATTGGGATTATACGTAAAATAACTTCTGGACAAGCCTTGCTTACTATTGTTGTTATATTGCTCCAGTTTATCGTTATTAAAATTATTAGCAACGGTAAACTTAAACTTGTCCGTGGTATGTACTATGGCTAATTTATACCTGCTGCTCCGTCTATCAAAATCGTAATTGTTACTGAAACGACTGTCTAGGTCATTATATTTCCCTTCAGCATCTTTATTGAATGATTCAACACGGGAGGAGTTATTACTACTTTCTATGCCTGTTCCGACAACAAGATTCCAAACTTTTGACAACGGCTCTGTATACGACACCGAAGCGCCTAAAACATCATTTTTATTATTGCGTTCTTTGCGTTGATCTGTAGAGTCTATTGGTGTATAACCTTCGGCATCCTTCTTAGCTAAACTATTTTCAACAGTTGAGAATAGATAGCCATCTCCTATCATTTCACTTCGTTTGAATTGACCATCAAATGTAAATGAACGTCCCTTTTTCTTAAATTTATGTGTAAAATAAGTACTAAAATTCAACTCGTTGATCGTATTCTTGATGGTCTCATGAGTTTTTTCAGCTACAGTTGTATCCATATTCTGAGTAAACTGATAGCCTTCACGTTTGTTATCCGACCAAAGATTTTTGCGGGAAGCTCCGCCCCGGATAGTCAAGGTATTTAATGAGTCAAAATTCAGATCATATTTTAAATTGGCGCGATGCTGATCGTTCTCCGTATCTATTGATTTAGTTGATTTATTATTGATCAGGCCAGTACTAATTGTCTCCTCATCTCCGTCACTATTTAGTCTTCCGTATTTATAGTTGATATTGACATTATGTTTATCCTTGTTGAATTTATCCGAAAAATTGACACCCGAATTAATCGCACGTGGTATACCGATAACACCTTGCCCAGAAAAAGGATCCGTAAAATTAGTCCAGGACATGGATCCGTCATCCCCATAGGAAACACCCGAGTCACCACCATATTTCTGTGCATCCTGCCAGTTCATACTTGTCGTCCCATTATTTCCAAAAAGACCATAAACGGAAATCTTTTGAGATCCTTTGAATTTGTTTAACATCAACTGCCCCATGTAATAATCACTGGTACCGCCACCGAGTAAGGCTTTTCCGAACATACCATTTTTGGCACCATCTTTTAGTTTGACATTAATAGTCTGTTCACGTTGACCGTCATCCACACCTGTTCGCTCCGCCTGCTCGGATTTCTTTTCATACACCTGTACCTTATCAACCATATCCGATCGAATATTGCGGGTCACCAATGTCGGATCGTCACCGAAAAACTCCTCACCATCCACCAATACCTTTTTGACAGTTTTACCCTGTGCAGTAATTTTTCCGGACGCGTCAACTGTGATCCCAGGCAAGACTTTCAACAGATCTTCAACCTTCGCATTTTTTTCTACTTTAAAACTACCAGCGTCATACTCTGTGGTATCTCCTTTTATAGTAATGGGAATTCGACCAGTAACAATAACTTCCTCCAATAAAGTGGCCGTTTTGGTCAGCCCAACAGTTAACTTGGAATAATCCCTGTCTTTAGAAATCTCTGTATAATAATCACCGTATTTGGGATAACTTACGATCAATAGATAAGATCCTGTATCTGGCTTTGATAAAGAAAAAAGTCCATTTTCATCTGACCTCGTAAAACCAGTCAATATGGAATCTTTAGCGGTTAGCAACATAACTGTTGCATCAGATAGCTTGACCTGATCTTTTACATCACTTATTTTTCCGGCAATTTTGGACTGCCCTAGCGCTATTCCATGAACACCGAAAACGAAAAACAAGAGAATTTGCAAAACTCTTTTCATAAAATTGTTGGATAGTATATTAACATCAATACAACATTAGTAGATAAAACCAATGTTTTGTTACAGTAAATTTAATTTTATTTCTCAAAAAGTATTTTTAAACGGCCTACGGCTAATTGAGATAAAATAAAAAGGTTATATAATCAGGATATCGCAATTGGATAAATTCCACAAAAGATTTGGAATTATTGATAGCTCTTATCGCGTTGTATCTTGATCAATTTCCATAATTGATGACAGAAAGAGCAAATCAATACCACAAAAACAATTTGGGAGAATATCGCTATATAATTGTGATATGCGGCCATTATTTCTATTCTCTCAAGTCTATTCATCCAATAGCTATTGAGTAGAATACCACAGATTGATCCCAAAAGGAAAAATATGATGGCATATTTTTTATCTGAAAGAGCTTTAGATTTTGCGTTTTCTAAATCTGCGATCTGACCCATAATACGTTGTTCAAAGTCATCAAAGGGCATGCTTACTTTGCTCATTTGCATGGCCTGTTTCATTTTCTTGTGTTGGTTATCCATGATATTCGGATTTTTTAATCAATTGACTCAATACCAGTTGCATATTTTTTCGGGCCCGATGCAGAATGACTTTCGTATTAGCGAGCGTCCAGCCCATTATTTCCTGAATTTCATCCATGGATTGTTCCTCCAGATAGAATAGACGTAAGGCGACAGATTCCTTGGGAGACAAAATAGCAAGGGCATCGTTAATCATTTCTCTTCGCTCATTGTCGATAATTTCATCAAGTATAGACTCATCATAAGCCTGATCATGGTCTGTGAGATCAAAGTCGATCAGCGTCAATTTCTTATACCGTATGCTATTAAAAGCAATATGAACAACGATACGATAAAACCAGGTGCTAAATTTTGATTTGCCTTTAAAAGAGGATAAGGACTGATAGCATTTAATAAAAGCATCTTGAACAACATCCTCAGCCAAATGTTCCTGCTTGACAATGGAAAGCGCAACAGAAAAAGCCATATCCTGATACGTTTTTATAAAATACCGGTATGACTCTACATCCCCGGACAGTACTTTTCGAATATAGATTTCGTCCATTGAATGGCTAAATATCGTGTTTTTTATCCAGTCTATTTGCGACAATCATTGCTATACCAGCGGATATAATCAGAATTGCAACAGCGAGTGAATCAGGCAAACCAGTACTCACATAGTTTTGTATTACGCCCACGATAAACAGCCCAATACCTATGCCTAATACCAGAACCCCCGGTTTTTGCCAATCAGCGGGCTGCCTTCTTCTTTCCTCTCCGGGGATATTGATTGCTGTACTGCGATAACGCATGACAAAATAAACGCAAAATGTGATACAGGTAAATAATCCCACAGCCACAACTGCTGCCATTGTCTGTTTTTCCATAATATTTGATTTAATTTTAACATTAGTCACTACCGACTCTGAAAAGGTTACAACAAATTGAGTTAAATGTGTCTATTTGTGTAAATTTGTTTCAAATACAAACAATATGCAAAACATTAAAGAATATGTAGAAGCAAACAAGCAACGTTTTTTAGATGAGTTGTTTGATTTATTGCGTTTACCTTCGGTCAGTGCCGATCCTAAATTTAAGGGCGACGTACAGAAGACTGCTGAATTTGTTGCTCAAAAATTGCGTGAAGCAGGTGCCGACAACGTAGAAGTCTGTGCCACTGCTGGTAATCCAATCGTTTATGGCGAAAAAATTATTGATCCTTCATTGCCAACTGTACTGACTTACGGTCACTACGATGTACAGCCAGCAGATCCATATGAGTTGTGGGATACCCCTCCTTTTGAACCAACTATCCGCGATGGTAAAATATATGCCCGTGGTTCAGCAGATGACAAGGGACAGTTTTATATGCATGTGAAAGCTTTCGAATATATGATGCAAAACAATGCTTTGGCATGTAACATCAAATTTATGATCGAAGGTGAAGAAGAAGTTGGTTCTGTTAACCTAGGTACATTTGTAAAAGAAAACACTGAAAGACTTAAAGCGGATGTTATTGTGATTTCGGATACGTCTATGATCAGCATGGCGCAACCGTCTTTGGAAACAGGTCTCCGTGGACTTTCTTACGTCGAAGTTGAAGTCACTGGACCGAATCGTGATTTACACTCTGGTGTATATGGTGGTGCTGTCGCGAACCCGGCTACAATTCTTGCAAAACTCATAGCCTCTCTGCATGATGAAAATAACCATATTGCAATCCCTGGATTTTATGACGATGTCATTGAAATAACGGCTGAAGAACGCAAAGCATTAAATGAAGCGCCATTTGATATCGAAGAATACAAATCAGATTTGGGTATTCAGAATATCTGGGGAGAGAAGGGATACACAACTTTAGAACGCACAGGAATCCGTCCTACTTTGGAGGTCAATGGTATTTGGGGTGGATATATCGGTGAAGGTGCCAAAACCGTGTTACCTTCCAAAGCAAATGCAAAAATCTCGATGCGTCTTGTTCCAAACCAAAATTCTGAACGCATTACTGAACTATTCAAAAAACATTTTGAGGGTATTGCACCAGATTACGTTAAAGTAGAAGTAAAACCGCATCACGGTGGTGAACCAGTGGTCACTCCTACAGATAGTGTTGCCTATAAAGCTGCTGAAAAAGCATTACATGAAACATTTGGTGTAAAACCAATCCCTACCCGTGGTGGTGGATCTATTCCAATTGTTGCTTTATTTGAAGACGTTCTAGGACTAAAAACGGTGCTTCTTGGATTTGGTCTTGACAGTGATAACCTGCATTCACCAAACGAGAAATATGGAATCGAGAATTACCTAATGGGTATCTCTACTATTCCTTTATTTCATAAATATTACGCAGAACTAAGTAAATAATTTAGTTTTTCATTAGATAAAGGGTTATTTTTAAATTTTAGAAATAACCCTTTATCGTTTTATGGATTTTGATTTTCGTCTCATCGTTTTTTATACTGCAGCTCAGCATCTTAATTTCACCAAGACTGCTTCGGCACTCTTCATCTCACAACCTGCGGTCAGCAAAAACATTCAGGAACTGGAAAAAAAACTCGGCGTTCCTCTTTTTGAGAGGAAGGGAAATAACCTTGACCTGACAGAATCCGGCCAAATTCTCTATAAATACGCGCAACAGATTATCAATCTCTACAATCAGGCAGGACAGGAAATACAAGAACTACAAAGTGGACGTAAAGGGAATCTTGTATTAGGGGCCAGCACGACAATCTCTCAATATGTGCTTCCAACCTTACTGGCAGATTTTTTATCTCAATATCCAAACAACCGCATCCAATCTTTTCAATCCAATAGCCGAAGCATTGAAGAACAGCTTATTGACAAAACATTGGATCTTGGCATCACAGAGGGATCAACCGACAATAGGGCATTAAAATATATCCCTTTCATGAAAGATGAGCTCGTATTAGTTACCAATAGCGAAAACCCGCTATTAAAACAATTAAAAAATCCCATTCTCTCAGATATAACACGTTTACCTCTTGTTCTCCGCGAACAGGGTTCGGGTACCCGCACAATTATTGAGAATGCATTAAAAGAACAACGGATCAGTCTTGCTGAAATCCAGATCGAAATGATACTCCCATCAACAGAAAGTATCAAAGGATATCTGGCCCGCCGTCATAGTTTTGCCTTTCTTTCTATTCATACCGTTCAGCGGGAGGTCTTAAATAGTCAATTGACCATCGTCGATATTCCTCATTTGTCTATAGAACGTTATTTCTATTTCACACATCTATATGGTGGCCTTGCCGGTACTCCCAACCAATTCCTGCAGTTCTGTTTGAGACAAAATTTCAAGATATAACATTTGGTTATGTCTCATAAAGAAACATCGTTTTAATCCTTGTCGATAGGCTGGTAGATTTGTACAAACGAATTAGAGGCATGGAACACAAAAAACTAACAAATTACCTAAAAGCGCTCAGTTGGATCATTATCGCATTGTTTATTACCTGTACAACACTCTGTGTGTTTCCGCTTAAGCATGCAAACAATGACAGGTCAACGGATTCACTTGCTCTCGCTAATGATTCATTGATCACACATGTGTCACAATTCAAAGCTGTTTCTTTCAAAGACAATCCGGAAGGGGAAATGGCTAGTTATGGCGAAAAGCTGATCAAAAATACCTATGACTACTTTTACGACGGTGACATAAAAACCGGAAATAAATTGGCTTGCAGTAGTTGTCATCTCAACGGTGGGACCAAGGCATTCGCAGCACCGTATGTTGGCCTCACAAATGTTTTCCCAGTTTACATTGGACGGGAAAACAAAGTAGAATCTCTGGAGGAACGCATTAATGGCTGTTTTGAAAGAAGTATGAACGGTCGTGCTATTCCAGAAAACAGTAAAGAAATGCGCGCTATTGTTACCTATATAAAAAATATCAGTATCAATACAGTCAATAAAGGGAGATTAGCCGGTCAGGGTTTTGTCAAAATGGAGATCCCAAACCGCGCCGCAGATTTAAAACATGGTCAGTTGGTATTTGAAGGTAAATGCACAAGTTGTCATGGAAAAGATGGACAAGGCATGACACAGCCCACCGGCAAGGGATATCTATATCCGCCACTTTGGGGGAAAGATAGCTATAACGATGGAGCCGGTATGGCACGATTGCTTACCGCAACACGTTTTATCAAAGCAAATATGCCCTTAGGAGCAAGTTACGACTCACCTCAGCTCAGCGACGATGAAGCTTATGATGTCGCTGCCTATATCAATTCTTTTGACCGACCTAAAAAAGCAAACAAGGAGCTCGATTATCCAAATTTGGCAAAAAAACCAAAGGATAGCCCCTATCCACCATATGCAGATAATATTAGCTTAGAACAACATAGACACGGACCTTATAATTTTTAATATGATGAAAAAACAACTGACAATCGCTTGTATCCTCTTAGCGATGACAACGATTCAAGCTAAAGCACAAAGCAATAAATTATTACTCAACAACCATCAATATACAGGTGCTGTTGCTAAGAAAAAAATGTATAAAGCAATCTATCAATTGGATAGTAATGATCCAAAAATAATTGAGAAGGCCATCCGAAATATCAATAACGTTTTGAAAGATCCTCGATTAAAAGGGCATCTTCAAATTGAACTAGTTGCTTTTTCAGGCGGAACAGAAGCTTATTTAAAAAAGAACAGCCAATATGAAAAACCACTGCAGGACCTCGTAGAAAAAGGAGTTATTGTCGCCCAGTGTTTAAATACATTGGAAGAAAAACATATTGCAAAGGAAGAATTATTCGATTTTATTGGGTACGTCCCCAGTGGGAATGGTGAGTTAATCTTGCGGGCTAATGAAGGCTGGGTCATTGTTAAACCATAGTATGATGAAAAAGCTAGTCCCCTTCACCCTTGCTATGGCCTTGTTCGTATCGACAAAAACTAAGGCGCAAGAACATCGCTTTGATCCCCCATGGAATAATCCCCCGGAATCAGCACTTAATTTTACGGTTCCAGGAATCGATAATATCCCCGATCTATATGGCGATATTGAAAATCCGCAGCTAACAGTTTTCTTTGCCGGCAATCAGTTTATGGTCGTCGATGATCTATTAACATCTTTCAAAAAGGAATATCCTCAGTACGAACGTATTTTTGTAGAAACATTGCCTCCCGGAATTCTGGCAAAGCAGATAAAAGGGGGCTCCATCACCATCGGTAACCTACGCATTACGCACAAACCTGACATTTACACGGCAAGCAAACGCGCAATTAATGACATGGCTGATTATTTCAGTCATACCCAGACCTATTGTTATAACAATATATGTTTGATGATCCCAGAGGGAAACCCTGCAAATATCAAAACATTGAACGATCTGGGCAACTCCAATGTGCGCATTAGCATGCCCAATCCGCTATGGGAAGGCATAGGAGAGCAAATCAAAGCATCGTATAAAAAAGCAGGAGGCGAACAACTGGTCAAGAAGATTATGGAAGATAAAGTAAAGGATGGAAGCACGCATTTAACAAAAATACATCATCGAGAAAGCCCGATGCGTATCCTTTATAGCCAAGCAGATGTCGCACCGGTCTGGACATCTGAGGTTGTTTATCAAAAACTTATTGGCCATCCGGTGGAAGGTATCACAATTCCGGACAGTCAAAATACCACGGCAACCTACGTGGCCGCAAAACTAAAAAATGCACCACACGCACAGGCAGCAGATGATTTTCTGAAATTTATGGACTCCCCTACAGCCAAGCGGATTTACAAGAAGTATGGCTTTACAATAGACTAAAAAAGAAAATGGATAATTAATTATCCATTTTCTTTTTTTACTTTAGGTCAAAATTAGTTGAATTGTATGGTTCTATTGCTCAAAAAACTCCATCGTTACTGGTATTTTATTAGCGTTCTACTTGTTTTCATCGTATTATTCCCCTATATCTATTTTTTGGCCCAGCATCCAGAAAAGAACTATGCGCGGATTGCACGTATGAGACGTTGGGTCTCGATTGGAGGATCGGCATTGGCAGGTGTATTTTTTAAAGTAACTTACGACTCAAAAATAGACTGGAACAGACCGATGGTATTATGTCCCAATCATACTTCAGTGCTTGATATCACAGCACTCACCTATCTATGTCCTGTCCCGTTTTCATTTATTGGCAAGGCTTCTCTTCTTAAAAATCCCGTTACCCGTATATTTTTCAAAACCATAGATATTCCTGTCATGCGAAGGAGCAAAGTATCTTCATTTAAAGCATTTCAACGGGCTAACGAGCTTGTCCAAAATGGTCGAAGTGTTGTTATTTTTCCGGAAGGAAAAATCGATGATGGATTTCCGCCTCAAATACATGCATTTAAGTCTGGTGCTTTTCGTATTGCCGTTCAAAATGATGTGCCTGTAGTGCCTATTATTATTGAAAATGCATGGGACATTTTCTTTGATGACGGTGCAAAAAGAGGATCTCATCCGGGAATTGTTAAGGTACATGTTTTTTCACCTATTGAAACAAAAGACTTTGACGACAACAATGCGTCCGACTTGGAGAAAATTGTATATGACAAAATGCATTCCTATTGGATTATGAAGAATAAATCGTATTTTCATCAACCAGAGAACGTCCAAAAAATATGTCAGGAAAGATATTAATCGAAATTAAAGATATTGCGCGCGAATACCAAATAGGCTCGGAAACAATTCATGCGCTCAGTTCGGTTACACTCAATATCCATAAAGGAGAATTTGTAGCACTTATGGGGCCTTCAGGATCGGGAAAATCCACATTGATGAATATCCTGGGTTGCTTGGATACGCCGAGCAGAGGTGAATATATCCTCAATGGTATCAATGTAAGTGACATGTCTGAAGATGAGCTCGCTGAAGTAAGAAACAAGGAGATAGGGTTTGTTTTTCAAACGTTCAATCTACTTCCCAAAAGTACCGCACTGGATAATGTTGCACTTCCATTGATCTACGCTGGATACAATAAGGCTACTCGTGAAGAAAAAGCTACGGGCGCATTGGAAAGTGTTGGACTGGGACATCGTATGGATCACAGGCCCAATGAGCTATCTGGTGGACAACGTCAGCGGGTGGCTGTTGCAAGAGCGCTGATCAATGATCCTTCCATTATATTAGCCGATGAGCCTACGGGGAATCTTGACACAAAGACATCCATTGAAATCATGGGCTTACTCGAAGAGATCCACTCCAGAGGAAACACCATTATCTTGGTCACACACGAAGAGGATATTGCACTACATGCCCATCGTATTGTACGCATGCGCGATGGACTAATTGAAAACGATTATCCCAATGCTGATATTAAATCTGTATCACCACGACTAAGTGCACTGAATGAAAAGGGGAGTGACTTCGAGAATATTTAAAAATATTATTTCATTATAAATCAAACACTTATATTATTGACACAAAAATAACAGTTGATTTACTTGTTTAAGTTAAATTAAATGATAGTTTTGCGAAAATAGAGAACTTAAATTGTTTTTATATGTATTGGACATTAGAATTAGCTTCGCATCTAGAAGATGCACCATGGCCAGCAACAAAAGATGAATTAATCGATTACGCTATTCGTTCGGGTGCACCAGTTGAGGTGATTGAAAACTTACAATCTCTTGAGGATGACGGTGAGCCATATGAAAATATTGAAGAAATTTGGCCCGATTATCCAACAAAAGATGATTTCTTCTTCAATGAAGATGAATACTAGAAAATAAAAACGCCTTTAGTTAAAGGCGTTTTTTATTTCAGTAAATTAATCCATTGCCGTGAAGTTCAGTCTTAAGCTTATGAAAATAAAAGTAAAGGTATTGTTGTTAACGTTTGTAAGCTGTATACTCTATATTTCCGTGTTCGCACAGGAAAAACCGGTTACTTCCGAAAATGTTACTGTTTTAAAGCAATTTGTACATCGTCTCAACGATACCAATCTCGCAACCGACATCATTTTAAGCCAGGATATATTAACAGCGAAAAATTTAGATGAAGACCAACAGGAATATCTTCTAGCCAGTATAGATGAGATACGAATCAATGTACAGAGCAAGGATATCAGCAAATTGGAGTATATCAACTTTATACAGGCCGGTCGGAAAGAAACCTTCGATATTGACCTTGAAGGAATAGATCCAAAACAGGTTTATTTCGTTAGGCATCTCAATCGTTTTGTTTTCGCTACTGTTATTCGGGACAAAAAAATAGCCTCCTTTACCTTGGTTTCTAAAGGGAACAATAAAGCGCATTTCGTATTCTATTAGTCTTTTATTAGCTTTATTGTTTGTCGGTACAAATAGATGTACCTTCTATGGTATTCAAGCAAATCTAGTGGGACAATCTTTCTATTCTTGAAACAAATGGGTACAATCCAACCGTCTTATTCTCGACTTCTATAACTGTCGATTTGAAAGCAATTTTAAGCGCAGGGAGCTTTCTTAAAAATTTTTCAATAAAAACACTTGCATTTTAAAATTCTATCAACCATATTTGTATTAACAAAAACGGAAATGATAATAACTGTATTAAATAAAGCTTGGTGGTGGCACAACGAATAACGTTGTGGCAAACTCCTATTGCATTATTTGATATATACATCAAGATATGATGGGCTTGCCTGAATAAGGTAAGCCCTTTTTTATTTAAAAATATTATGAAAGAAATTTTAGCCCATTTATTTGAATACAAGTCTTTTTCGCGACAAGAAGCTTATGAGATCTTGACGAACATTGCCAAAGGTAAATATGACAGTCATCAAATCGCTGCTTTTATGACAGCTTACGGCATGCGTAGTATTCGGGTGGAAGAACTTGGTGGATTTCGAGATGCCATGTACGACCTATGTCTCCAATTGGATTTTGATGGCTACGATCTGATCGACCTATGTGGTACGGGTGGTGATGGCAAAAATACGTTCAATATTTCTACAATTGCTTCTTTCGTGACAGCCGGTGCGGGCTATCACGTTGCCAAACACGGCAATATAGGTGTATCATCGAGCTGCGGGTCTTCAAATGTAATGGAGTATTTGGGCTATCAATTTACGAATGACAAAGCTGAATTACAGCGTCAGCTTGACGAAGCCAATATATGCTTCCTACACGCACCATTGTTTCACCCAGCTATGAAAACAGTTGCGCCAATACGTCGTGCCCTGGGGGTAAAAACATTCTTTAACATGTTGGGGCCATTAACAAATCCCGCCAACCCGAAATTTCAATCTGTAGGTGTATTCAGCTTAGAGCTTGCACGCCTGTATGGCTATCTATACCAAAATACAAACAAACAGTACTCCATTATCCATGCTTTGGATGGCTATGATGAAATATCGATGACCGGAGATTTCAAGGTCATCAACAATCAGGGCGAAAATTATTATAATATGGAGGAACTAGGTTTTAGCCCTATTCTTCCCGAGGAACTTGCTGGCGGAGACAGCGTCGCTGAAGCAGCAAAGACATTTTTATCTATCTTGAATAATGAGGGTAAAGATGTACAGAACAATGTAGTTTTGACAAATGCGGCATTTGCCATAAAAACATTTCATTCTAAAAAATCTTTTGCTGACTGTTTCTATGAAGCTGAAGAGTCACTCATGACAGGAAAAGCACTCAAAAGTTTCAAAAAAATAACAAACCAGTAAAATGGCTGTCAAGATAAAAGTTTGTGGCATGAAATACCCCGACAATATCGTTGCGGTGACTGCTCTTGCTATTGATTACATCGGTTTTATATTTTATGAAAAATCCAAACGTTTTGTTGGCAATGCCAACCAGGAATATATAAAGGGGCTTAAGGCTGTCATAAAAGTTGGTGTCTTTGTGAACGCAAGCTTAACGGAAATTTATCATAAAATAGACGAATTCAATTTAAACGCAGTTCAATTACATGGAGATGAAAGCCCTCAATTTTGTGAGGAACTTAAGCAACATACAGCTGTAACCGTGATTAAAGCTTTTGGTATAGACCAACATTTTGACTGGACAGTATTGAACGTCTACGCTGGAGCAATTGACTATTTTTTATTTGATACCAAAAGTAACTCTTACGGAGGTACAGGTATGCGATTTGACTGGTCCCTATTGCATCAGTACAAACTCGAGTGCCCTTATTTCCTCAGTGGCGGATTAGATGCGAACAATGTCAAAGACGCTTTGCAAGCGAATGATCCTAGGTTATATGCCTTGGATCTCAATTCAAAATTTGAAGTAGAACCGGGGTTAAAAGATATCGATCTTTTGGCCCATAGCATAAATAGTATTAAAAAATGAGTATATATCAAGTCAATGAAAAAGGGTATTATGGTCCATTTGGTGGTGCCTATATCCCCGAAATGCTCTATCCCAATGTAAAAGAGCTACGTGAAGAATATCTCAAGATAATCGAAGAGAAAAGTTTTCAGGAGGAATTCAATCAACTACTCAGTGACTACGTAGGGCGTCCCTCCCCTTTGTATCATGCGAAGCGACTGTCTGAAAAATATGGTACAACGATCTATCTCAAACGTGAGGATCTTAACCATACCGGCGCACATAAAATCAATAACACCATCGGTCAGATCCTATTAGCTGAGCGTTTAGGAAAAAAAAGGATCATCGCAGAAACGGGTGCTGGACAACATGGTGTAGCTACGGCTACCGTGTGCGCATTAAAAGGGATACAATGTGCCGTCTATATGGGTGAAATTGATATCCAAAGACAGGCACCTAATGTTGCGCGAATGAAAATGATGGGTGCGGAAGTTATTCCTGCAACATCTGGTTCAAAAACGCTCAAAGATGCGACCAATGAAGCTTTGCGTGATTGGATCAATAATCCGGTCGATACACATTACATTATTGGCTCTGTGGTTGGCCCACATCCATACCCTGACATGGTCGCCCGCTTCCAATCCATTATCTCCGAAGAGACCAAAAAGCAGTTATTAGTAAAAACCGGTAAAGAGAATCCAGACATCGTATTAGCTTGTGTGGGTGGCGGATCCAATGCCGCCGGTATGTTCTATCATTTTCTGGATGATGAATCTGTACAGTTATATGCAGTAGAAGCTGCGGGACATGGTGTTGATTCCGGTGAATCTGCAGCGACAACAGCCCTCGGAAAAGAAGGTGTACTGCATGGAAGTCGATCCATATTAATGCAAACTGAAGACGGTCAGGTAATAGAACCTTACTCTATCTCTGCCGGACTGGATTACCCTGGCATCGGACCGCAACATGCTTGGCTGTTTAAATCCGGAAGAGGAAAATATGTGAGTATTACAGATGATGAGGCAATGCGTGCGGGACTGGAGCTTACTCGACTGGAGGGCATTATCCCCGCAATCGAAAGTTCACATGCACTCGCCTATTTGGAAAAAATTCCTTTCAAGGGTGATGAAACCGTTGTTGTTTGTTTATCAGGGCGCGGCGATAAGGATCTTGATAACTATATGAAATACTTTGATTTTTAAAGCATGAATACGATCGAAAAAAAGGAAGGTAATCCCCTTCTATCTATATATTTTACAGCAGGATATCCCGAACTGGACAGTACAATCCGTATAGCCAAGAAATTGGAAGAAGCGGGTGCCGACTTTTTGGAAATAGGTTTTCCTTACTCTGATCCTGTTGCAGACGGACCTGTTATCCAACACAGTTCGGAAGTTGCTCTGGCCAATGGAATGACTGTCAAAAAATTATTTGAACAGTTACGTGAACTACGCCAACATGTACAGATCCCGGTCTTTCTGATGGGCTATGTTAATCCCGTAATCCAATTTGGCGTAGAGAAATTCTGTGAAGAATGCAAAAATGTCGGTGTGAATGGCGTCATTATTCCCGACCTACCGATGTATGAATACGAGGATCTCTATAGGGAAACTTTTGAGAAAAACGGCATTGCGAATATCTTTATCGTAACGCCACAGACTTCAACTGAAAGAATCCGAAAAATAGATAGTCTATCCAATAGTTTTATCTATTTATTATCCTCCAATGCCACAACAGGCAAAACGCTAGATGTGGGCGAAGATACCAATGCTTATTTCAAACGGATACATGATCTTCAGCTGCAAAACCCACTGATCGTTGGATTCGGAATTTCAAACAAAGACGCTTTTCAAAAAGCAAGTCAATATACTGCAGGAGCAATTATTGGTAGCGCGTTTGTAAAAAGGCTTGGAGAAAAAGATTATATGGATAAAATTCCTGATTTTATAAAATCAATAAAAGGGTAAAAATCCGTTTGATAATTTAGATAAGCGTTCAGTCGAAGGTAACAATTCCTTCACTGAACGCTTGTTTATTTTATAATCACGCTGTAAAAACCAATATTTGAAAAAACATACGTTTCGATATATGACCAGCCAAATAAACTAAAACATGGACACAAGAAGAGATTTTCTAAAAAAAGCGGCAATGCTCGCCGGAGGGGCCTCACTTTCTCAGGGCCTTCCTTCTGCTATTGCAAAAGCAATGGCCATCAACCCCGCTTTGGGGAGCACCTTTTATGATGCTGAACATGTGGTTCTACTGATGCAGGAAAATAGATCCTTTGATCATGCTTTTGGTACACTACGGGGAGTGCGGGGTTTCAATGACCCAAGGGCGATCCGCCAGCCAAACAGAAACAAAGTGTGGTTACAGACGCAAAAAACAGGTGAAACATACGCTCCTTTCCGATTGGATATTAAAGATTCAAAAATTACATGGATGGGATGTTTGCCTCATAATTGGACCGATCAAACCGATGCCCGAAACAAGGGAAAGATGGACAAATGGTTAGATGTCAAACATTCTGGATTTAAAGAATTTGCAGACCTTCCACTGACGATGGGACATTATACGCGAGAAGACATTCCATTCTACTATTCACTGGCAGATTCTTTCACGATCTGCGATCAACATTTCTGTTCAAGTATTACAGGTACAAATCCCAATAGACTCTATTTTTGGACAGCTAATATTCGAGAAAATTTAAACGGAAAGGCATTGGTATGGAACGGTGATTCAGAATTTAGTGGTAAAGCGAACTGGAAGACTTTCCCAGAACGTCTTTCAGCACTTGGCGTAGACTGGAAAATATATCAGAATGAGATTTCCTCAAGTAGTGCTGGATACAGTGGCGAAGCCAATGGCTGGTTAGCGAATTTTGGATGTAACCCCATGGAATATTTCCCTCAGTATCAAGTCAAATATAGTCCTCGCTATAGAGAGCTGCTTGCACGCAAAAAAGAAGAACTGGAACTGAAAATAGC
This sequence comes from Sphingobacterium sp. BIGb0165, assembly GCF_024810095.1. Lineage (NCBI taxonomy): Bacteria > Pseudomonadati > Bacteroidota > Sphingobacteriia > Sphingobacteriales > Sphingobacteriaceae > Sphingobacterium > Sphingobacterium sp. BIGb0165. The sequence goes on along the minus strand of NZ_JANUEB010000009.1, from coordinate 259,032 downwards.
TACCACATCGACCAAAGACGCACTTGAAAAGTTACATAAGGAAATTCAACATGTGCTGGAAGAACTACAACAATACACAGCGGAAAATTTTGAAAAACTTGATGAACGAACGAAAGATATTCATCGTCGTGCATTTGTGAATAACAGTGCACAGCCCGATTACATGGAGCTCGAAACAATGCATTATCAGGAAGGCGAGCATCAACGGGAACTGCAAATCCCAAAAGGTGATGTGTTATACCAATTTAGAAAAGATGTCGAAGCGGGTAAACTACCAACGGTATCCTGGCTTGCTCCACCTCAGCTTTTCTCGGATCATCCAGACTCTCCTTGGTTTGGCGCCTGGTATGTGAGTGAAATTATGGATATCCTAACACAAAATCCGGAAGTCTGGAAAAAGACAATCTTTATCCTTACCTATGATGAGAATGACGGTTATTTTGATCACTTTGCTCCTTTTACGGCTCCTAATCCCTATGAAGCAGATAGCGGTAAAGTGTCTCCAGATATTGACCCAAAATTGGAATTTGTGCGTCGCGACGAACAGTATTACCCCGAAAGTGGAAGAGAAAGCAACATCGGCTTGGGGTATCGTGTCCCTTTAATCATTGCTTCCCCCTGGACAAGGGGTGGTTGGGTAAACTCACAGGTATTTGACCATACTTCAAGCTTGCAGTTTTTAGAGAAATTTATCAGCCACAAAATAAATAAAGAAGCAAAGGAAACCAATGTGAGCAGCTGGCGACGTACGGTCTGTGGAGATCTCACTTCTGCTTTTAGACCTTATAATGGAGAGGTAATCAAAAAGCCATTGGTATTAGAACGTCAGCCATTTATCAAAGAGATCCACCAGGCGAAGTTTAAAGGTCTTCCGATGGGATTCAAAGCATTAACTGCAGATGAGATTAAGCAGATTGAGCAAGATCCAGCCCATTCATCTTATTTTCCGAAACAAGAAGAAGGGCTTCGCGACTCCTGCACGCTCCCCTATGAACTTTACACACATGGAGAATATCTATCTGATGGAAGGTATCAACTGACATTTGAAGCTTCGAACAAGATATTTGGGAAACGCACTGCGGGTTCACCATTTACAGTATATCATAGTACTCCTTATAAGGGCGAGATTGGGACTTCCCGTAACTACGCCGTATCCCCTGGAGGCAGTTTGTCAGACAATTGGGCTATCCATGCGTTTGACAACGAACTATTTCAACTTGATGTACATGGACCAAATGGATTTTATCGTATGTTTAAAGGCTATACTAAACATCCAAATATCAAAATCCGTTGTACCTATGAAAAGAGCAGAGATGAAAAATCATTTACGGGTCGTTTGTTGTTCACTTGTATAAATCAAGACAAAAAAAGTCATTTGCTCTTACTTGAGGACATCAGCTACGGGCAGGGCAAAAAAGAAGTCCAACTCAAAAGTGGCGAGTCAACAACGATTAAGTTTGATCTTTCCAAACAAAGTTTTTGGTATGATTTCCGTATCAGCTGCAAAGATTGCAATACATTCCAAGAGCAATATGCAGGCCGTATAGAAGTTGGAAAAAGCGGAAAAAGTGACCCACTATTAAGCCGATGACAATAAATTTAAACGGGGTTATTTTCGAAAGGAGATAGCCTCGCCTAACGGTGATTATTGCAACAAATAGTTAATACGTCTGAAATCTTTTATTTTCAGAAATCATCACACTACAAACCATACCTTTCGATATTATTCTTGTATACGACGAATAACGTGGTAGAATCCTTTATACAGTAAAACTGCACCAACGATCAAAAAAACAGCTAATAAATATAAACTGATGGAGTTAATAAATAAAAGGCACATCATAACGGTAATTTTTGGTTTTTCATTTCTTATGTACAAGTTATAACATTTATCCAAAATATTACAAAAAAAAAATACAAATTTTCTCTACTTTTGTTGGGATGAGGAAAATTGCATTGTTTATCGGCTTATTTTTTTATTTGCTCGCAGCAAGTGGTGCAACCCTACATTTCCATTTCTGTCAAGGAGAAGCACAAAGTGTATCATTAAGCCAAAATCAAACTGCTCATTGTCCGATGTGTGCCAAGTCAGAAAAAAAACATCAGAACCACTGTCATCAGGAAGGTAGTTGCAAGGATGTAACCATCGCTGCCCAAAAAGTAGATGATTTCAACAGATTATCTCAGACACTCAATTTCAATAGTTTTTCTCCGGCCATTATTACCCTTCACTGGATACATAATTATTACCAATTTTCGGCAGATGAGGATAGTTCATCCAAACAAAGTACAAATCAGAACACCTTCCTAAAGAGATACAGTCCTTCTGTATTTATTCTAAATCAGAGTTTCAGAATTTGATTTCCTAATTTTTAGATTTTTAATCAAAATAAACGTCGAAGATATTACCTTCGACCTTACATGCTATGCACTTTTTTTAGGCTGTCCATTATCAAAAAACTATGAATCAAATTTTAAAACAACTATATACAACAACCCTTTTATTGTTATTTTCCTTCACAATTGCGCAGGCACAAAGCGACAGCACAAGAACGCTTACTGTAGCTGGTAACTGTGCGATGTGTAAAAAAAGGATCGAGACAGCGGCAAAATTACAAGGTGTCGAAAGCGCTGTGTGGAACGCGAGTGATAATTTGCTACATGTTAAATACAATGTACAAAAAGTTGAACTGGAAACAATCAAAAAGAATATTGCCCAAGTCGGACACGATGTAGACAATCTGGTTGCAAGTGACGAATCCTATGCAAAGCTTCATGAATGTTGTATGTATCCCAGATTGGAAAACGGACAAGTTCCCGAAAAAAAGACAGTATCTGTCGAAGTTGGACATCATGATCATCCACATACCGTGACAGGTGTTGTTGTCGAAGAGAATGAAAAAGGTGATCTAAAACCTATTGTTGGAGCTAATTTACATTGGGCGAATTTGCCAAGCAGAAACACCCGAAGTAATGAGAATGGTGTATTTAAGTTAGAACACAAAGAAGGTTTTGACAAACTTGTTGTCAGTTACGTTGGAATGAAATCCGATACGATCACAATTAAAGACTTACACGAGGTTGTCATGATTACAGCCAAAGGTAATGTATTGATGGAGGTCGAAGTTAAAGGAACACGTAAATCCACTTATATTGACCGTATGACACCTGCAAGACTGGAGGTACTGACTGGCAAAGAATTATTTAAAGCTGCCTGTTGTGATTTAAGTGAAAGCTTTGAGACCAACGCCTCTGTGGATGTGATCAGTGCTGATGCTGTAACTGGTAGTAAACAAATTCAGATGCTTGGCTTAAGTGGTATTTATACACAATTGACGGTAGAAAACTTACCTGGACCGCGCGGTCTGGCGTCTCCACTAGGACTTAATTCCATTGCTGGTACTTGGATCGAATCTATTCAAATTGCCAAGGGGGTTGGTTCTGTAGCTAATGGATACGAAAGTATGGCCGGTCAGATCAACGTGGAACTAAAAAAACCTCAAAACTCCGAAAGGCTATTTTTTAACGCCTATGCCAATAATATGGGACGTACTGATGTGAATTTGAATCTTTCACAAAAATTAGGACAACATTGGTCGACATCGGTGTTATTACACGACAACTTTATGTACAATAAATCCATGAATTTTAGCCACAATGGATTTAGGGATGTGCCCGTTGGTAATCTTTTCTCGGGAGTAAACCGTTGGTTGTATGAGAACGGTAAAGGCCTAATGGTACAATTTGGCGTGAAGTATTTAAATGATGATCGTACTGGTGGGCAAATAGATTTTAACAAAAAAACAGATAAGGGCACTACTAATCGTTATGGTCTTGGTTTTGACATCGAACGTGTTGAAGGTTTTGCTAAAATCGGTTATGTATTTCCTGAGAACAAACACCGCAGTATCGGTTTACAATTAGCTGGTTCCAACTACAATCAAAAAAGTTATTTTGGACTAAAAAACTACAATTCTGAGCAACAGAATGGTTACGCTAACCTATTGTTCCAGGATATCATAGGTACTGTAGCCCATAAATATCGTGTTGGTGCCTCTATCAATTACGATAACTACGATGAATGGTATTTAACAGATCAAAATTTCAAACGTAAAGAAGTCGTTTCAGGTGCATTTGCAGAATATACCTTCAGTCCATCCGAAAAATTTGATGCAGTAGTGGGTCTACGTCAAGATTACAACTCATTGTATGGATGGTTTACAACACCACGGTTAAATTTACGCTATGCTCCTATTGCTGGAACTACATTCCGTGCAAGCTCAGGAAGAGGTCAGCGTACAGCAAATATCTTTGCGGAGAATACAGCCGTTTTGGCCAGTAGTAGAAGACTGATCATTCAGTCCCAGGATATTTATAATAAAGCCTATGGCTTACAACCAGAAGTTTCCTGGAACACAGGAATTGCGGTTGATCAAAACATGCGCATATTTGGAAGAGAAGCTTCTGCCTCGGTTGAATTTTTCCATAACAGCTTTTCCAATCAGGTCGTGGTCGACTACGAGAATCCAAGAGAAATCAGTTTTTACAACTTAACAGGAAAATCATTTTCAAACAGTTTGCAGACGGAATTTAGGTTTATGCCTGCTCCACATTTTGAAACGAGATTAGCTTACCGTCTATTGGATGTACAGACCGACTTTCAGAGTGGAAGAAAAACCAAACCTTTGTTAGCTAAACACCGTGGTTTTGTCAATTTAGCCTATAATCATCATTCCGGATGGAGCCTAGATTATACGTTAAACGTTGTTGGACCAAAACGTATACCTTCAACCATGGACAACCCGGTTGAATACCAGATGCCAACCGAATCAAAAACATATGCTACGATGAATGCGCAGATCAGCAAAACATTTGGAAAGGACAAAAACTTCACCGTTTATTTAGGAGGGGAAAATCTTTCAAACTATTTCCAGAAAACACCGATCCTTGCAGCGGATCAACCCTTCGGAAATTACTTTGATACCTCCATGTTATGGGGCCCCTTAACAGGACGAATGTTTTATACAGGGGTACGTTATTTCATAAAATAGTACTGAGTTAATATAAAAAAAGCGGCTAAGCCGCTTTTTTTATATTAAGTTTTTCAATTCCTGATATAACCGTACTGTCGGTAGCCCGACAACATTATTATACTCACCTTCTATCTTCTCAATGCCAATTAAACCAATCCATTCCTGAATACCATAGGACCCAGCTTTATCAAGGGGCGAAAAATTAGTAACATAATAGTCTATCTCATCCCGATCCAAGACATGAAAATAGACTGTTGTCGTTTCCACAAAGGAATGTACTATACCTTGCCACTGTGTAGCGACAGCAGTGATGACCAAATGCTTCTTTCCGGATAAATTTTCTAAAGTCTGCATAGCTTCAGCCGCAGTCTTTGGTTTACCCAAAATCTCACCGGCTGTTGAAACAACAACTGTATCGGCACAGATAACCAAACAGTCCGATTTATCCGCAAAAGCTTTCACTTTTTGCAATGCGATCTGACGAACTGCCTCAATGGCAGAAAGACTCGGATCAACATACTCCTCAGTCTCCCGAACTTCTATCTCAAACTCGATTCCTAATCCTGATAATAATTGTTTCCGCCTAGGCGATTGAGAACCCAAGATAACCGTCTTATTCTTTAAATTTTCTAACATCATTAAATGCTTTTTATCGTTTCATCCTCGTACCAATTTCCCTGTACTTTAAGTACTTTTTCGATCAGTTCCCGTACGACTCCTTTTCCACCATTAAAACCAGAAATATAATGCGATATCTTCTTGATTTCCTCAACAGCATCTGCCGGTGACACAGCCAAACCAACAGATCGCATGCAACTAAAATCAGGAATATCATCCCCGATATACATTAATTGATCAAGTCCAAGATTATACGCATTAGCCAATGCTTTCAATAGCGAAAGTTTATCTGAGACACGGGAGTGAATTTCTTTAACCCCCAATCCTTGTAGACGCAGTTCCACCCCTTTTGAAGCTCCACCAGTAATGACAAAGATTGGATAGCCCTTTTTTATAGCCAATTGCATCGCATATCCATCTTTGATATTAAAAGATCGAAGCTGTTCTCCCCTCTCGTTGACTTGTACAGTTCCATCTGTCAATACTCCATCCACATCCAATACAAATCCTTTTATCGTTTTAAATTCAGTCAGTACCATCGAAATATATTTTTGTAAAAATAAGGCATTTCAGTTAAATATACGATTACCCTATATCGTCTTATTTATTGGATTTCTGACAGTAAATTATTCAAATAAGCCAAAATATCATTTATTTGTCACAACATAGTTGTATTAGCAACTTATTATAAAAAACATTTGGATAGAACCTGATATTTACCGTATCTTTGTAGAAGATAATTAAAGGTTATCTCGCTATGAAAACACTAACAGCGCTATTGAAACAGGTAATTCTGTTAAAAGCTGCATAAGATTAAAAAAACAATCAACTTAGTTTTTCAGAGCAAAAAACACGGCAACTAATTTAGTTTGGTCGCCCTTAAAAAGTCTTTTCATAATTTAGGTTTATAATTGGTTAGTAACAAACCCTGGTGCCCATCATCAGGGTTTTGTTTTATTAGGACTTTTTCTTCCATTATTTACAATATTGTATCTATTCGTATTTGTGACTATTTTAAGAATAGCAAGTTTTTTTGTTATTTTACATATATCTTTTTTTCCCCAGGTAATATCAGGAAAACTACCTACAGAAAAATGAACGATAGTTGGGTGACCAAAATTCATTAAACTCATTCTCGCATGGATCAAGAAAACTATAGAAAGCAAATTACCATAGGCGTGATAATTTCTTTTTTGCTTATTTTTATTTCTGCCCTATACTTTTTTATCTCTTTGCATCATATTCTGGATAACGAACGTAATATCGTTCGTATAGCCGAAAATAGGTTTAATGTTATCAATGAAGTTAGATCAAACATAGATGAGATCAATGATGTTAAACTTCATTATTTCACAAAAAGAGATCCAGCATTATTTATTCCTTACCAGCTCGGACGAAAAAAGGCAGATGAGTCATTGAGAGCTATTAGTAAAGTGGATGATTTCTATACAGTTTCACCACATGCGATCGAAACTATGCGTAAAGAAATTGCCCTTTTCTATGATTTTGATAAAGATATAGCCTACGCCAAAACTAACAACGGCACTTTACCGCCGTACATCCACGAACAAAAAACAGCTATTTTCAATCAGATCGATATATTATCTAGGGATCTGCTCGATCAAAGAGCAAATCGACTGGAAAAGTCCAGAAACGATCTTCAGCTCGCACAAAACATTACTTATCTCTTCATTGCGATCGGTTTAAGTGGATTTTTCTATATTCTGGCTAAAATTTTCTCTATTTCAAAAGTGTTAAGGTCAACGGTTAAAAGCCAGCAAGAATCAAACAACCGTCTCCAACTCCTGCAAGATCAGACCAATAATGATAACTGGATTTTAAATGCGATAAACCATATTGATGAACAGCTACGTGGTGATTATAGCGATAAAAAAATAGCAGAGATCAGCCTAAATGCTATTACCGATATGACGAAAGCATTGGGAGGTACAGTTTATATTTTTGATGATACTTATCAGGAGTATCAATTATGCCATAAAATAGGGATTGCTTCCACACAGCAGGTAAAAAAGAGCATTAAGGAAAATGATGGTATTTTAGGCGAAGTAGCCAACAAACATGTCGTTGTGAAAATCAAGGATATTGATCACGCTCATCTCGTTTTAGAGACTTCTTTATCCAATAGGATCGAGACTGAAATTTACATTATTCCATTTACTTATGAAAATCATTGTGTAGGGTTGATGGAAATATGCTGCCCGCTGGTAAATGAAAAAGAGGAACAGTTGCGATTCAATTTCTTGGATAAAGTAAAGGGTAACATCGCTATCATTCTTAAAGTTGCGCAGACGCATGGCAAACTTGCGGATCTCTATGAAGAACTTCAACAGCAAACCGAGGAACTGGAGGCGCAACAAGAAGAATTAAGGACGACTAACGAAGAATTAATCCATAAAACCCATTTACTAGAAGCTTCCGAAGAAGAGCTACGGGTACAACAAGAAGAGCTCATCCAGACGAACAATGAATTGGATGAGAAGGCAAAATTACTCTTCGCTCAAAATGAAGATCTGGAGAAAGCAAGACAGGCAATCGCTCAGAAAATAGAAGAAGTCGAATTATCAAGCAAGTATAAGTCTGAGTTTATGGCAAATATGAGTCACGAATTAAGGACTCCACTTAACAGTATTCTTATACTTGCCAAATTGTTGCAGGACAACAAAAAGGAAAACCTGAATGACGATCAGATAAAGTATGCGTCCGTTATCCATAGTGCAGGTTCAGACCTGCTTCACTTGATCAACGAGTTGTTGGATCTAGCAAAAATAGAATCTGGAAAAGTCGAAGTTCAAAAAGAGCATATCAACACGAATTATCTGGTTAATTATATTAAAGACTTTTTTCATGATACCGCTGAATCAAAGATCATCAAATTCAATGTCGAAATTGATGGCGATACACCGCAGGAATTTATTGGTGACGAGCATCGCATACAACAGGTTTTAAAAAATTTATTGTCGAATGCATTTAAATTCACTGGTGAAAATGGTACCGTATTACTCAAGATAAATATCGAGGATGGAACCATATATTTTACAGTCCAAGATAATGGTATAGGGATCGCTCCAGAAAAACAAGAACTCATCTTTGATGCCTTTAAGCAGGAGGATGGTTCCACCAGCCGCAAATATGGTGGTACAGGACTTGGCCTCTCCATATGCCGTGAGATAGCGAGTCTATTAAAGGGAAGAATCACACTAAACAGTAAAGTTGGCGAAGGCAGTGTGTTCATTTTCAGTTTGCCATTGGAAGCGGAAATTCAAGGTGGAAAAATCTCCGAATTACCTGTCATTGAAAAAAATACGACGATGCCATATCTTCAATTAGAAGATATAACAATCGGAAGAGACCGGCCGGCTGACAATAGTAATGGAAACAATAAGCTACTAATTATCGAAGATGATTTCATCTTTGCAGATATCCTAAAAGATTATGCAATCCAAAATGGGTACGATGTTTATATTAGCTATGACGGACAGGACGGACTCAACAAAGCACGAAACTTAATGCCTGCAGCGATCATATTAGATATCATGTTGCCAAAAATGGATGGTTGGGAAGTACTGCGTAATCTCAAAAAAGCGACGTCGACGAAGGATATCCCAGTACACATGATGTCTGCAGGAACATTCCTCCATGATGAACCGATATCTGCAGGCGCTATCGGGTTTATGTCCAAACCAGTCTCTGAAGAATCTCTCGCCGAAACTTTCCTGAAGATCAAAGCATCCACAAGCCGCCTTATTAAGAAAATTCTATTGGTAGAGGATCAAGAAATTCAAAGTGATTTTATCAAGCAATCCCTTGAAGAAAAAAATATTCAAATATTTCAGGCATTCGATGCACGTCAGGCGCTCGATCTATTGATTCAGGAAAAAATCTTCGACTGTATCATTATGGATCTAAATCTGCCTGATAAATCTGGAATCGAACTGCTCAATGAGATCAAGTCGAATAGTGAATTTAAGGATCTGCCGATTATTATTAACACCGCAATGGAGTTAAGTCCTGAACAAACATCAGAAATTTTGCACCATAGTCAGGCCATGGTGTTAAAATCAGCCAAATCCAACAATAGATTAATTGACGAAGTCAATTTATTCTTAAATAAAATCCGAAGCAGCAAAACGGAATATCATTCATTTAGCAACAGTTCATCTGTACTTGACGAGAACAATTTGGCTTCCAAGACCGTATTGCTGGCTGACGATGATATGCGGAATATATTCGCTTTAAGTACCGCGTTCGAAAGCTATGACATGAAAATAGAGATCGCCAATAATGGTCAGGAAGCATTGGATATCTTAGCACGCAATGAGCATATCGATATTGTTTTGATGGACATTATGATGCCCGTTATGGACGGCTATGAAGCCATCGAAAAAATAAGGGAGAACAAGAAGTTTTCGAACCTTCCCATTATCGCTGTTACAGCGAAGGCTATGAAAGGTGACCGGGAAAAGACAATCGCTGTAGGAGCAAACGATTATATTAGCAAACCGGTTGATGTGGATAAATTGATATCCTTAATGCGTGTATGGTTGAGTTAAGCAATAAAATAGCAGCAATGATTACTTTTGAAGAGTTGGAGGAAATTATTGACGTTGTCAAAAACCTCCACGGCTACGATGTGTCCGGATATACAAGGTCATCCTTAAAGCGGCGTGTCACCAGAATTATGGAGCTCAACAAGCTAGATCTGGTCGAATTAAAATCTAAATTAATTAACCAACCAGGCTTCAGTACTTATCTTTTACAAGAAATTACAGTCAATGTGACTGAAATGTTTAGAGATCCGGAATTTTACAAAGCGTTAAAAAATGATGTATTTCCTTATTTGGCAACCTATCCTCATATTAAGTTGTGGAGTGCAGGTTGTTCCACAGGGGAAGAAGTCTATTCATTGGCAATTTTACTAAAAGAAGCCGGGCTCTATCAGCGTTCGTTTATTTATGGAACGGATATCAACACAAAAGTATTGGAAAAAGCCAAAAGAGGCATTTATTCTCTGGCAAAGGTGAAAGATTACTCTGAAAATTTCATTAAAACGGATCCCAAAAGTTCTTTATCAGAATATTATACAGCGATGTACAATGCCGCTACGATAAATAATAGCCTTAAGAAGAATGTTCTTTTTTCTCAGCACAGCTTGGTTTCCGATCGGGTATTTAATGAATTTCAGTTGGTCACCTGCCGTAATGTATTGATTTACTTCGACACAAATCTTCAGGAAAAAGTATTGGATTTATTTTACAATTCGCTCTGCCACCTTGGCTTTTTATGTTTAGGCTCAAAAGAGTCGCTAATTAACTACAAAAACGCAACAAAATTTAAGGTTGTAAACAAAAAGCACAATATTTATCAAAAAATAGGTTAGATCAAGATGGAACGGAAAATTCTTTTATTAGCGGGATCTGCAGGTGGGTTTAGTGTTATTCTAAATATCCTAAAAGCATTGGAACGCCCTATTCAAATACCGGTCATCGTTATTGTGCACAGAAACCCCAAATATGCATCGAGCATTGAAGATACACTATCAAAAGCCTTATTGCAGAGAATAAAAACAGCAGATGATAAAGAAACCATAGCAGATGGAACAATCTATTTTGCGCCAGCGGGTTATCATTTGCTCATCGAACCTGATTATAGCTTTTCTTTAGATATCTCTGAACCCGTTCAATATTCAAGGCCATCAATCGATGTGACCTTCGAATCGGCAGCCGAAGTCTATAAAGAAAATTGTACCGCTATTTTATTTTCTGGAGCCAATCAGGACGGTGCGCAAGGGTTGTTGATGATTAAAAAATATGGTGGCAGCACCTTTGTACAAGATCCACTGGATGCGGAGGTTCCAATTATGCCGCAGGCGGCCATAGAATTAAATGCGCAAGATAAGATCTTAACCATAGCCGAAATAAAGGATTACATCATGCAATTAACCTAAAGTTGTATTTAGATTTGATATAATGAAGAAGATTAATATATTGATCGTCGATGATAAAATTGAAAATATTATCAGTCTCACAGCCTTGCTGGAGGATATCGAATATGTAAATATAATTAGCAGTACGGATCCCAACGAAGCCCTAAAAATCTGTTGGAAAGAAGAAATAGATCTTGCCTTAGTTGATGTACAGATGCCCGAAATCAATGGATTCGAATTTGTTACTTTTTTGAAGAAAAACCCTAAGACGAATCACATTATTCCGATCATGGTAACCGCTATTTCGAAAGAGGATAAGTACCTTATTCAAGGACTTAACAGTGGAGCTGTAGACTACCTGTATAAACCTCTTAATCCGGAAGCAACCATAGCAAAAGTCAAATCTTTTGTTCAGCAGCTGTTAATACAACAGGAAATTAAAGAGAAAAATATTGCTTTGGAAGAATCGAAGCAAGCGATTCTTAAAGCAAAAGAGGAAGCTGAATTAGCAAGAAAATCAAAGGAAACTTTCTTGGCTAATATGAGCCATGAAATCCGTACGCCTATCAATGGTATTATGGGGATTACCCAAATGTTAAAAAACTCACAGCTTAGTATCGAACAAGAAAACTGGATCAATAAACTCGATTCAGCTTCTCAGAACCTACTAACAATCATTAATGACATATTAGACCTGTCTAAGGTCGATTCTGGTATGATGAAACTTAACATGGAATCCACTTCGGTACATGATATTACGGATGATTTGAATAATCTATTTATTGATAAGGCAAATTATAAGGGATTAAATTTTTATATAGATGTGGACGACCGGATAAACAGTTATTTTTTAACTGATCCACTTCGTTTAAAGCAGATTCTTACAAACTTTATCTCCAATAGTTTCAAGTTTACGTCCTCGGGCTCGGTCATTTTAAAAATTCACCTTCTGACGGAAAGCGATCAACAAATTGGTTTACAGTTTCAAGTCATAGACACAGGCATCGGCATAGCCGAAGAAGCTTTGGAAAAAATATTCATTGCTTTTGAGCAAGGGGAAGACAGTATCACAAAAAAATTTGGCGGTACCGGCTTGGGCTTAGCAATCGTAAAACGCATCGCTGCCCTTCTCAATGGAAAAGTATTCGCATCGAGCGAATATGGTAAAGGAAGCATATTTTCTTTTGAATGTGCCTTTGACAAAATAGAAGATAAACCCCTAGAAAAAGAAACACAAGTGCTTTATACAGAGTTACCTAAATTTAATTCACCAATGATCCTTATTGCCGAAGACAACGAATTGAACAGCTTCATGTTAGCGAATATCCTGAAAAGTTGGAACTGCGAAATTACACTGGCAACAAATGGACAGCTTGCACTAGAGGAAATAAACAGAAAAAAAATAGATTTGGTATTTATGGACGCACATATGCCCCTTATGAGTGGTTTTGAAGCAATAAAAGAAATACGTCGCCATCCTAATCCAACAATTGCGAATATGCCCATCATCTCTATCTCTGCCTCGGTTTTAAAGGCCGAACAACAAGAAGCTATGGATGCAGGTGCAAATGAAGTCGTTGGGAAACCATTTGACCCTATCAAATTATATAAAACAATTGATGCTTTATTGTCAAAATTGAAATGATTGTTTCTATTTACCAATGAAATCATTAATTTTAAAGAATTAACAAAACGTAATAATGAAAAAACTTTTTATGATACCAGCAGTTGCAGTTGCCTTGTCAATTGCATCTTGTGGCGGAAACAGTGAGAAGTCTGGCAAATCAGCTAGTACAGAATCGACAACTTCAACAGAAAACCAAGCGACAGAAACAGTACCTGGAATTGAAAACGTGGCTATATCTAACAGCTTATCTTTAGAAGGTAACGATCAGATGAAATTTGACAAGGACTTATTCCGTGTTAAAGCTGGTGAACCAGTAGAATTATCTTTCAAAAATGCTGGTACCATGCCAAAAGAGTCTATGGGACATAATGTTGTCATCCTTAAACCAGGTGTAGATCTTCCAACTTTCGGTGCTGAAGCGGCAGCAGCGGTTGCTGATGAGTATGTTCCAAAATCAGCCCTATCCTCTATCGTTTCCCATACAAAATTATTGGGTCCTGGTGAAACAGATAAAATTACATTTACACTCGAAAAAGGAGTATATTCTTTCATCTGTAGTTTCCCTGGACACTATGGAGTAATGCAAGGAAAAATCGTTGCAGAATAATAAAATAAAAACGAAAAGGATATTCAAATCTGGATATCCTTTTTCTTCACCTACCCTTTGCTCAAAGGTAGAAAAGTAGTGTCTCACCCTCTTTTTTGAGATTCATTGTAGGCATATATTCAATTGCTCGTAGTCCTATCTATTTCGGCGTTGATGCATCAGCATGCGCTACTTCTTTAAGGCTTTATGTCTAGCTGTATATTTTTCCTCTATACGAATTATCGAAATTAGATTATTTTAAAGGGAGTAAGCAATACTTCTTTTATCAAAAAAATGTAAAGTAAGTCTATTCGGTTACAAATCGCAAGTTTTGATTTCCTATCCCATTAATAATCACTAAATTTGTACTACTAAAAATTAAAACGTAATCAATGCAATACGACGTAATTGTAATCGGAAGTGGTCCAGGCGGATATGTAGGAGCTATCCGTTGTGCCCAATTAGGATTAAAAACAGCTGTTATTGAAAAATATAGCACATTTGGCGGTACCTGTCTTAACGTTGGATGTATTCCTTCGAAAGCGCTTTTAGATTCATCGGAGCATTACCACAATGCTGCCCATAATTTTGATGCGTTCGGCATCAGTTTAAAAGATCTCAAGGTAGATATGGCAAAGATGATTGCTCGTAAAGACGATGTCATTGCGCAAAATACTGCCGGTATCACTTTCTTATTTAAGAAAAACAAGATTGACAGTTTCCAAGGTGTAGGTTCATTTGTGGATAAAAACACCATTAAAATAACAAAAGCAGATGGTTCTACAGAACAAATCACTGCCAAAAACGTCATCATTGCAACAGGATCAAAACCGACTTCGTTACCATTCTTGCCTGTTGACAAAAAAAGAATTATCACTTCTACTGAAGCACTTAACTTAAAAGAGATCCCAAAACACCTTATCGTCATCGGCGGTGGTGTAATCGGTCTGGAATTAGGTTCGGTGTATGCTCGTCTAGGTTCAAAAGTTTCTGTAGTTGAATTTGCAAAATCTATCATTGGTACAATGGATGGCGGCTTAGGAAAAGAATTGCAACGTGTTTTGAAAAAATCATTAGGCATGGAGTTCTACCTAGGGCATAAAGTGACAGGTGCTACAGCAAAAGGTAAAACTGTAAAAGTAACTGCTGAGGATCCAAAGGGACAAGAAATCACATTGGATGGCGACTATTGTATCGTTGCTGTTGGACGTACAGCTTATTCTGAAGGTTTAGGCTTAGAGAACATCGGCATTGCATTAGAAGAAAGAGGCAAGAAAATCCCTGTAAACGCACACTTAGAAACTTCTGTTCAAGGTGTATTCGCAATTGGTGATGTCATCAATGGAGCAATGTTGGCGCACAAAGCGGAAGACGAGGGAGTATATGTTGCGGAATATATTGCAGGACAAAAACCACACATAGACTACAACTTGATTCCTGGTGTTGTGTACACGTGGCCTGAAGTAGCTTCAGTTGGAAAAACTGAAGAGCAACTTAAAGAGGCTGGCGTGAAATATAAAGCTGGATCTTTCTCTTTCAAAGCTTCTGGCCGTGCAAAAGCATCCGGTGATACAGATGGTTTTGTAAAAGTACTGGCTGACGCAACAACAGACGAGGTATTAGGCGTACATATGATTGGTCCGCGTGCAGCTGACATGATCGGTGAGGCGACTGTAGCGATGGAATATCGTGCATCTGCAGAAGATATCGCACGTATCTGCCATGCTCACCCGACCTATACTGAAGCAATTAAAGAAGCTGCATTAGCCGCAACCGCAAATAGAGCAATACACGCGTAAGTGTTAAACAGAATAAACTTAAGGGGAAAAGGAAACTTTTCCCCTTTGTCATAAATACCTATATCAGATGAATTTTTATACAAGAAAATGGGTCAAACCCGAAGACCTTAACCCAAATGGAACATTGTTCGGCGGAACACTTTTGCGTTGGATCGATGAAGAAGCGGTTATTTACGCTATTGTACAATTGGGAAATCCTAAAGTGGTTACAAAGTTTATATCTGAAATAAACTTTGTAAATTCGGCCAAACAGGGGGATATTTTGGAATTAGGTATTGAAGCGATCAATTTCGGAACAACTTCATTGACGATGCGTTGTGAGGTCAGAAATAAAATCTCAAAGAAAACGATACTATCCATCGACAAATTGGTGTTTGTCAATTTGGACGAGAATGGAAACCCTGCCCCGCATGGAAAAGATAGTATAACCTATGCTTATATGGGCATCGAGAAAACAGGGCGGGATGATTAAACATCTCCCCTGTTCCTCTGATATTAATGCGTATTTTTTATAAAGCTCAATTTGGAAATTTGCGATCACAAATTATCAAGCACCATGCGGAAAGCTTAACTTTGTAAGCTTAGGGCTTACACTATTGGGATCTCTATGCGAATATCTCAATATTAGGATTTCTGTCTTTTGCCGTCGATTTCCTTCTTTAGATCCAACTCCACCCAAAATCCAAGGATTGGAACCAAAGAAGCTAAAAAGTACTTTATAGCTTTTAAAATAGGCCACTTATATTCGACAGTAGACATGATGAGCATCACAACAAATATAACGACAAAAAAGCCATGAATGGATCCTGCGATCTTAACAGCCTCCGGTATTCCAGCAAAATATTTCAGTGGCATTGCAATGAAAAACAAGCAAATCGTGGAAATGGCCTCCCACAACGCAATCTGTCTAAATATTCTTAACATAATGATAAACTGTGTATTGTGAACTTCAAAAATAAGACTCTAAATACAGTTGACCCATTATTTTTTGCCCTTTTACCAAGACGTGACATTATCCATTATACAATGACATTGTTTTATCAAAAACCGCCAATTTTACAATAAATAGTTCATATTCGTCAGAAAAAATACGTACTTTTGAATGAATATAAGGTTCAATACCTTGGTATTTGAAGCTATAACACTCAACTACAGAATATTTATTTATATGAATTACGACATCATTGTAATCGGTAGTGGTCCAGGCGGGTATGTTGCTGCCATTAGAGCCGCTCAGTTAGGGTTCAAAACAGCGATTATTGAACGCGAATCTTTAGGCGGAATTTGTCTAAACTGGGGCTGTATCCCTACAAAAGCATTATTGAAAAGTGCTCAAGTATTTGAATATTTAAACCATGCCGCAGATTACGGCATCAATGTTCAAGGTGGTGAGGCTGATTTCGAAGCTATCGTCAAAAGAAGCCGCGGCGTAGCTGAAGGAATGAGTAAAGGTATTCAGTTCTTGATGAAAAAGAATAAAATTGATGTCATCAATGGAACTGCAAAAATTAAAAAAGGTGGTAAGATCGATGTGAAAGGCGCAGACGGTTCTACCAAAGAATATGCAGCAAAACACACTATCTTGGCGACAGGGGCACGTTCACGTGAATTGCCTAACTTACCACAAGATGGTAAAAAGATTGTTGGCTACCGCCAAGCTATGACATTACCTAAACAACCAAAATCTTTAGTTGTTGTTGGTTCAGGCGCAATCGGTGTTGAGTTTGCTTATTTCTATAATGCAATTGGAACAAAAGTGACTATTGTTGAGTTTATGGACAGAGTCGTTCCGGTTGAAGATGAAGAAATCTCAAAACAACTAGAAAAAAGCTTAAAGAAACAGGGCATTAATATCCTTACTAAATCAGAGGTTCAATCTGTTGACACATCTGGAGAACTAAGCAAGGTTTCTATTAAAACTGAAAAAGGTATTGAAGTAATCGAGGCAGAAGTTGTACTATCTGCGGTAGGTATTGCTCCTAATATCGAAAACATAGGCTTGGAAGAGGTTGGTGTAAAAACTGATCGTGGCCGTGTTGTCGTAGACGATTTCTACAAAACAAATATTGAAGGTGTTTACGCTATCGGTGACATCGTTAAAGGTCAAGCATTAGCTCACGTTGCTTCGGCAGAAGGTATCACTTGTGTTGAAAAAATCAAAGGTCTTCATGTAGAACCTATCGATTATAACAACATCCCTGGATGTACTTATTGTTCTCCAGAGATTGCTTCTGTCGGTTATACTGAAAAAGCAGCTAAAGAAGCAGGGTATGAAGTTAAAGTAGGTAAATTCCCATTCTCTGCTTCAGGAAAAGCTTCAGCAGCTGGAGCAAAAGACGGTTTCGTAAAAGTTATCTTCGATGCAAAATATGGTGAATTCCTAGGGGCCCACCTTATTGGAGCTAATGTTACCGAAATGATCGCAGAAGTTGTTGTTGCCCGTAAATTGGAAACAACAGGACATGAAATGATCAAAACAATCCATCCGCACCCAACAATGAGTGAAGCTATCATGGAAGCATGCGCCGATGCATACGGTGAAGTGATCCACTTATAGTCACCTATAAACATAAAAAAGAGGGGAAAATCGAATGATTTTCCCCTCTTTTTTATGTTATTCATTTGGATGAAAATTACATCACCAATCTCGACTTAAATACAATTTGTTGATCTGCGACATCTGAATTTTCGATTCGTTCAAACAGAATTTCAGCTGCCTTACGCGCTTGCATACCTGGAAACTGTTCGATACGACCCATTGGTGGATTTTCCATGTATTGCCAAAGAGGATAATTAGCATAACTAATAAAGAAGATATCTTGATTTAAAACCAACCCTTTGTTGCGCGCTGCTTTCATCAAATCCAATGTAACAAAGTCATTGAAAGAAATAATCGCTGAAGGTCGTTCGGACATCGCAAATATACTGTCCATTGCTTTCTCATTTCCTTCGGTACTCAGGTCCGTTTCAATAATATTCTTTTCCAAGATATCCATCCCATTTCGCTTCATTGCAGATAAGTAGGCTAACTTTCTATCCTCACTCGCAGGCAAAGTCTTTGGCCCATTGACCAAAGCAATGACTTTATGGCCACGGGCGACAAAAGCATCAACAGCCTCATTCATTCCTGTGGATAGATCGCTTTGAACTTTATTGATATTTGGCAAACTAGGGACACAATCAAAAAAGACAACTGGGATTCCAGATGACTCCAATTTCTCGATAAACTCCAAATTAGTTGTTTTCTTACCGATAGACATCAAGATCCCATCTACCCTATGATTTTTAAATGTTTTCAAAATCTGTTCCTCCCGATCAGGATCATCCAACGACTGCCCCATTAAAACAGTGTACCGTTGTGCCGAAGCAACATTTTCTATTTCGCTGATTGCAAAAGAAAAAAATGGTTCTGAAAGGCTAGGTAAAATCACAGCTATGGTAAATGTTTTACGCTGTTTAAAGAAAATGGCTGTTTGATTGGGTTCGTAGTTCAATTCTTCGGCCATTTTTTTCACACGCATTGTCGTTACCAATCCAATACTTGGATGGTCATTCAATGCTCTTGAAACCGTGGAAGGACTGATTTTCAGCTTCTTGGCAATTTCCTTAATCGTGGCAGGCTTGTTCACTTTATTCATAAATCCAAGGGCTTTATATAAAAATAGGGCTTTTATATCCCTAATCATAATTTTTTTTCAACAATGTTTATTCAGTATATTTTAAAGTCAAAACATTGTTAGTAGATAATACAAAGATAATCAATGCAAACTTAGTCCACAAATTGAATCGCAGTGATATCTACTGCAAATTCCTGTGCTAAAAATTGAGTAGGATCTATCTGCCGGAAAGCAAGCTCATCTTGAAAATAAATTTTCACCCGATTGCTAAACTCTCCCCAGTCTACAAATTTCACCTTGTTCAATTGTTCCAGTGGATTCCCCTTCGTCAAAACACATATTTCCTTACCTTCTTCATTCAATTGCGAAAATAGCGTAGTAATATGATCGAAAAGATGCAACTTAAGTGGTAATACAGCATTTACATGTAGTCGTTCAAAATGCTCCTTGTACTTCATATCAAATCCAAATGTGGCTTGCGCATGTTCAAATAGGGATCCTTCACCCTGACTTTCCAAATGATTTTTCATAAAGTTGACCAAATCACCCTGTGGAGGAAAAGTCTCCGTGAATTCTATAAAGTTGGCAAAGAGATAATAAACTTGAAGTAAGTAGTCTTTTTTCGGAAAAAGAACATCATCCAATTCAAAAACGTACACTTTTTTTTCTTCTGGAAACATCATCACTAATAGACCTTTAAATTAAAAAAGTTGAACAGATTATGCCCAACAGATAACGCATAGAGAATCGGATCATATTACTTCGAAACACAGACTAATGCGAACTCTTCAGCCGAATCCGAAGTGACCAAAAGTCCATCCAATGTGTTTTCATAGATCGCCTCACCCAACAAGTTATTGCCCTTCGAAAGCAAAACATAAGGAAGATCAGCTGGAGGATTTTCAATGATGGAAAATGTTTCAAGGATATCCTTATCTGGAACGAGAACTGAAATCTGATATTCATCAAATAAAACTTTGGCTTCGGCCAATGGCTCCAGTTCGAAACCACCTAAAGGTAATACATAATCAACCCGCTGGTCTAAACTCAATTTTAGCACCTCATGCGCAAAAGTTGGTAGCAAGCCCTTTGGAATGGCCGTATAATTCCCAGATTTTAAAAGCAAATCGGGAATCTCTTCCGAACTTGCATACAGAACTTCAAAACTACCTGAAAGTTTTCTAGCAATACGCATTGCCAGCGGTCTAGTTCCGAAAGTTATCAATATTCTCTTCATCAAAATAATTTTGTTTTTCATCGGCAATTAAGCCCTCAAAGACCTGTCCAGTAAATCAGGTTTGGCTCCTTCCTCTACCTTGATCTATAAACGCAATGGCTTTCCTATGAAATAGTTAAACAACCAATCCGTCACGCATATGAATTGTTCGATCCGATATACGGGCCAATTCTTCATTATGGGTTACGATGATAAATGTTTGTTGGAATTTGTTTCTAAGATCAAAAAACAGTTGATGTAAGGCCGCTGCATTTTCGGAATCCAAATTCCCCGAGGGTTCATCAGCTAAAATGATTGAAGGATCATTCATCAGAGCCCTAGCGACAGACACACGTTGTTGCTCGCCTCCGGACATCTCAGCAGGCTTATGATCAATACGATGTGAAACCCCAAGTAGCTCCAATAATTCTTTCGCTTTCGTTTCAGCTTCAGCTCGTCCCTGTCCACGAATAAATGCAGGAATACACACATTTTCCAGCGCAGTAAATTCAGGCAATAAATGATGAAACTGAAAAACGAAACCAATATGCTCATTACGAAATGCACTCAGCTTTTTGGCACTCAGTTTATGGATATCGACACCATCAATAAATATCGAACCTTGGTCAGGTTTGTCCAGCGTTCCGATAATATGCAAAAGTGTACTTTTACCTGCCCCTGACGCTCCGACAATACTTACGATTTCACCTTTTTCCACGGTTATGTCGACGCCTTTTAAGATGGGTAATGCCCCATAAGCTTTGTGAATTCCTTTGGCTTGTAACATCATAGGGCAAAGATAAATAAATTTACGATATCACACCTTTGAATAAATAAGCAGTTATTTCTCTATTTCAGCCATTTTATTTTTCACAAATGTCAAAAAATAGATAAAAGAGCAATTTATCCCTTGTCTTATCCCCCAAAAAAACATATTTTTACGCCAAATATTTTTGCAAATGAACATTCACGAATATCAAGGAAAACAAATACTAAAGAGCTTTGGTGTGCGCGTACAGGAAGGTATCGTAGCAGATACTCCAGAGCAAGCTGTGGAAGCGGCTAAAAAGATGAAAGAAGACTACAATTCCGACTGGGTTGTTGTCAAAGCTCAAATTCACGCTGGTGGCCGTGGTAAAGGTGGTGGTGTCAAGTTAGCTAAGAACTTAGATGAAGTCAAACAAAAAGCAACTGACATCATTGGTATGCAATTAGTAACGCCTCAAACTGGACCTGAAGGTAAAAAAGTAAACAAAGTTTTGGTTGCTCAAGACGTTTACTATCCAGGTGAAAGCGAAACAAAAGAATTCTACATGTCTGTATTATTAGACCGTGCTACAGGACGTAACATTGTTATGTACTCTACAGAAGGTGGTATGGACATTGAAGAAGTTGCAGAAAAAACACCGCACTTGATTTTCAAAGAAGAAATCGATCCAAAAGTAGGCTTACAAGGATTCCAAGCACGTAAAATTGCTTTTAATCTAGGTCTTTCTGGTGCTGCACACAAAGAAATGGTAAAATTCGTTGCTGCACTTTACAAAGCATACGATTCTACTGACTCTTCTATGTTCGAGATCAATCCGGTATTAAAAACTTCTGATGACAAGATCTTAGCAGTTGATGCCAAAGTAAATCTTGACGAGAACGCATTGTACCGTCACCCTGATTACGCAGCTATGCGCGATGTAACAGAAGAAGATCCAACGGAAGTTGAAGCTGGTGAATCAAACCTTAACTATGTTAAACTTGACGGTAACGTAGGTTGTATGGTAAACGGTGCTGGTCTTGCAATGGCAACAATGGATATCATCAAATTAGCTGGTGGTGAACCTGCAAACTTCTTAGATGTTGGTGGTACTGCAAATGCTGAAACTGTAAAAGCTGGTTTCAATATCATTTTGAAAGACCCTAATGTAAAAGCAATTTTGATCAACATCTTCGGTGGTATCGTTCGTTGTGACCGTGTAGCGCAAGGTGTCATTGATGCTTACAGTGAAATTGGTAATATTCCTGTTCCTATCATCGTACGTCTTCAAGGTACAAATGCTGAAGAAGCGAAAAAATTAATCGATGAATCAGGCTTACAAGTTTATTCTGCAATCTTATTGAAAGAAGCTGCTGAATTAGTAACTAAAGTGTTGAAAGGTTAATTCCTTCAATCATCATAAAGCTTAAAAGCGGGACAACTCAGTTGTTCCGCTTTTTTTTGCCCCCAAGGCAGCTATTTTTCACTCAGTTTGACGCGAATAGTGACCGGGAAAAATTAAGTTTAGAAGCTTATTGATCCTTCATTCAGCGAATTAAATCAACATTTATACCCAATAAACCAATAGAATAGCTTATTTTTGTATTGCTTTTTTGACAAAGCATCTTTTACAAGTCATTCTCCAAAAATTAAGATGGAACACACAAGAATAAAGGAACTATTGAATGCCACAGAATTCGGCAAAGAGGTCGTTGTTAAAGGTTGGGTAAGAACTTTCCGTAACAATCAATTTATAGCAATTAATGACGGTTCGTCAATCAATAATATTCAAGCAGTAGTCGATTTTGAAAATACACCTGAAGATATCCTAAAGCGTATCACTACCGGAGCTGCAGTTCGTGTAAAAGGCCAATTGATAGAATCGCTAGGTAAAGGACAAAAAGTAGAAGTTAAAGCTACTGAAGTAAGCATTATAGGGGATTCAGATCCTGAAAAATACCCTTTACAACCGAAAAAACACAGCTTAGAATTTCTACGTGAAATTGCTCACTTACGTTTTCGTACAGGCACATTCAATGCTGTATTCAAAGTTCGTAATGCCTTAGCTTTCGCTGTACATAAATTTTTCCAAGAAAATGATTTTGTGTACATGCACACACCGATTATCACAGGTTCTGATGCAGAAGGTGCCGGTGAAATGTTTCAGGTGACTACCTTAAATTTGACCAACCCGCCACGTAAAGAAAATGGCGAAATTGATTTCAAGGAAGATTTCTTCGGAAAATCGACGAATCTTACCGTATCTGGTCAATTGGAAGGTGAACTCGGAGCAATGGCTTTTGGTAATATCTATACTTTTGGGCCAACCTTTAGAGCCGAAAATTCAAATACAACACGTCACTTGGCTGAATTCTGGATGATAGAACCGGAAATGGCTTTCTATGAATTGGAAGACAATATGGATTTAGCAGAAGCTTTGCTGAAATACGTGATTAAATACGCTTTGGAAACTTGTCCTGAGGAAATCGAATTTTTGAAAAGCCGTTTGTTAGAAGAAGAGAAATCAAAACCAGCAGCAGAACGTTCTGAATTAAATTTGGTTGAAAAACTAAACTTTGTTTTAGAGAATAATTTCGAACGTGTAACTTATACTGACGCTGTTGAAATACTAAAACGTAGTAAGCCAAACCAGAAGAAACAATTCAAGTATCTAATTGATGACTGGGGAGCTGACCTGCAATCTGAACATGAACGTTATTTGGTGGAAAAACACTTCAAAAAACCTGTTATCCTAACTGATTACCCAAGGGAGATCAAATCTTTCTACATGAAGCAGAATGAGCCTGATGCCCAGGGTCGCAATACTGTTCGTGCCATGGATATTCTTTTCCCAGGTATCGGTGAAATGGTCGGCGGTTCGCAACGTGAGGAAAATCTTGACCGTCTATTAGCACGTATGGCCGAAGTAGGTATACCAGCAGAAGAAATGGAATGGTTCTTGGATACACGCCGCTTTGGTTCCGTGCCACATTCAGGATTTGGTGTAGGCTTTGAGCGCCTGGTATTATTCACAACCGGAATGACAAATATCCGCGACGTAATACCATTCCCACGCACACCGAAAAACGCAGAATTTTAATATAAAGAACAACAGCCAAAACAAAATATTTTGGCTGTTGTTCTTTTAAATATATACGTATCGGAAGGATAGTTTTGAAGCTTTGACATCATCCGCTTCGTGCTCGAACGTGACCAGATTAAAAAACTAAATCCCCCAACGCTATTATAAATTTTACCAGACTAGATATGCTTATCAAAATATATAACGATAATCCCAATCCAAAAGCCATCGCACAAGCCGTTGATATCCTTAGGCGTGGCGGTGTAATCATTTACCCTACAGATACCGTTTATGGTATAGGCTGTGATATTACCCAACAAAAGGCAATTGAACGTGTGTGTGAGATTAGAGGTTTAAAACCCGATAAAGCCAATCTCTCTTTCATCTGTTACGACCTGACTGATATTTCACAATACACCAAATCTTTCGACACTGCCGTCTTTCGTGTCCTTAAGAAGGCATTACCCGGCCCTTTTACATTTATCTTTAATGCTACCACCAAAGTTCCCAAATTATTAAGTTCGAAGAAGAAGACTGTAGGTATTCGTGTGCCAGACAATAACATCGTTCGGGAAATTGTGAAACAATTAGGCAATCCGATTGTGACAACTTCCATCCACGATGAAGACGAAATTATCGAATACTCCACGGACCCCGAATTGATCTATGAGAAATATCAAGATCTGGTAGACGCCGTTATTGACGGAGGCTACGGGGACAATGTCGCTTCAACAGTAGTAGACCTGACAGAGGGAACCTTTGATGTTATTCGTGAAGGAAAAGGTGATCTGGAACAATACTTATAATATTTAGTATTCTCCAAATAGCGCAGGACTATTTAACATTTCAACAAACATCTTAACAAATCACCAAAGATCAACCCAGATCAGATTGTTGGTACTTTGTGCATAAGATTTACTTTTCGATACTTTAACGCTCACTTTTCCACAAAAACAACCACTTATTAACACCTAAAATGTTAATAAGTGTAACGTACATATATGATCGTTGATGCAAAATGTGTATAACCCCATGCTTATCAACAGTTAAATGTTAATAAGATAAATAAGCAAATCTAAAAACTAACGATAAATGTGTAAAACCAAGGGGTTATCAACATAAAAATGTTCATAACAAGCTTAAAAGCTCTTCGGCATCGAAATACGATGTGTATAACAGATCCAAATTCACATAACAATGTTGAAAGTTAACAACCCAACTCCACACGTTGCTTCAATGCTGCATTGAAAAGTTCAAACCCCTGCTTCGTTGTCAACAATAACTTTCCGAAGAATGGGATTAATAAACCAGAAAACAGCTCACCTTGAATGAGTCGAACCTGCCCCTCTTCCATCTGTTCCAATATAAAATAATGCTCACCATCAAAGATTCCCGGAACAAATAATTCACCTCTCCAACGCAGCTCGCGGTTAGAGTCGATGCTCAAAAAGCGTGGATTCATCTTGATTTTAAAACCATCAGGTTGTTCCAACCTAACTGCACAACGCTTTCCCAATGCAGGCTCCTGTCCAAAGCTTTTTATAGTTGGACTCCACACTGGATAAGTTTTGAAATCTGTCAACACTTGCCATACCTGCTCTACTGTCGCTTTAATCGCGATACTTGTCTCAATCTTTTTCATTATTTTAATAATTTATATCCCTCCAAATGAAGTCCACATGCTTACCCCATGATGGATTCATTGAATTGAAAATTGCTCCAGAAAACAAGTGTTCACAAAGCGTTTTCAAA
The DNA here is from genome assembly GCF_024810095.1 of Sphingobacterium sp. BIGb0165. NCBI lineage: Bacteria > Pseudomonadati > Bacteroidota > Sphingobacteriia > Sphingobacteriales > Sphingobacteriaceae > Sphingobacterium > Sphingobacterium sp. BIGb0165. The sequence goes on along the minus strand of NZ_JANUEB010000009.1, from coordinate 233,010 downwards.
TTGAACACCTTATTACACAGAAGCCTTAGCCCAATTCAAAGCCCAAAGGCCCTCACTTACTATTGGAGATAAAACAAAACTAGGATAAGAAATGGAGACAGCTCTTGACTTTTATCAAGAACTCATTTTTGCGCGGATACGACTGAGTGTTTCGGGGCTCATACCCAAGACTGAGGCAATATATTGAAGTGGTACTTGATGGAATAGGAATTTATGTTGCTCAAAATACTGTTGATAGCGTTCTTCCGCTGTCAAACAAATAAAATCTGAAATTCGTTGCTCCATCGCTCCAAAACATTTTGCTAAAAATGTCTTTTCAAATTTATTCCATTCAATAACCTCAGACTCCATCTTTTGGTAATCTGATTTTGACAAACGGAACAAATGACAATCACTAATACATTGAAAATTCCATTTAGAAGGGGTATCAAAAATAAAAGAAGACAGCTCTGTGACGAAGTGATTAGCTGTACCTATCCACTGTGTAAATTCCCCGTTTTTACTCCATGCATATTGGCGAATCAGTCCTGATTCGATAACAAATAAATTGGAAGAATAGTCCCCTTCTTTGATCAGATAATCTCCTCTTTTGAGTTCAATTCGTTCGAAACTTGCGAACAATTTTTCTTGAGTGGCTTTGGGAAGAGGAAATAGGTTTTCAAACAATTGATTAAACATAACTACGAAAGCAAACTACAAGATCACGACTTCTTCGATGATGACGTGTCCTACATACTCGTTTACCCTTCCGAGGATTTGCCGACGCATTAATGCCAGTTCGTTTTTAATGACGGCAGACTCCACACGCACAAACAACTTTTTGTCTCTCACATAAAGCTGTTGCGTACGGTTGGCAATTGCTTTACCAATCAATTGAGGCCATACCGAAGCGATTGAGGTCTCATCAAATTTTCGACGCAGTTTATAAGCTTCAAGGAGACGTTCTACCCCCTGCTTAATGGTCATATCATCGCTTGACCGAATAAATTCTAGGCTCTTTTTCGTTGGTTGCTTCTTATACATTCACTTGTCCTCCTTCGATACCAAATATACGAACAGGGCGGTTGATTTCGTCAAAGATTCGTTGAATTCTTTTCGAATCTGTGTCAGTTAGAAAAATTTGCCCAAAACCATCCTCAGAAACCATCTGCATTAATTTATGGGTACGACGATCGTCGAGCTTATCAAAAATATCATCCAAGAGCAACAAGGGTTTGAATCCTTTTTTCTGTTGTAGATAAGAATATTGAGCAAGTTTCAAAGCAATGAGAAATGATTTTTGTTGGCCCTGGGAACCAAACTTTTTTAGTGGCATTCCACCATGAATGGTAAATATCAGATCATCCTTATGAATTCCCTGACTGGTGCGTTCCAGAATACGATCGCGCTCAAGGTTTTTCTCCAGAATATTCAAGAAAGAATCTAACATCAGCGGAGATTCATACTGTAGTTGGACAGATTCAGCATCTTCGGTCAAGAATTGATAATGTCGATCAAATTCAGGTTGGAACTCTGCCATAAATGATCTTCGCTTTTCAAATATAATATTGCCGACTTCCTCCAGTTGAAAGTTAAGAATTTCGATTAAGCCTAGATCCAAGACATTGGTCTGACGGGCTTGCTTCAGCACGCTATTTCGTTGGATCAGAAACTTGTTGTAGATAATTAAGGTATCTAGGTATTTATTGTCAGTTTGCGAAATCACATTATCCACAAACTTTCGGCGTTCCTCGCTACCATCTGTGACGATGACGCTATCATTGGGAGATATCATGACCAAAGGGAAAAGCCCAATATGATCAGCCAATCGAGGATAATCTTTTTTATTTTTTTTAAACTGTTTTTTTTGATTCTTTTTTAGGCTACAGGAAATAACATCACTATTTGATTCCTTATCAAATTCTCCCTGCACCATAAACCAATCATTACCTGATTTGATATGTTGCGAATCAATAGGATTAAAATAGCTTTTACAAAGTGATAAGTAGTGGATTGCATCCAATAGATTGGTTTTACCAACACCATTATTCCCTGTAAAAGCATTTACTTCAGGGAGAAATTCCAATGAAGATTCCGAGTAATTCTTGAAATTTAGAACAGAAAGTTGCTTGAGCCACATAGCCACAAAGATACGCTATTTGGACTGCTAAAAATTATTTTATTTCCTCAAAATCGACAAACTCACCAGCTGTTTCTGTCCCCTTACGCTCCGGAGTTTCCTTCGGTGGAATATAGTCAACCTGAATTTTACCCTCTGGTTGGGATCTTTTACTTTCTTGCTGTCCTTGACCAGTAAATTCGTAATAGAAAGTACCACCCTGTCCCTGACTGCTATATGCTCCCCCCTGTTCCTGCGCTTTTTTCATCAGCTTTTCAGCTGCTTTACGCATTGCAAACGGTAAAAATAATTTAAATAAAAATCTTACTACAAAGTAAACAGCGACTGTAATAAGTATAAATTTTAAAAATGCCATAGTTAATTCGTTGCTATTTTCTCAAATTTAACCAATAACTCGATAAACTGTTGTCTTTAAATTGTCAGATAAGAAATATTAACAAATTTTAAGACTTTCCCAATTTCCCTTTTGTCTCCATGATCGTGCGGTATAGCTCTTCATGCCGTTGGGTTCCCAACACATAAGTTAGTCCATCTTTATCTGTTAGATATACAGCATTTTTTCCACCCGCAAAAAACTTAATCTTCCCTTTGGTATGTAGATTATAAACAGGATTATTAAAAAAGAATGTACTATAAGGAGCCTTTTCAACCTTCGAGATGGAGGCCAGATCAATTTTAACAACGCGCGTCGACCAAAGACCGCTGATCAAGATATGGTCCTGAAATACCTCAATGCGAAACAAGACCATATACATCATCACAATAGATGTAATAATAATCCCAACTCCGACAATGAAAAACAATTGACTGGAGATCAAATGATCCAAGTTTAGATAAAATGCCGTAAAGCAGAATAGTACAAGTACCAAACGCACGCTTATCCAAACACGGTCACGTCCTAAATATTGATTTTCCGAATAGAGTACACCTTCTTTCATTTCTTTTATTAGTATTGAGATAGTAGACTTAAGCCTTAATCACATTTACAGACTAAAGTAAGGACTTTTTTTGTATTGCTGGTAATCTTATAACGATTATCCATACGATAATTGGCTAGCCAAAGGATATCGCCATTACCGTTTACTACAATGGGAATATTTTCCTTTTCGAATAAGCTGATTTTTTTATTGATGAAAAAATCGCTCAGTTTTTTCCGACCTTCCATGCCCAAAGGATAAAAACTATCTCCGATCTTCCACGAACGAATCGTTAAGGGAAAGACAAGCAGATCGTAATCGAGTTTTGCTATCTCTTTATTGTTGGTGATGGTAAGCTCAGAAGATACCCCGGTATGGAAACAATACTGCTTCCACTCCACAGTTGATGTTTCTGAGGTAATTATTGCCTCATCGGAAGATATAAATTCCTTTTCTCTAATAAAAAGTTCATTTCTATCCAAAAGCATATTGTAACAATCCGATTGAAAAATACGACCTGATTCCTTGGCCCAAGCCTGTTGCAAATCACTTAACACTGCTTTTGAAAAATTAAAACCAGAGAACAGTTCGTATAATAAAGGTAAATTATTCAAATATTCTTCCAGGTCTTCCTTACGTACTACCCAACCATCGCCCGTTGTCTGAAAAAGTTTGTTACGCAGGGGTTCGACAAATTGTTGTAACAAGAGATATGATTCCTTAAAGTGTGTAATATTCTGTTCAAAAATTTGCTCAAAATCAGGTTGTAGTTTTTTGAAATGAGGAATAATATCTATTCGTATCTTATTACGAGCATACTTTGTCGAAAAGTTAGATTGATCATCCCGATAAGCAATGGCATATTCCTGAACATAATATTCAATTTCACTTGCTTTGAGAAATAAAAGCGGTCGAATGATACGATCTCTTAAGGGTAAAATTCCCTGAAGACCTTGTAGTCCAGTTCCGCGTGAAAGATTTAACAGTACGGTTTCAATGTGATCATTGAGGTGTTGAGCCACAGCAATTCGGTCAAACTGAAGTTCCTCCCGAAGCTGCTCAAACCAGGTATAACGGAGTTCACGTGCAGCCATCTGGATAGAAATTTGATTTTCCTTGGCATAGGTCTTGGTATCAAATTGATTGACAAATATTGGAATTCCATTATCAGAAGCAAGCTTTCTAACCAAGGCTTCATCCAGTTCAGAATCCTCTCCACGCAACTGAAAGTTACAGTGTGCAATAGCGATTCTAAAGCCCGCTTTTGCGAATAAATGTGCCATCAACATCGAATCTTTCCCACCACTTACTGTAAGCAATATTTTGTCATGAGGCATCATTAAATGCTCCTTTTCAATATATCCCTTTAATCTTTCCAGCACATTCATATAACAAAGTTACGGTATATTTTGTCCGAATGATAAATTCACATCTTAAAATTTGTGAAATCCAATAAAGTAGCAATTAAAATCCATATTTTTGCCCTTGTGAGACAATACATTTTTACCCTTATTGTATTAATTTTAACTGCCTTGACGGTCCAAGCGCAGAAACAGGACGAACTAAAGTTACTTTCTTCGTCGCATATTATTACTGGAAAAAACGGTAACGTTGTTTTCTACCGTCCGGTTTATGAGCATGTTGGTTCGACGCTATCGTCTGACAGTGGGTATTTACATAATGATAAACTGGGGCGTCAATTCTTTGAAGCCTATGGAAATGTAATCATCACCCAACCTGATGGCACACAGATATTTTCCAATAAACTGCATTATGAAGCGGCCATGCAGTTAGCCACATTGACTGGAGCTGTCCGTATGGTCAGTACCAGTGGATCAATATTGACCACCGACCATCTGGTGTATAACATGCGTAGTAAAATTGGGAACTATTATAGCGGTGGACGTATTCTCTCCGGAAGTGACACCATCACCAGTCAACGCGCAACTTATTTCGAAAATACTGGCGAATCCTATTTTAATCAAAAAGTTGTTGTCCGATCAACCAATGTTAAAGTCTATACAGACTCCATGAAATACAATGGCAACACCCGTATAACGGATTTCTACGGTCCTACGAATATGAAAGGGAACAAGGGCGAAAATCTATATACTGAAAAAGGCCGTTATCATATGGCAACTGGTCAGGCTTATTTTTCAAAAAACAACCTATATACAGAAGGCACGAAATTCCTTAAGGGGGACAGCCTTTTCTATGACAGACAAGTTGGCATCGGTAAAGCCGTGAAAAACGTTGTCTTTGTAGATACGCTGGATAAATTCTATGCTTATGGTGGATATGGACTCTATAATGGAAAAAACGAATCCATCACCATGACCGATAAACCTCTGGTTGTTTCGGTGGTGAAGAAAGATTCCACCAAAAAAGATTCTGTCTCATCCTTCTCGCCTGTACAGCAAAAGTCCGAAAAAGAGCTAAAAAAAGAAGCTAAGGAATTAAAAAAAGCTGGAAAAGAAGAGCAGAAGGACAAGGGAAAAAACAATAAAACTGAAATTGTTGCTAATAATGATTCTAAAAAGAGCGTAACGGAAAATAAAAATGTCATCGGCAAGGATGAGAATTTAAAGGGAAACGCCGAAATGGACTCTGTCTTTATGACTGCTGATACCCTATTCTCCCAAATGATCTTCCGTCGAGATTATATTGCCCGAGATTTTAAATTAAACCGTGAAGGGGGAGCCATCGAAGAAGACAATGAGGTCGATTATGGCGATAAAGATTCCATTTCTGCGGATGTAGATTCAACCAATACCCTACAACAAGCAGCAGATAGTCTTAAGAAAGGCGTAGATAGCTTGCACAAAAAGGAAATCAAGAAACCAGTCCTTGACAAGGTGGGTAAAAAATTACCGGATACGGTTACAACCAATAGGCAGAATATTCCAAAAAAACAACCGGTAATAGTGGGGGATCAAAATCGCATCGAAATTGAGAAAAACCTGAAAGCCGATAGTGTCTTACGTAAAAAAGCAATCATTCCTAAAGGCGGGGAATCAGATAAGATTATGGGCGCAGCACTAAAAAATGCACAAGAAGGAAAAAGAGATTCCCTATCCCAGGATACGGCTAAAACAAGGATTCTAAAAGCCTACTATAATGCGCGACTATTTAAATCCGACTTACAAGCCGTTGCCGATTCGATGTATTATGGCATGCAAGATTCGATGTTTAGGTTAATGGGAAAACCGATGATGTGGGCTGAGAATTCGCAGATATCGGGCGATACGATATTCCTACAGGTGAAAAATCAGAAGCTGGACAACTCCCTATTGGTTGGAAATGCATTTATGGTCAATGCAACCAGTGATTCATTAAAGTTCAATCAGATTAAAGGACGAAAAATCACCAGTTTCTTTACAAATAACCGTATGGAGCGCCTCTTTGTTGATGGGAATGCTGAAAATATCTTCTATAACATCGATGAGAAAACCAATGTAACAACAGAACTCGTTCATGACCGAAGCAGCCGTTTTAAAATTCTGATGGAAAACAATAAACTTCAAGAATATGTTTCTATCCGAAAAGTCGATGGAAAAGTCTATCCGATTGCAGAAGTTACAGCAGATAAAGAATTTTTACCAAACTTTACATGGCGTCCTGAGGACCGTCCTAAATCCAAAGATGATCTATTAAATAGGAAACGTGATCTTTCCAAGTCTTCTTTTACAGCTCCAACAGAAAAGGAAACTGAGGACAATGGAAAAATGAAATCCAAGCCAAAAGAGGACAAAGGAACCTCTCAAAAAATGACCAGCGATACTAAATCTGGCGTAGACGTTATTACAGACAAGACAAATGGTAATGCTAAAACAGCCAAGCCCGAAGCAACAACAGCTAAAGCTCCAGTAAAAAAGGATATTGCTCCCGCGGTCGATAAAAAAACTGTTAAACAGGATTCAACGAATCTAAAACCATCAGCACGACCAGCACAAGATAGTACTCAAACGTCCAACAAGAAAAAAGTAAAATAGTCCGTATACAAGATAAAAGCAAGCGGGGCAAAATAAAATTTTGCCCCGCTTGCTTTTAACGTCAACAACAAAGTTAATCGACTAAAACCACACCTTAGTATTATCTCGTTTTTAGATAATCGGCAAGTTTCCCAACAGCAATCGCACGATGGCTGATCGCATTTTTTTCATCTGCGCTCATCTCAGCAAAAGTTGTATCATACCCATTTGGAATAAAAATCGGATCGTAACCAAACCCTTCTATTCCTCTGCGTTCTTTAATGATCTGTCCTTCTATACTTCCTTCAAAAAAATGCTGCCGTTCATTCAAATAGAGCGAAATGACGGTTTTAAATCGGGCTGTTCGGTTGGGGGTGTCCCCCAGTCTTTCCAAGACGAGATCAATATTCTTTTCCATATCCCTTGAGCCCGAGTAACGTGCCGAATAAACTCCAGGCTCGCCATTTAATGCATCAATTTCGAGACCCGAGTCATCACCAAAACAATAAAGTCCATATTTGTTTACCAAATAATCCGTTTTTTGCTGTGCATTTTCTTCAAATGTTACTCCAGTTTCCGGGATATCATCCTGACAATCGATATCGTTCAAACTTTTAATAACAAAAGTGTCTCCCACTATTGCTTGGACCTCTTCCAATTTATGGGCATTATTTGTTGCAAACACAAGTTCTAGCATCTTCTTCAAATTTATATTGCCAAAAGTAGAAATTCTTATTTAAAAGATGGTAATCATTATGAGGGGACAAATCGTTTTTAAAAGTTAAGAAACAATAAATGTTTTAAACTCGTTCCAGAACAGTTTCTTTTTATTGACATCGGCAAACATTTCTTCAAAGCTGAAGGTATTGAACACAGTTGCTATGCGCCCCTTCATATAGGAATTATGTTCGATCGATGGAAGTTTCAACGATGCAGGCTCCACACCTAATAGAATAATCTTCGTCGGTTGAAAAAATTGCATAATCTGTTTAAAATCGTTCGGATTATGGGTATTGGCCAAGTTAACCACCGCAACAGTTTCCTTCGTTAATTTTAGGGCGCCAATCGTTTTTTCAAATGCCTCGAGTGCTGCTGGAGAGAAATAAGGATATTGTGCATAGCGCAGGATAAAAAGTATTCCCTGATCTTTGCTACCCTGATAAACAAATTCTCCACCTAATACTTCAAGGGCATTATTACCTTCTTCATTGCCAATATAACCTGATCCCGTGGTTTCGCTTGTTGAAGACGGCTTAGCAAGGTGATCAGTAGCAGGAATTCCAACAGCGACATATTCCGTATCCTTTGCTTTAGATACAGCTTCCAGCTCTGATTGAAAATCAAAGCCATTGGCAAAAATCGTCTCATCCATCAAGGCTTGTAAGGCGACAGGATTATCTGTTGTTAAATTGCTCATTGTTCGAAAAGGAAATAGTAGAAAGTAAAGATAAACAAGAAAAGAGTAAAAGAAAAAGGGAGTAAAGAATAAAGAAATTGCCAGAGACAAATTCTTCGTTCCTCACTCCCTTTCGTATATCGAAAAGATTAATGCCCTAAGATATAAGAGAAAATCAAAGGTGCTACGATTGTAGCATCAGATTCTACAACAAATTTAGGCGTATCGATATCCAATTTACCCCAAGTGATTTTTTCATTTGGAACTGCTCCAGAGTAAGAACCATAAGAAGTAGTTGAATCAGAAATTTGACAGAAATAAGCCCAGAAAGGTACTTCTTCCCACTCCAAATCTTGATACATCATCGGCACTACACAGATTGGGAAATCACCGGAAATACCACCTGCAATCTGGAAGAAACCTACGCCTTTTCCAGCGGAATTGTTACGGTACCATTCTGTCAAATAAATCATGTACTCAATACCTGATTTAACGGTGCTCGCTTTCAATTTACCTTTGATCACATTTGATGCGAAGATATTACCTGTAGTTGAGTCTTCCCATCCCGGACATACAATCGGCAAATTTTTCTCAGCAGCAGCAACAATCCAAGAGTCTTTTGGATCAATTTCATAATATTGTTCCAATATACCAGAATTAACTACTTGATATAAGAATTCATGTGGTAAGTAACGCTCACCTTTCGCTTCTGCGGCATGCCATACATCTTCAAGATGCTTCTGCAAGCGACGGAAAGCCTCTTCTTCTGGAATACAAGTATCTGTTACACGGTTATAGTGATTATCCAATAATTCTCTTTCTTGTTCCGCTGTCAAATCTCTATAATTTGGGATTCTTTTGTAATGTGAGTGAGCAACTAGGTTCATCACATCCTCTTCCAAATTAGCCCCAGTACAAGAAATAAAGTGTACTTTATCTTGACGGATCATTTCTGCCAAAGAAACACCCAATTCAGCAGTAGACATTGCACCTCCAAGAGAGATCAACATTTTTCCACCATCCAAAAGATGTTCCTCGTAACCTTTTGCAGCATCTACTAATGCCGCTGCGTTAAAGTGACGGTAATTATGCTCAATAAATTGAGAAATAGGTCCTTTTTGAGTACTCATAATATTTTCTAACTTTTATAAAATAATAAGTACGGCAAAGGTACTGAATATTATCTATTTCAGGTTCCCTCTCCCACCAAAACAGCTATTAACTGCTTATTTTTTAACAAATGTAAAAAAACAGACAATTTCTACTTCTTCAGTAGTCTTGAAAAGAAGAAATATGCAGCCACTAAAAAAAGGATAATAACAATAAGGACGACAACCTCTTGGCCACCTACTCCCCAGTTCATACTATTCATACCTTCTGTATAAAAGTTAAATCACCCATTTCTCACAGCGATCCAAAAATGCTTGGTCTATATCCGCACCGATACCCGGTTCATCCGAAATATGGATTTTGTATCCGTTATATTGTATGCCCCCAACCACAGGATCCTCCAGATGGCCAACCATGCAGGTATCTAAATCAAAAAACTTGACATTAGGAGCCGCATAGGCGAAATGAACTTTGGCAGCTAGTGCTAAGCGAGACTCCAGCATCCCACCAATCATACAGTTAATACCATACTCCGATGCAACTTTATTGATTTTCAAGGCTTCTTGAATCCCACCTGATTTCGAAAACTTGATATTGATGTAATCACAAGCATCTGCTTTACAAAGTCGTTCCGCATCATGATGCGAATAAACCGACTCATCAGCCATAATTGGAACGATCGTCTCTGTGCGCAATTGCGGCAACAATTCATCATTCCAGGTCCGCATTGGCTGCTCACAAAATTGAATTTTAAACGGTTCTAACCCCTGTAAGGCTTCTACCGCGTCTTCATAAGACCAACCTTGGTTTGCATCTATCCGAATAGGCATTTCAAATCCTACCGCTTTACGTATTTCACGGATACGAGTCACATCTGTTTTTGGATCCTTGCCCAATTTTACTTTCAACATTACAGCTCCCCTTTCCTGCAGACGCTTAGCTTTTATTGCCATCTCCTCTGGAGAGGCTATACCCAGAGTCATATCCGTTGTTATCTCGCGTTTAGCTCCACGCAAAAACTGATACAGTGGAATACCCGCATGTTTTGCTGCTAAGTCATGCAATGCAATATCAAAAGCAGATTTGATGGTTCGATTTCCTGCGATATACAAATCTAGCTCAGCCAATCGTGCATCGATGGCCAGTGGATCTTTTCCTTTCCAGATCTTGGCAAAATCACGCGCTAAAACCAGACAGGTATCCTGTGTTTCTCCCACAATCATAGGAAAGGCAGAACATTCACCGACCCCGTAAATAGTCGTATCGGTATGTATGCGTATAAAGGTATTTTGCGCATAATCCATGGTTCCAGTCGCAATAACAAATGGCTCCATAGGGATGCTTAGCCTATAAATCTCTATTTCGGTTATTTTCATCTTATCATTGGTAAATTAAGTCATTTTAGTGCAGCACAAACAACGTGCAATACTTTGCCTAATTTATACATATTATTGCAATCTCACGATGCTTTTTCCATATCCAGCAAAAATTTATCGCCAAATGATGCATTATTAAGAAATGAAAGATGAGGTTTACATCCTAAAACAACAAATATGATATCAGTAATAAAACAGATAAAAAGAAATGATAAAATCAAAACAAGTGCATTTTTATTAGAATATTTATAATTTTATTCATTTTTATTCCTATATTAGCAATGTATAATATTTGAAAAGGAAAGATGATTCAACAAAGACCGAAAACGGAGGGCCTTTACGACCCTAATTTTGAGCATGACGCCTGTGGAGTAGGCTTTGTCGCCCATATCAAAGGGAATAAATCACACGCACAAGTAAAAGACGCCTTGACCATGTTGGAGAACATGGAGCATCGTGGTGCTTGTGGTTGTGATCCCGAAAGTGGAGACGGAGCTGGTATCATGATTCAACTGCCACACGAATTTTTATGGGAAGAATGTATCAGCTTAGGAATACAGTTAGAGGAACCAGGGTATTATGGAACAGGAATGGTATTTCTTCCGAAAGAAGAAGGCATGAACAAAATATGTCGGGACTTGATTGAGGAAGCGGCAGTCGAAAGGGGTATGAAATTCCTTGGCTATCGTCCAGTACCAGTCAATCGTGAAGGTATTGGACCAACAGCACTCAGTGCAGAACCTGAAATCGTCCAGTTTTTTGTTAGTAGACCGGACGGAGTTTCAAACACTGAAGAATTTGAACGCAAACTTTTTGTGCTACGTCGCCTGATCATTCAAAAAGTTAAACAACAACAAGAATACCCTCTCCCGCTTTACTTTGCATCGCTTTCTTGCAAAACTATCATTTACAAAGGTCAATTAACAACATATCAAGTCGGCACCTATTACCTGGATTTACGCGATCCTCGCGTGGTATCCGCATTTGGATTGGTACACTCACGCTTCTCGACCAATACTTTTCCATCCTGGTCACTAGCGCAACCATTCCGCATGTTGGCTCATAATGGTGAAATCAATACCCTAACAGGTAACCTCAATTGGTTTTACGCTGGAATGCGTGCCCTTTCGTCACCTTATTTCACTGAAGACGAGATGGAAATTCTGCTTCCTATCGTTGATCGAGGTCAGTCGGATTCAGCCTGCCTTGACAATGTTGCCGAACTCCTTTTACACAGTGGACGTAGCCTGACACACGTCATGTTGATGTTAGTACCCGAAGCATGGGATGGCAATACCCAAATGGATCCGTTGAAACGTGCATTCTACGAGTACCACGCAACCTTAATGGAACCCTGGGATGGACCTGCAGCACTATGTTTTACAGATGGTAAACATATCGGGGCAACACTAGACCGCAACGGTTTACGCCCATTACGTTATGCAGTAACCTCGGATGACCGTGTTGTCGTTGCTTCCGAAGCAGGCGCACTTCCGATCGAAGAATCGACCATTATTAAAAAAGGCCGTCAACAGGCAGGCAAGATATTTCTCGTCGACATGGAACAAGGTCGCATCTTGACGGACGATGAAGTAAAAGATCAATTGATCAACCAACAACCTTATAGTGATTGGTTGGACAACTATAAAATCAAGTTAGAAGAACTGGAAGAACCTCGTGTCACCTATACCTATCTTTCCAAAGAATCCGTTTTCAAATATCAAAAGACATTTGGTTTCTCAAGAGAAGACCTCGAAACAATTCTGACGCCAATGGCATTAACAGGATACGAACCAACAGGGTCAATGGGTTCGGATGTTCCTCTGGCTATCCTCTCTGATCAACCACAACATATCTCAAGCTACTTTAAGCAATTTTTTGCGCAGGTAACTAACCCTCCGATCGATCCGATCCGAGAACGTTTGGTTATGAGCTTGGCAACTTTTATTGGTAATGCTGGAAATATCCTAATCGAGGACAAAAAATTCTGTCACTGCGTGACCTTGCCTCATCCTATCCTTACATCCAAAGAACTTGAAAAATTGCGTTCTATTGATACCGGATTATTTCAGGCAAAAACTATTCAGTCCTATTTCCGTTCAGACGGAAAGGCAGGTTCACTGGAAGCAGGTTTAGAACGTCTATGCAGATATGCCGATGATGCTGTACGTGATGGTTTTCAGGTATTGATACTTTCGGATCGTGCCATAGATTCCAAACACGCTGCAATCCCTTCTTTGCTTGCTGTATCAGCAGTCCACCACCACCTGATCAAAACCGGTAACCGTGGTGCTGTCGGTCTAGTCGTCGAAGCTGGCGATGCTTGGGAAGTACACCACTTTGCCTGCCTATTGGCATTCGGTGCTACTGCAATCAACCCATATATGGCACTGGCAAGTATCCGTACCATGAAGGAACAAAACACTTTGGATACCGAACTTACTTGGCCCGAGCTATCCAAAAACTACGTAAAAGCAGTTAACAATGGCTTGCTGAAAATTTTCTCCAAAATGGGGATTTCAACATTACAATCTTATCACGGGGCACAGATCTTTGAGGTACTTGGTATCGACAAATCTGTTGTTGATAAATTCTTCTGCGGTGCAGTATCCCGTATCGGTGGTATGACACTGGATGATCTTGCCAAGGAAGCCTTATCTAAACATTGGCGTGGATTTGAAAAAAGCCGTACACCACAAAATCTCTTACCGGAAGGTGGTATCTATCAATGGAAACGTCGTGGCGAAGGTCACCTGTGGAATCCGGATACCATTCACTTATTGCAACAAGCTTGCCGGACCGGAGACTATGCCACCTATAAAAAATACGCAACTAAGATTAACGAACAGAAAGAACATATGTTTACCCTTCGTGGGCTATTGGATTTTGCCAAACACCGCAATTCCATTCCATTGGAGCAAGTCGAACCAGCAAGTGAGATCTTAAAACGTTTTGCAACTGGCGCGATGTCCTTTGGTTCTATCTCCCATGAAGCGCATAGTACCCTTGCCATTGCGATGAACCGCATCGGTGCAAAATCAAACACCGGTGAAGGAGGAGAAGATGAATTGCGTTATCAACCACTTCCAAATGGTGATTCCATGCGTTCGGCAATCAAACAAGTCGCTTCTGCACGTTTTGGAGTAACATCCAATTACTTGACACAAGCGGACGAGCTACAGATCAAAATGGCACAGGGTGCTAAACCGGGTGAAGGTGGTCAATTACCAGGACCTAAGGTAGATGCCTGGATTGCGAAAACCAGACACTCTACACCTGGTGTTGGTCTGATTTCTCCACCACCACATCATGACATCTACTCCATCGAAGATTTGGCACAATTGATCTTCGATTTGAAGAATGCCAACCGCCAAGCTAGGATCAACGTAAAATTGGTATCTAAAGCTGGTGTAGGAACGATTGCCGCAGGTGTTGCTAAAGCACATGCTGACGTTATCCTCATCGCAGGTTTTGATGGCGGAACAGGTGCATCTCCGATCAGTTCGATCAAACACGCCGGACTACCTTGGGAGCTTGGGCTTGCCGAAGCACATCAGACTCTTGTAAAAAATAAGTTGCGTAGTCGTGTCGTTTTACAGGCCGATGGTCAGGTAAAAACAGGTCGAGATATCGTTATCGCAACACTATTAGGTGCCGAAGAATGGGGGGTATCCACAGCTGCACTGGTCGCTGGTGGCTGTATTATGATGCGCAAATGTCACTTAAATACATGTCCCGTCGGTGTCGCTACACAAGATCCCGAATTACGCAAACTTTTCTCTGGGAAACCCGAAGATATCGTCAACCTATTCACCTTCCTTGCGGAAGAAGTACGTGAGACCATGGCGTACCTTGGTTTCCGCACCATCAACGAGATGGTAGGTCGCGCGCAGTTCCTGAAAAAACGTGAAAATATCGACCATTGGAAAGCAAAGAAAATCGACTTTACCGATATCCTTCATGTTGAACGCAATGAACCGGGACAATCATTATACAATACGGAGGAGCAAGATCACGGCATGGCCATGATTTTAGATTGGGGATTATTGAAACAATCCAAACTAGCGTTAGATAGCAAGACACCGGTCTTTGGAACTTTCAAAGTAAAAAATACCGACCGTACTATCGGAACAAT
This sequence comes from Sphingobacterium sp. BIGb0165, assembly GCF_024810095.1. NCBI lineage: Bacteria > Pseudomonadati > Bacteroidota > Sphingobacteriia > Sphingobacteriales > Sphingobacteriaceae > Sphingobacterium > Sphingobacterium sp. BIGb0165. Next base: position 217,986 of record NZ_JANUEB010000009.1, on the reverse strand, counting down.
GCTATCCAATGAGATCTCCAAATTATACGGATCTGAAGGATTACCTGATAACACCATCAATTTCAAATTTGAGGGATCCGCAGGTCAGAGTTTTGGTGCATTTTCAACAAAAGGACTTTCCTTCGAATTGCAGGGAGAAGCCAATGACTACGTTGGTAAGGGCTTATCAGGTGCACAATTAGCTATTTATCCAGTAACAGAAAGTGCCCTTGTACCTGAAGATAACATCATCATTGGTAATGTGGCATTATTCGGGGCTACATCGGGACACCTATTCGTCAATGGACAAGCAGGTGAACGTTTTGCCGTTCGTAACTCAGGGGCTACTGCTGTCGTCGAGGGTGTAGGTGATCACGGTTGTGAATATATGACAGGTGGTCGAGCACTGATCCTTGGTGCAACAGGACGCAATTTTGCGGCCGGGATGAGCGGTGGTATCGCTTGGATTTACGATATCAACGATGACTTCCGCGAAAACTGCAACCTAGAGATGGTCGATTTGGATCCACTGGAAAGTGAAGATGAAACAGCGATCATAGCTTTATTGAAACGCCATGTATTGTTGACCAATAGCCGTAGAGCAGATTTCATCTTACAGAATTGGGCCCGGGAGAAAAATAAATTCATAAAAGTGTTCCCTAGGGAATACAAAAATGTCATTCGTCAAAAATTAGTTGAAGCATAAAATAGGAAGCACAGATCATGGGAAAAATTACAGGTTTTAAAGAATTTGGGCGCGTGCTTCCAACAAAAGAAGCTGTTGAAGGCCGTGTACAGCACTTCAAAGAATTTAATAAAGGATATTCTGAGAATGAGCTAAATAAGCAGGCTGCACGTTGTATGGATTGCGGTATTCCGTTTTGTCATTCAGGCTGTCCACTGGGCAATGTTATTCCTGAATTCAATGATGCTGTATATGATGGAAAATGGGAAGAGGCTTATCAGATCCTGACCTCAACCAATAACTTTCCAGAATTTACGGGTAGAATATGTCCAGCACCCTGCGAATCTGCTTGTGTGCTTGGAATCCATAGCACTCCGATCACAATCGAAGAAATTGAAAAACATATCATTGAGATAGCATTCAAAAAGGGCTATGTTAAAGCCCATAAGAGCTATTTAAAAACAGGCAAGCGTGTTGCTGTTGTCGGTTCCGGTCCCGCTGGACTTGCTGCTGCAGCACAACTGAATAAAGCCGGTCACGATGTCATTGTATTTGAACGCGATGATCAGATCGGTGGTTTGCTCCGTTATGGTATTCCGGATTTCAAACTGGAGAAGTCCGTTATCGACCGCCGGGTTAATTTAATGAAAGAGTCAGGAATTGAATTTAAAGTAAATACAGAGGTCGGGAAAGACATAAGCTTCTACGAATTGAAAGCTTATGATGCAGTAGTATTGGCGACTGGATCTACCGTACCTTGGCATATGCAACTACCCGGTCATGAAGCCAAAGGAATACACTTTGCTATGGATTTCTTGAAACAGCAGAACCAAGAAGTTAGTGGTATAGATATTGATCAGGAGCGTATTCTGGCAACAAATAAACATGTGGTCGTTATTGGCGACGGTGATACAGGTTCGGACTGCATTGGTACCTCCAATCGCCACCGGGCTAAGAGTATTACCCAAATTGCCCGTAAACCAACACCTGCGAAAGAGCGTCTAAAAAACAATCCCTGGCCGATGGATAAAGTGACATTCGGCACTTCCTCTTCGCAAGAAGAAGGCTGTGAACGACTTTGGGCAACGGAAACACAAGAGTTCGTTCATGACGAAAATGGTCATATCACAGCGGTCAAAATCAAAGAGGTTCAATACGAAGTCGACGAATTTGGACGTCGTACAAGATTGGGTGAATCCGAAATTCGGGAAATCCCAGCTGATCTCGTTTTATTGGCTATTGGCTACAAACATACAGAGCAAAGACTATTGGAACAACTCGGTGTGCGCGTGGACGAAAAAGGAAATATTCTAGCCAATGATAAAGATTATCAAACCTCTGTAGAAAATATCTTCACCGCAGGTGACTGTCGTAAAGGGCAATCATTGGTGGTCTGGGCGATTTCTGAAGGTCGGGAGTGCGCACGGAAAGTAGATGAATACCTTATGGGTTATTCCGAACTTGAAAGCAAAGATTTCTTAGCAGCCCAAAATGCCTAACTATTGCAGATCTAATGTATCCTTTTGCCTAATGAGAAAGGAAACAAATAAGCAACAATCGATACTTTAGATTTTCAACCCAATACAAAAACGCCTGCTGATATGAGTTATCAACAGGCGTTTTTGATATATTTTAAATAGATAACTACTTTAACGGAGTCTTTAATTTAATAAAATAAATGCTATTCTTATCAACGGCACCTATCGCTGGTAACATCTTCGATTTATAAGTCCCCTCTCCCGTAACGCCGAAATCATCATCATTACATACTGCAATTAAAGACGAATTAATAACGGCCAAACCTTCTGCTTTGTCGTGCGGATATAATTCTTTGATATCGGTCATTAAATCAGCAACCAAGGTTTTGGTTACAGGCTTAATATTATATTTAGCCAAAGTAGTGGCATCTTTTAGTTCTTCGACGCTCTTATCATCAAACAATCTCCCCTTATCACCATTATTAGGATCAGAAATATCTGTTGCTTCCGCAAGATCTATTTGATAGATTTTTTTGAACACTTTGCCTCGTGTTGCCTCTGTTGCGTATTCCCCGTCACGCTCCAATACAATAAAGGTAGAATTAGACACCGCAGCAATCTCACTTACTGCCTGTAAGTCGGAACGTTCCATCATATAAGCGTATTGCTTGGTGTTTCCTGTTGCGATATCCATGGTTACAATACGGATAATCAAAGAATTCTTCACTGCATCTTTTGAAGGATTATAGAGTGGAAATTGCATAATACCGACCAAGGTCTTGCCATCTGGCGTAATCGTCAGACCTTCCATTCCACGATTTGGGCGTCGCTTGGCAAATACCAATGGTAATTTCTTTCCTGTTGTCCAAGGATTAATCCGCTCAATCTCCTTTCCAGAAGCATCAAAGTGAACAATATGTGGGCCATACTCATCACTTACCCACCAAGAGCCGTCAGTACCTCTTGCCAATCCCTCTGAATCGATACCGTCTTCACTTTTTCCCAAATCTTTTCCATTCGTATCCAAAGCTTTCTCTCCAGAACCACCTTTACCCTCAGGGTTCGGTAAGCCGTTCAATTTTACGCCATTTTTATTCTTTAATTCAATTGCTGATTCAAAAACCAGCACATTATCCTTTAATCGAAATTTACCGATCTGTGGTGTAAACATGGGGTTAGCAAAAACTTTGCTATCTTTTTCTGTACCATCAATATTTGGCCCACGATCCGTCAAAAGATAAAATACAGTTTTATCATTCGGATCCTGAACCATAGAAGATCCATATCCACCATTATATACCTTTACCTCACCAACTGTACCCAATACTTTTGGATCTGTGGCAACGGCCTTATCCGGATAAATTAAATTGACAATTGGATCAATAATCTTTGACACATCGTCCTTACTGCAGGAAGCACACAAAAGAGCAATCCCCAATACGCTGTATAATTTTCTCATAATTTGTTCTATTATCCCGCAAACATAAACCTCATATATTAGGCAATCATTAACAAATGTTTAAATAACTTACATCCACCGACCAAATCATAATGGTAAATAAAAATAGGTTGCCTTTATGGAATTCGCTTTTTCATTGCATCAAAGAAAAAATAGGCAAAGGAATTGGGGGACGAACAGTATTGACCATTGTCAAAAACCAGCCCCTAATTCTGATGGAAACAAGCAGATAAACAATTATTCAAATGAAAAAGACAATATTAGCCCTCCTCACCCTTTTGGTATTTTCCAATGTGGATACAAAGTCTCAAATAAAACCCAGCCGTGAGGTACCCAGCTTAAAAATAAAAAATGAGCAACGTGTAGATGCAGTAAAACTCGTCGACCTAAAAGTGGCTGTCAGTATTTTTGGAAATATTGCCAAAACATCAATGACCATGACTTTCGAAAACACGACAAATCGGGATCTCGAAGGGGAACTTACTTTCCCGATGCCTGAAGGTGTTTCCGTTAGCGGTTATGCCCTGGATATCAATGGAAAACTACGCCAGGCGGTACCAGTGGACAAAAACAAAGGCACCGAAGTTTTTGAAAGTATAGAAACACGGCGAGTAGACCCCGGATTACTTGAAAAAATAGAAGGAAACAATTTTCGAAGCCGAATCTATCCCCTACCCTCAAAAGGACGGCGTACGATCCAGATTAGTTATTCCGAAAACCTAACACCAGAATCCGATCAGGCATTATATTATTATCTGCCTTTGAACTATAATTCCATTATTGAAAACGTCGAGCTGAACATCAACGTTTATCAAGGCAATAAAAAGCCAAGTTTTACTGAGCAGCCTGATGGTTCCTTGGCATTCTCTGAACAAAACCATAACTACGCTGCTACATTACACAAGCAACAGTTCAAATCCTCAAAAAATCTCGCGATTAAACTCCCTTTAAACGAAAACGCCGTCTCAGGATTAAAACAATTCAACCAGGATGGCAGTTTTTATTTTCTCGCCAATGCAAAAATGGAAATTCCAAAGCAGACGCAAAAAAAATGGGGCAACAGCCTCGCTATTATTTGGGATCGTTCATTAAGTTCTAAAAATAGAGACCTGGAAAAAGAGTTCAGCCTCCTGGATCAGTTTTTCAATGAAAATCAGAATATATCAGTGGATCTAGGTTATTTAGATATTCGTTTCAGCAAAGCAAGGACATTTCAGATCAGTCAGGGAAACTGGGAAGAGTTGAGAAATCAGCTGAAACAAACAGTTTATGATGGTGGAACCGATTATAGCCAAGTAAAGAGCGGAGTACTGCATGGCGCAAATTATCTCTTTTTCAGTGACGGACTTTCTACATTTGGCCAGGGCAAAATTGTGCTTGATCAGCCTACTTATTGTATCACCTCTTCAACCAGCTCAGACTATACTAATCTCAAACAAATTGCCCAGACTCATTATGGGAAAATGGTCAATTTGACAAATACAACGATCACTCAAGCCTATAACACGTTAAATTCGATCGACCTGCTCTTTTTGGGAGTAAAAGAACAATATGCTTTTACAGAAATCTATCCGGAGAAAGGCTCACCTGTTCAATCCTATTTTTCTGTGTCGGGACTTGGCAAAGACAATGGGGCAAAAGAAATCACACTTTTAGTCGGTGATGGAACACGGATAATTAAAGAGATCAAAGTTCCATTAAAACCCGACAACGGAGAGATCGATCTGCAACAGATCTGGGCACAAAAGAAAATAAATGCACTGGACATCCAATACGAAGACCATCGTGAGGAAATCGAAGCAATCGGTAAACAATTTGGTATAGTAACACGAAACACCAGTTTAATTGTTTTGGAAAATGTGGAAGATTATATACGTTATGAAATTACACCGCCTGCGGAGCTGCTTCCCGAATTCAATCGTCTCAAAAAAGAAGAACGCATAGAAAAGGAAGAACGCGTAGCAGATTTATTGACACAGGCCCAGAATATTACCGAGCTACTTCAATCTTGGTGGAATACCGACTTTCAGCAAAAAACGAAATATCCACAACGAGATCGGTCAGGTCAGTCTACTGATACAGCTATTGCCCAAGACGCTCCCACTGTAAATATCGCTGTTCCCCCCATGCCATCCCGTCCCTCTGCAAGCCCAGTAGCAACACCGCCGGCCGTGGAATACAGATCATCAGAAAGGGCTAGTGACGAGCGCGTGTATGCGGCAGCCAATTCAAGAGTCGCGAACGCAGCAGCCAGCGAAGTGGTACTAGAGGATATCTCATCCAACGACGTACTTAAAGAATCCGTCACTGTAAATGCTGTTCAAGCACTAGAGGGACGCGTTGCTGGAGTACAGCCCACCAGTACCCTCGGCAGCACAACCGGCAAAATAAGTATTCCCGAAATTAAGGAAGACAATGCTTACCTAAAGGAGCTCAATCAATCCAAAGATCCTTACAAAAGCTATCTTCAGCTACGGGATCAGTATATGGGAACACCTACCTTCTATTTCGATGTTGCCAACTTCTTTTTCAAAAAGGGAGATAGGCAAAAGGCTTTACTTATCCTAAGTGCGTTGGCAGACCTGCAAATTGAAAATGCAGATCTTTACAAGACCATTTCCTACAAGCTCCGGGAATGGGGTGATGTTGACAATGCATTATATATAACCACTAAAGTACTAAAATGGCGTCCAATGGATCCGCAAAGTCATCGTGATTATGCCCTGGCTTTACAGGATAAAGGTCAGTACAAAGAAGCCCTAGAACAACTTTATGGCATTTTGACACAAAGTTATTCACCCGAGGCCGCCAATCGGGACGATGGCATTGAGGAAATCCTCGTGATGGAGATCAACAACCTCATCAAACTCCAGAAAAGTGCAACAGCTAAAGTTGCTGTGGAAAAGAAACTTGTCGCTGACCTACCTGTTGACATACGGGTAGTCATCAACTGGAATTCCCAAAATACCGATATTGATCTCTGGGTCACAGATCCAAATGGAGAAAAATGCTTCTACAGCAACCCCGCAACAGCAATTGGAGGTCGATTAAGCAATGACTTTACTGGAGGTTACGGTCCAGAACAATTCTTATTAAAAAAAGCATTGAAAGGGAAATATAAAATAGAAGCTGATTTCTATAACGATAGCTCCTTGACTCTGGCCGGTCCTGCGGCTGTCTTAGCTGAAATCTTCACCTATTATAGTTCAGGAAGACAGGAACGTAAACTCACCACAATTTACCTTGACCGTGACAAAGAAAGAAATATATTAGTGGGCGAATTTGTATTTTAGTTCACCCGAAAGAAAGGATTACTGAGAGATTCAAAAGGAGCAAACCCTCTCCGAATTGAATAGTTGAAATAGAACTGCAAGAGAGTACGAGCAGAGTGAAAGAAAAAAGGTGTCCGGCTTTGCTGGACACCTCAGTAGTCTTTAGTGCAATTTGCGGATGATAAGCTCTTTTTGTCTTTTCTCCAGTTTCGTCTTCACATAAGGATAGGTAAACACAGCGCCAAGAACGATACAAGCTCCTAGATAAAATCCACCACTCATCGTTTCCTTCTGGCCAAAGATCAACATTGCTAAAAGTATACCATATACAGGCTCCAGATTGGTAGTCAATGCAACAGTAAAAGCAGATAATTCCTTCATTACTGCGACCCCCATCACATAGGCAACCGCTGTACAAACTACGCCTAATAATAAAAGATAAATCAGATCCTGCTGTCCCAATTTCATCTCCGCATTAAAATCTCCTGTGAACAACATAAGTATACTGATCCAAAAACATGCCCCCAGCATTTCATAGAATGTAATCAGCGTTGGACTGGATTTCTTGACCATTCTTGCATTGGCAATAGAAAATATACTTGCACAGAAAGCGCAACCGAGGCCCGCCAATAGACCAACCAGATAATGTGTCTCAAACGAAAATATGGTATAAATCCCTACAATAATCACCAGACCGACGACAATATCCAGTAATGCGATACGTTTTTTGTTTACAATAGGCTCCAATATGGCTGTAAACAATGTCACCGAAGACAACGTGACCAACGTTACCGAGACGGTAGATACCTTAATGGAATAGAAAAACAAAACCCAGTGTAAACCAACAACCGCCCCCACCATAAAAAACTGAACAAACTGTTTTCTAGAAACCAATATCGATTGTTTAGTCAACAGAAAATAGACCAACAAGGAAATAGATGCAATCGCCACGCGATACCAGACCAGATGAATAGCGGAAACAGAAATGAGACTACCCAAGATCCCAGTAAACCCCCAAATAAGGATTGTTAAATGCAGAATTAGAATATTCCGATTTAGTTGAATTTTAGACATATTCAATAGAATATAAATTATTTTGTAATAGCAACGAAAACGATTAGGAGCAGCACTTATTTTTTCCCTTTGTTATAACTGCTTAAGCTAATAATGATATGAATAGGAGCTATTTTGGAGCTTTTATCGTCAAATAAATGGCCACCAAAAAGAAAGTCACATTAGGGATCAATACCGCAACCAATGGCGGTAATCCTCCTTTCAGCGAAAACATGGTCGCAAATTGAATAAAAACAATATATGTAAAACTTAAGCCGATTCCGATACCCAAACTTAAACCAATCCCCCCTCTGACCTTTTTGGAAGAAAGGGCCACACCCATTAGGGTCAGAACAAAAGCAGAGAATGGATAAACATAACGTTTATATTTCTCCAACAACAGATCATTCATCACCCCAGTCCCTCTTGTTTCCTCTTTATAAATACGAATATTGAGTTCACGGGTATCCATTGCAGTAAACATATTATCCCGTAATTCAAAATCCGATGGTTTCATGTCCAAGGTGGTATCTTTGACCGTTCCTTTGTCCATTCGCTCATGTAGTCCGTTAATAACACGATTGGTGTATCCCTCAATTTTCCATTTTGTCGCTACAGAATCCCATGTGATACGGTCAGCCATCATCTTTTCCTTCAATGTATCCCCTTTGAAAATCTCCAACACAAAACCATAACCGGTCTTGGTTGTATTGTCAAAATTATCAATATACACATAGCTATTTTTATCCAGCTGCATATGCGTTGAGACACGAGAATTATCTTTCAATGGCTTCACATAGATGTTCTCAAAATCCACCTTCATTTTATTGGTATGCGGAATAATGAAAATATTGAACACCAAAGAAACGATAAAGATCAATGTTGCGGATATCATATAAGGCCGCAGCAAACGGTTGAAACTGTATCCCGCACTTAATATAGGAACAATCTCCGTCTGATCCGCCATTTTTGAGGTAAAAAATATAACCGCGATAAAATTAATCAGTGGACAGAGAAAATTAAGATAGAATGGAATAAATCCAGCATAATACTCAAAGATAATCTTATCTAAAGGTGCTTTATATTTCAGAAAGTCATCCAATCTTTCGGACACATCGAAAACAACCATAACCACGGTGAATATGGCCATCGTGAACACAAATGTTGTCAGGTACTTTTTGATGATGTAACGATCGATTAACGAAAGCATATTTTTAGATTTGAGTATTAAGATAAGAGATTTGAAACTCTACTTCTGCAAGTCTATGACTTACATACTTTATCTATATTTTTTTATGTGACTCTATTACAAACGTTGATCCAAAATTTTCACCATTTTATTTTTCCAGTCATAGAATGTACCATCTATGATTTTCTCGCGGGCTTGATTGACCAACCAAAGATAAAAATGTAAATTGTGTAATGAAGCAATTTGCGCTCCCAAAATTTCCTGTGATTTTATCAGATGTCTTAAATAAGCCTTTGAATAGAATTGATCGGTATGTAAATCACTTTCTGCTTCAATAGGCGAAAAATCATCCTTCCATTTTTCATTTTTGATGTTAATGATACCATTTTGTGTAAACAACATACCATTTCGCGCATTACGCGTTGGCATTACACAGTCAAACATATCAACCCCTAAAGCAATATTTTCCAGGATATTTACAGGAGTACCTACCCCCATTAAATAACGTGGTTTTTCTTGCGGTAAAATATCACAAACCACTTCGGTCATCGCGTACATTTCCTCTGCCGGTTCACCCACTGATAATCCACCGATTGCATTTCCATCCCGATTAAAGGATGCTATTGTCTCTGCGGATTTTATCCTTAAATCTTTATAAACCGATCCCTGCACAATAGGAAATAATGTCTGATCATATCCATAAAGGGGATCAGTGCTATCAAAACGATCTACACAGCGTTTCAACCAACGATGGGTCATATCCAAAGAACGACGTGCATAACCATAATCACATGGATAAGGTGTACACTCATCAAATGCCATAATGATATCCGCACCGATAATACGCTGCGTATCCATCACATTTTCTGGTGTAAAAAGATGTTTTGAGCCATCAATGTGCGAACGAAAAGTAACTCCTTCTTCTTTGATCTTACGTACCTCTGTCAACGAGTATACTTGATAACCGCCAGAATCCGTCAAGATCGGACGATCCCAACCATTAAACTTATGTAACCCTCCGGCCTTATTCAGTACATCCAATCCCGGGCGCAGATAAAGATGATAGGTATTACCTAAAATAATCTGTGCTTCAATATCATTTTTCAACTCATGCTGATGAATGGCTTTCACCGTACCAGCGGTGCCAACAGGCATAAAAATTGGAGTTTGAATGGGACCGTGTGCAGTTTCGACAACACCCGCACGTGCTTTTGATAGTGTATCTTGTGCTTGTAGCGTAAATTTCATTAATATTTTCCTCTGTGACTAATTATATTCCAGTAGACAGATTTCTGCGCATGTTCTTTCATAACGCCAGTAAGACTGTTTTTCGTAACGGAAATAAGGTTCCGCTTACGGATATGTTTACGCCCGTCTTTTCCTAAAATATGTTGCAAAAATACTATAAAAAGATTTGCAAACAGGATGTTTCAGGAATAAATTATCATTTTCCTTTATAAAAAGATTGTGAATGCGCTTATCTTTGTGGGCTATGCTTGACCTACATGTATTTTTGGCCAATCTTCCATATATCATATTTGGGATATTAGGTCTTTTCCTATTGGCACAATTATATTACATCTTATTTGTTTACAGCAAATTGAGCAGGTATCAAATTGAACCGAATCAAACGGAAACCGATCTTCCTCCATTATCTGTCATTATCTGTGCGCACAATGAACAGGACAATCTTAGGGAATTTCTGCCCAGTATCCTAAATCAAGATTATGCTAATTTCGAGGTCATTGTCGTAAATGATTTTTCCACGGACGAAACCCCTTGGGTACTTCAGGAATTTGATGAGCAATATGCTCATTTAAAGATTGTCGATATCAAAGAGCATATCCGATTGAAACATGGTAAAAAATTCGCTGTGAGCATGGGGATCAAAGCTTCGAAATATGAGACTTTGGTATTTACCGATGCCGATTGCGTACCTCAATCTGATCAATGGCTGAAAGAAATTGCTTCTGCCTTTAGACCAGAGACCGAAATCGTATTGGGCTATTCCCCCTATTTTAAGAAAAGAGGTCTACTCAACCTCTTGATCCGGTTTGAGACAAGCCATACCGCTATGAGCTACCTATCCTATGCACTCAAAGGAAATGCCTATATGGGTGTCGGTCGAAACATGGCCTACAAAAAAGAACTCTTCTTTCGAAATAAAGGATTTGCAGCACACATGCATATTAAATCTGGTGATGACGATCTTTTTGTCAATCAAAATGCAACAGCGATAAACGTCAATATCGCCCTTGCACCAGCTGCTATTGTTTACTCAGCTCCCAAAACAACCTGGAAAAGTTATTATAAACAAAAAGCGAGACATTCTGGGGCATCCACCATCTATAAAAAACGCCATCAACGCATGTTGGGAACGCAACTGGTTTCTGCGGTATTATTTTACCTGACTCTAATCGCTGTTGCTGCCGCATTTCCCACTTTTTGGTACGTTCCCCTTACAGCTTATCTACTGCGACTATTCGCCCAATGGGCCGTTTTTACATCTATTTACAAGAAACTCGAAGTGAAAGAGCTGATTTGGTGGCTTCCATTGGTAGACTTCATCTACTATTTCTATATTTGCATCAACGGTTTGTTCAGCCGAAAAAAGAAAAAAATAAGCTGGAAATAATTCACCTTTAAAACATCACATTTTGAATCCGACAGTCGATATCATCTACACCTACTTTCCGAAATTAACGGATATACAGAAAGAACAGTTTGCCAAACTTGCAGACCTCTACACTTTATGGAATAGCCAGATCAATGTAATTTCACGTAAAGACATCGATAGTCTATACCTTCATCATGTATTACATTCATTGGGTATTGCCAAATTTGTGCAGGAGTTAGCTCCAGGAACACAGGTTTTAGATGTCGGAACCGGTGGTGGTTTTCCAGGTATTCCTATGGCGATCCTGTTTCCAGAAGTTAAGTTTCATTTAGTGGATTCGATCGGAAAAAAAATCAAAGTAGTTCGTGAGGTCGCAGCAGCATTAGAACTTAAAAATGTAGAAGCCGACCATATTCGTGCTGAACAATTAGACGACAAATACGACTTCGTTATTTCACGGGCTGTAACCAGACTCGGAGATTTTACACCTTGGATCCGAAACAAATTTGCAAAAAAAGACAAAAACGGAATTCCAAACGGGATCCTCTACCTCAAAGGTGGCGACCTAAGTGAAGAAATCAAAGAATCCAAATTAAAAGCCGAATTGCACCCACTCTCGAGTTACTTTAAGGAAGACTTCTTCGATACAAAATATTTGGTATACGTACCCATGTAGTTAAAGTTTTGCATTATCCATAGGAAACTGAAGTCGCCTATGGATAATGTCTACAGAATCTAGATAATATGTTAAGCACTTATGTATATAAGCGATCTTCTCATACCGATCATGCTCACGAAACCACTTTATAGCGGGTTCATAATATATCCTAAATTTACGCAATGAATCTCCCGACAACTTACTGTATTCCTTCGTCAGTGGATACCATTCTTCCCGAATCAGATCCTGTTGGTATTCCTTTTCAAACTGTCGCTGAAGCTTTCTCGCATTCCGCCCTTTTCGACTCAACTTATTATAAAGCTTATTAATACTCAGCCCTACCCCACCTTTCTTGGGCAAGTTAACCATCTCCTTGCTATCCCCTAAGGCATAAATGGATTTGTAAGTTTCTTTTTTCTCGTTAAGCTTGTCTTCAGCTAGGCTATTTTTACCCTTAACCTGGATTGTATCTAAACGGAGCGTATCTTTTCCATTCTTCTTTTTTACGGTATCCTGCAAAACGAATTCTACAGGCTGAGCAAAAACCGGCCGATCACAAGCAAAATAAATACAAAAAGCGATTAAAAACAGGAAACCAATACGTGCCATATCTATAATTGATTACCCTAAGATAATCAACATGAAATAAGGCCGAAATGACTTTAACGATCTTTAACTTATACGACTTATTGCCCCAGTTCTTTTTTGATCTCCTCACCGATCAGGTTAACCTCTTCGTCCATGCCGAACATTGGCAACTCAGTTTCAGGATTCAGTTTCAACCAAGTGGTATCTGTATCCTTAATAATTTTCACATATTCCATTCCATCTTTAAAGACAACATAGGTATCTTCCTCTTCCGGAAAAACAGAATAAATCACGTCACCTAACTCGATATCAAAAGGTTCTTTCATTTCCATGCTAAAAATATTGTTAATCAAGCAAAGCTACCAAATCCAGCACATTCTTTCCAAACACGATCTCAATTTCTTCCCCATAAAAGAAAGTTCGCAGATTATATTGCATCAACTACAATAAGACAAATGAGCAATCCTGCTCAAAAAATCATCGGTCAGCGGCAATGATATGAAATGTTCGGTACAGAAACTGTGCACGACCTACCATCTCGTTGGTAGCATAAAAACCAAGGGATGTCATGATCCAACCTATTTCTGTCGTGCTTTCATTTAATTAAAGATTATACATGTTGTTAAAAACAACCTTCAACACGAATTGCTTATTCTAATGAAAAGTCATACAAGATTTATAATTTTTCACTATATTTAAAGTACCCAATTATGAAACTTATCTATCCCATAGCTTTGACTAAGATCAAGGGCATTGGCCCTCGAACAGCCCGTAGTATCATAGCTCATAGTGATAGCCTAGCGGATTTCTTTTCCTATTCAAAAAAAGATCTAATGCAAATCCCCGGAGTACGGGAATCAATTGCAGACGCAATACACAACAAAACATACCTGGAAGCCTGTGAAAAAGAACTCGCTTTTATTGATAAACATCGCATCAAAGCCTTATGGATTGAAGATAAGGACTATCCCGATCGACTCAAGCAATGTGATGATGCTCCCCTCATGTTATATTACAAGGGACATGCCGCACTCAACTCAACCAAAGTGATCAGTATCGTTGGGACGAGAGATGCAACACATTATGGGCAGCGGCTATGCGAAGACTTTATGCAGGGCTTAAATGAAAATCAAGATCTACTGATTGTCAGTGGTCTCGCGTATGGTATTGATGCATTGGCACATCGCAACGCCTTAAAGAACAATATACCAACGGTTGCAGTGCTCGGACATGGATTGGATCGGATATACCCTGCCTCGCACCGTGAACTAGCATCAAAGATGCTCGAACATGGCGGCTTATTAACCGAATTTACATCTGAAACCATACCTGAGCGGGTTAATTTCCCGATGCGTAATCGGATTATCGCTGGAATGGCTGATGTTACGATTGTTGTAGAAGCAGCAATCAAAGGCGGAGCTTTGATCACCGCCGAAATAGCAAATAGCTATAATAGAGATGTATGTGCCTTTCCGGGTTCCATTTACGAAAAGAGTAGTGAAGGAACCAACTATCTGATCAAAACAAATCGGGCACATATGATCAGGCATGTTCAGGATCTCGAATATCTGATGAATTGGGAAATCAGCAAAAAAAATGAAGCCAACCAACAATTAACACTTTCCTTTAAGCTGGATAAGGATCAAGAGCGTCTTTTTAACCTCATTCATACAACAGGACAACTGGAGCTTAATCAGATGATCGACCAGCTTCAATGGCCACAGAGTAAATTGGCTTTGGTCTTATTGGAATTGGAAATGCAATCACTGATCCATTCGCTACCGGGAAAAGTCTATAAATCGCTTGGACAACCACTTGTAGCAACCAAATAATTATCTGGAGGTTACACAACAAGATTTTAAGTAATACATATAATATTTCTAGAGTAAGCAAATATAACACTAAACCAATTATTAATGAACGACAACAGTACAAAGAGCATCTGGAAAGTCATCGGTGCCTCTTCCATGGGGACACTCATTGAATGGTATGATTTTTTTATTTTCGGAAGTCTCTCCATCGTAATATCAACGAAGTTTTTCCCCTCCGAAAATCCGACAGCAGCTTTTCTATCTACATTAGCCACCTTTGCCGCTGGATTTGTCGTACGTCCTTTCGGTGCCTTGTTTTTCGGTCGACTAGGCGATATTATAGGACGCAAATACACCTTTATGGTGACACTGATGCTTATGGGTGGTGCAACATTTTTGATCGGCTGTATCCCAAGCTATGCAAGCATCGGTTTTTGGGCGCCATTAATCGTTCTGATCTTGCGACTTTTACAAGGACTTGCTTTGGGTGGTGAATATGGTGGTGCAGCCACCTATGTTGCAGAACATGCGCCAGTGGGACAACGCGGTTATTGGACATCCTGGATACAGACTACAGCTACATTTGGTCTATTTATATCCCTTGTGGTGATTCTTTTAACCAAAAACTTTCTGAGTGAAACTCAGTTTGACAGTTGGGGCTGGCGCGTCCCTTTTCTGCTCTCTTTAGTTATGGTTTATGTATCATATCTCATCCGTAAGAAAATGAAAGAATCACCCGAGTTTAGCAAAGCGAAAGCTGAGGGGAAGACAAGTACAAATCCATTAAAAGAAAGTTTCGGGAATCGCTATAACCTAAAATTTGTGTTACTAGCCCTATTTGGTGCAGCAATGGGACAAGGCGTCGTTTGGTACACCGGTCAATTCTATTCCATGAGTTTCATGAAAACAGTCATGCATCTCCAGTCCGATCAGGCTGATACCATTTTAGGTATTGCACTGCTGTTAGGCACACCTTTTTTTATCGTCTTTGGATGGCTTAGTGACAAAGTCGGTCGTAAATGGATCATGTTGGGCGGCATGCTCCTCGCCGTGCTAACCTACCGTCCAATCTACGAATCCATGTACCAGCTATCGAATGTTCAACAGAAAACAAAATTAAACGAAACAACAACACCGGGCACCGAACAAAATTCAGCCATTGTTACCGTCACCAAAAGTCAATATAACGATGGAACAGAAATGACCAGTTCAAAAATACAACATCAGACAGGTGAGCTTAAAGGAAAAGAAACGATTAAAACAACCACCCATTTGGCCGGTAAAAATTATATCCTACTCGTTGCCCTTATATTTATTCAAGTGATCTATATTACGATGGTATATGGCCCCATTGCGGCATTTTTGGTCGAACTATTTCCCGTAAAAATCAGATATACGTCCATGTCTTTGCCCTACCACGTCGGTAATGGTATATTCGGAGGGCTCCTACCTGCAGTTTCCACTTACCTCACCACAAATGCTGAAGCTTCCAATACCCCACAATTCTATTTAGCGGGATTAGGATATCCCATCATTATAGCCGCTGTCTGCTTTATCATTGGCAGTCTGTATATCAACAACAAATCAACACCTCCAAACCATGAATAATCTAAAAAAGCTTCTCGGTATTGTATGGATCCTTTTGGCCATATACACCGCATACTTTTCCATTTTTGAACTGGCATTACCCAAAATTTCAACAGGGCACCAAGAGGATCTGGTCTTTGGTATCATTATACTCTGTATCTTAACGCCGATCATCTCCCTGGGTTTAGGTCTGTTTGGGTACTATTCTTTGTTGGGCGAGTACGACAGAAAGAAGATGTAGTGCGTTAAAAAAATACTTTATGGTCATCTTAATGGATTATTTGTACCGGCAAGATGGCCCTCCGAACAATTTATTCTAATGAGAATCAGCACCCTAGAATAAAAAGGCATTTTTTCTTTCCTAAAACTATTTTTTTTTCTACTTTTGTGGCGGGTAAGTCTTCTACGACCAGCTCCCATTGACTCCCCCAGGTTGGGAACAAAGCAAGGGTATTTGGTTGAGCGGTGCGATAGGAGTAGCTTACCCTTTTTTTGTGCCCAAATTTTTGGTTCAACCCTCCTGCTTAACCTTACTTCAGCTCCTTTTTTAACAAAACAATTTGCATTCTAATCTGGTCTATTATTATACATCGGAATACTAACAAGGAAGCTTTCTAGACAAATACACTGATTTACTGCCACTTACATTCAACGCAATTATAATTGTATATAAAAGCATTTTTATCTAAGTTTGTAATCGAATAAGAACTATCGTATGAGTTGGTTTAAAAGAGAAAAAGCTGGTATTAGCACAGCTACCGCTAATAAAAAAGAAGCACCAGATGGCATGTGGAACAAGTGTCCCACTTGTAAAAAGCCGTTGTTGCATCTTGAACAAGTAGAAAACGACTATGTTTGTCAATATTGTGACCATCATTTAAGAATTGGCTCCAAAGAATATTTTTCAATTTTATTTGACAATAACGAATTTACTGAACTATTCCCTAATCTAAATTCTGGTGATCCACTGGAATTCTTCGATTCAAAACCATATCCTGAACGCTTAAAAGAAAGTCAGGCAAAAACAGGTCTGAAAGATGCAATACGCTCAGGTCACGGAAAAATGAATGGCAAAGACATCGTGATCGCTTGTATGGACTTTAGCTTCATTGGTGGATCAATGGGATCTGTTGTAGGAGAAAAAATTGCACGTTCAATTGATTACTGTATTGAACATAAAATTCCATTTATGTTGATCTCAAAATCAGGTGGTGCGCGTATGATGGAAGCTGCATTCTCTTTGATGCAAATGGCAAAAACTTCAGCTAAATTAGCTTTATTGGCGCAAGCAGGACTTCCTTATGTTTGTCTATTGACGGATCCAACAACCGGCGGAGTTACAGCATCCTATGCTATGCTAGGCGATGTCAATATTGCTGAACCGGGCGCGTTGATCGGATTTGCTGGCCCTCGTGTTATTAAAGAAACAATCAAAAAAGATCTTCCAAAAGGATTCCAAACATCCGAGTTTGTCCTTGAACATGGATTTTTGGACTTCATAGTTGACCGTAGACAATTAAAAGACAAAGTAGCTACTTATCTCAAATTGGTCGGATAAAACGGACAAAAGGAAAGCTAAATATAAAAAAGCTCTTAAAATATATTTTAAGAGCTTTTTTATGCTATAATTATTTCCAGATCCACAATATTTATAAGTGATGCCAAAATGCCCAGATCTTCCTTTTTGACAAGTAATCGGGATCATCTTCGTGACGATAAGCTTCTCGCTCGAAAGAAATATGGAGATAGGCCTTATCAAAATCGCGCAAGCGAACAAAACGGATGGCAAATTCACACAAATACCAAAGATAGAAAAACACAACCCCCAATTCCAATGCTTGGCGCAAATGGATGCGTTCATGACGGATTAATGCCCTATTATCTTTAAAAAAGCCATATTTTAGAAATATAATAGGAAAGATAGTAATCGCATTAGCTTTACCAAAAGAGAATAAATTTGTCCAAAACTTACTAACTATAATCATACGATCGATCAAAATAGGCTTCATACCTATCCAAACTTAACTAATTTAGCCTTCATTTACAATGCAAACCATCGTGTACAAATAGCAACATCATAGACTCAAGGTCTACAGCCCCTGCGATAAGCTACAAAGCGGAAATTCATCGCTTTTAAAAATCTGTTCGGAATCAGACATCAATTCGCTATTACCGGCTCATTTTCATAGCTCTATTTCCTCCTGAACTAAAATAAGAGATCGCAAAATTTCTTTTTGAACTGGAATTTTTATTAAGTTTGCTATAGATTAATTGCGAAGATATGCCATACAAAGAGCGTGAAATAAATAAATTGTATTATACAATGGGAGAAGTGACAGAGATGTTTGATGTAAATGCATCCCAGATACGTTTTTATGAGCGTGAATTTGATATTCTTCAACCCAAGAAAAATAAAAAAGGCAACCGTCTCTTTACGCAAGAAGATATCGCAAACCTCAAAATCATCTTCAACCTAGTAAAAGAAAAAGGATATACCCTGCAAGGTGCTAGAGACTATCTCCGTGACAATAAATCCGAAGCAAAAGAAAATCAACGTGTAGTGGACTCTTTAGAACGATTAAAAAGCTTTCTTCTGGAAGTACGTGATTCCTTATAAGCAATCAAAGATACACTGTCCTATGACTACTGTGCCCGAAGATTGATTACCATCAAGAAAGGACACAACATAAAACGGCTTCCGCTTTTCACTTAAAATCATATATTTATAGTATTGTAATCCATTGTGTAATATAATCTATAAAAAGCAACCCCATGAAGATCGTTATAAAAAGAATTTACGATCTATCGTCACCCGATGATGGTTATCGTATGCTTATTGACAGGCTTTGGCCACGTGGAATGACCAAAGAAAAAGCAAGTTTGTCAGAATGGAATAAAGACCTATCCCCCTCCTCAGAGCTCCGTATCTGGTTTCACCAAAACCCAGATCTATGGGATGATTTTGCAAAAAAATATAGAGAAGAACTCGATCAGCAGAACTTTGGAAAAAAATGGATGGAAGCACATAGGCAACAAACCGTCACTACATTGCTGTATGCAGCTAACAACAAAATACACACACATGCCACAGTTTTGCAGCAATATCTACAGGACCTTCAATTGACTATGTAATCGATATGCTTACAGATTTCTGCATTGGGCTAGCGGCAGCAATTTTTCTGGTAAATAAAATCTAATCTATAGAAGTTGGTAAATAGCTCTTTTATTGGCTATCTCTCATTGAGTTCAATAACTTCTAGGTTTTCGATCTTATCTTTATTGATATCAAAGCGCATGAGTGTTCTTACTTTATGCCAACCATGTTTTCCTGCAGCTCCGGGATTGAGATGAAGACAACTGATTTTCGGGTCAAACACAACTTTGAGAATATGGGAATGTCCTGTGATAAACAACTTAGGTGGATTTGCCATTAACTCGGCCTTTATCCGTGCTGCATACTTACCAGGGTAACCACCAATATGGGTCATAAAAACTTCCACCTCCTCACAGGTAAATCGCAAATCTTCGGGAAAACGTAACCGCAGATCTCTTCCATCTATGTTTCCATAAACCCCACGTAATGGCTTAAAAGCTTCCAATTGGTCCGCTACATCAGCATCGCCAAAATCCCCTGCATGCCAAATTTCATCACAATCAGCAAAGTACTTGAATACAGATTCATCTAAATAAGAATGTGTATCCGAAAGAAGTCCAATTTTTGTCATAGTTTAGAAAGCTAAAAAATAAGGCGCCAAGGCATTCTTATAAGATTCCGAGTAAACACCCTTAGATTGATAAATGACAAATTCAGCTTGATCAATCGTTGTTGTTTGCATACACCCGAAGGTCACAATCTTTCGAATAACAGGATCCCCATCAAATGATCTTATCTGAATTTCAGCAGTACAATGCAATCCATGATCAATCGCCAGTGCGGTTAGGGTTTCTGCAAGTTGGGTAGGGAGAATCAAAACGAGTCTACCCACGGAAGTTAAATGCAACGACGCGAAGTGTAGCAATTCACGGAAAAAGTCCAGATCACTGTGCCGGGCCAATTTTTTCCGCGCATCTGGATTATGTAACGAATCTGTATAAAAAGGAGGATTCGATACAATCAGATCGTAGTGCTCGCCTGTTTGCAATTGTTGAAATGACATGGCATGCAATACAAGACGGTTCTGAAAAATCGAATTACTGAAGTTTCTGCTCGCCATCTCTGCGGCCAACGCATCTATTTCCACAGCCTCTATCTGGCTATCGATCAAGCGTTGAGCCAACATGAGCGCAATCACACCAGTACCGGTACCCACATCCAAAACACGCTGCGCATCGCTTGTATCAACCAATGATGCCAGCAATACCCCGTCTGTATTGATCTTCATCGCACAATTGGATTGATCAACTTCAAATTGTTTAAATCGAAATATTGACGCCATGAGCCAAAGATAAAACTTTTGGAATGTTTGCCACAAAATAACGAAGGTATCATACAATTAATTTGTTAATTTAGTCTCTGATAAATCCGTAAGCCATGATGATCCGTCAGTTCATTTTTGCAGTATTCCTATTAATCTGTTTCCCTGCGACACAAAAGGTATGGGCACAGGAAACATGTGAAAAACACAGCGCAGAAATCCTCCCCTTCCTAACAAATTCACTGAACAGCAACGAATTTGACAAAATCGAACCATTATTAAATACACTACAAGCCAGTTGCGGTGTAACAGAATTTGGCCAACGTTTGCGGATTCTTCTGCTCATTATCGAAAAAAAGAATAGTTCCACTGAAATTGAACGTTATATCAACAATCAGTTGGATAAGACATTTGTTCAACGCTTAGATGCGGCCGACCGAGATGACTTTGCGTCTCAGTATGAACAGAATAAAGAAAAGTACAATTTCTACCCCTTGCGACATCCCTTGGATAATTTAATCAAGATCAGAGCCAAGGCACTTTTATCATCAGGCAATTATACACTCAATAATGATGAAAGAGATATTCTTCACCTATTTGCTGACACGGACACTCCGGAGAATGGGCAAGCAGATCAAGATTATACCCAAGATGCTGAAAGACCTCTTACCCCTCCTAAAACCTATGGAAACAGAAGCAAATCCAAATTAGGTTATGTCCCTTTGGTGGGTGTAATGAGTCCCCTAGGTGGTTCGAATAAGATCTTTGGCAGCAATGTCACCTTTGGGTTTATGTTGATGAGCTCACTGGAACGTAAATTTATCTTCGAGGGCGGTTTTAAAGTACGGATCAATTCAAATGATAGAAATATCGACTATAATTATGAAGGATCCAATGTTACAGTCAATTCATCCGCAACTGGATTTATAGGTGGTGCTGTAGGATACAAAATTTTTGATAATGAAAAATGTATTCTGATTCCCAAAGGAATAATAGGAATAGATATTACAGATACTGGTATTACGGAAAGTATCTATTCAGACGGATATTATGACCCAGACGGATACTATTATGAGGGAGGTTACAACGATCGCATGGTAACCATTAATAATGTACACTTGGGATTAGGTTTTGCTTCTCTTTTTCAGATGAAGAATAAGAAATATGTCGGTATTGAACTTGGTTATCACTATGCACCTTATGACGCGAGTAGCAAGGTCCTGACACTGATACAATCAAACTATGGGAGTGTAGAAGTCTTTTTCCGATTTTAGTTTAAAATAAAACTTTTATGCTCTCACAGGTACCAACAGCAATGAAAATTGAATGAAAGTTCTTTCTGACAAATAAATGGAGCGCCGCGAGCTTATTGATACCTTAAAGAAAAAATACGGATCAATAAAAAACAGACAAAAAAATACCATTCATTTAGCTAGAACCATTGTTCTAGCTAAATGAATGGTATTTTCTCGAGCGGCTATATCACTCGTTAATTTTTTAACAAACGCTGGATTTCATCCAGCTTCATCAATGCTTCCACAGGAGTCAGTGAGTTAACATCGAGGTTATTCAACATATCGCGAATTTTATTTAAAACAGGATCATCAATAGAGAACATCTGCAATTGGTAAGCCTGTTTCTGAATCTTACGCATACTATCTTTGATCTGCTCCCCACCAGTACGCTCCTGTTCCAATCGTTTTAAAATCTGATTGGCACGGTTCAACAACTTTGGCGGCATCCCCGCCAGCTTGGCAACATGGATACCAAAACTATGCTCGGATCCCCCTGGTACCAGTTTACGCAAAAAGATCACTTTATTATTGACCTCCTTTACGGTTACATTATAATTTTTGATACGGTCAAGCGAAGTTGACAGCTCATTCAATTCATGGTAGTGTGTCGCAAAGAGGGTCTTCGCTTTAGCGGCAGGATGATTATGTAAATATTCCGCTATCGCCCAAGCGATTGAAATTCCATCATAGGTACTTGTTCCACGTCCAATTTCGTCCAAAAGGATCAAACTACGATCAGACAGATTGTTCATGATACTGGCTGTTTCGTTCATCTCCACCATAAATGTAGATTCACCGGAAGAAAGGTTATCTGAGGCCCCTACACGGGTGAATATCTTATCCACTAAACCTATTTTAGCTTCCTTGGCTGGTACAAAACAACCGATCTGCGCCATCAATACGATCAAGCCAGTCTGACGGAGCAGGGCCGATTTACCAGCCATATTGGGACCAGTAATAATAATAATCTGCTGTGCTTTCGGATCAAGATAAGTATCGTTGGTAATATAGTCCTCCCCTATGGGTAGATTCTTTTCGATAACAGGATGACGTCCGCCCTTGATATCCAAAATCTTGCTATCGCTAATTACCGGTTTAACATAGTAGTTTTTCTCGGCGACGATGGCAAAGTTGAGCAAGACATCCAACTTGGCAATAAGTTGTGCATTTAGCTGAACCGGCTTGATATATTCTGCAATCGCAACCAATAGCTCGGCATACAATCTATTTTCCAAAGCCTGGATCTTTTCCTCCGCCCCAAGAATCTGCTCTTCGTATTCTTTGAGTTCCTCTGTGATATATCGTTCGGCATTCACCAAAGTCTGCTTACGTATCCACGTTGTTGGAACCTTGTCTTTATGCGTATTGGTTACCTCAAGATAATAACCAAAGACATTGTTAAATGCTATTTTTAAAGATGGGATACCCGTCAATTCAGATTCCCTCTTTTGGATTTCCAGCAAATAATCTTTACCACCAAAAGAAATCTTTCGAAGACGATCCAGTTCAGCATCAACTCCCGCAGCGATTACGCTACCTTTATTGATTGCCACTGGAGGTTCTGCCTGCAATTGCTGTTCAATCCGTTCACGAATCGCCACGCAGGCGTCCAATTGATCAGATATCAGGGCCAAAGACTGCGCGTCCTTACGGTCGGTCAATTCCTTGAGCTTTTCTATAGCATGCAAAGCGCGTTTCAATTGTACGATCTCTCTGGGATTGGCCTTTTGGAGTCCGATTTTTGATATCAACCGTTCCAAGTCACCAACTTGCTTGATCTGGCTGATCAGATCGTCCCGAAGTTCACGGTCGTTAAAAAAGAAATCCACAACATCCAAACGTTCCTGGATACCCTTTTTATCTTTCAATGGCATTACAATCCAACGCTTGAGTAGCCGTGCACCCATTGGACTGGCTGTATGATCGAGGACATCCGATAGCGTAACTGCATTTTCATTCATGGAACCGATCAGTTCCAGATTACGGATTGTAAATCGATCGAGCCACATAAACCGGTCTTCTTCGATCCGCGAAAGCGTAGAGATATGTTGTAGATTACGGTGCTCCGTCTCATTGAGGTAATGCAGCGCAACCCCAGCAGCAACGATGCCAGCCGGCATCCGGTCCACACCAAAGCCTTTCAGCGAAGCGACTTCAAAGTGCTTTAGCAACGCTTCGGTAGCATAATCTCCGGTATAAGGCCACTCATCCAAAAAATAAGTATAATAATGCGCGCCGAATTGCTCGATAAAATCCTTGCTCTGTTTCTTTGGCAAAATGATCTCAGTAGGTTTGAAGCCCTGAAGTAATTTATCAATATAAGATGTACTTCCCTGAGCAACCAGAAATTCACCCGTCGAAATATCCAAAAAAGCAATACCGATCTTATCCTTATCCGTAAAAATAGAAGCGAGATAGTTATTCGATTTCTGTTGAACAATATTATCATTGTAAGAGACACCCGGAGTAACCAATTCGGTGACACCGCGTTTAACGATCGTCTTGGTTGTTTTGGGATCCTCCAGCTGATCACAGATTGCTACCCGTTGACCTGCACGCACCAATTTAGGGAGATAAGTCTCCAATGAGTGATGCGGAAACCCCGCTAAAGCTGTTTCTGATTCCGAACCATTCCCTCTCTTGGTCAAAACGATACCCAAAATCTGAGCCGCCTTGATCGCATCCTCACCAAATGTCTCGTAAAAATCGCCAACACGGAACAACAATAACGCCCCAGGATACTTGATCTTGATCGCATTATACTGCTGCATTAACGGAGTTACTTTCTTTTCTTTTGCCAACTTCTAAAATCAAATTTGTGAAGCGTAAAAATAGGATAATATCGTCGCTTTGACAAACAATACCCACAACTTCTCTATAAAATCATTTCCATTAAACAAGAATATACACTAAGTTTGTATCCGAAAAAATTCAGTCATGGCCATCAAAAGATCTGGTAAGCAAAATACAGCCAGCAAACAAAAAAATACCTTTAAAGAAGTTTCCTTCAATCCGTTGAAGTCTATCAAATCCCCCATTCTCCGCATCATAAGCAGGATAGTTCTTTATTTTATCGGCATTAGTCTTTTTTGGGTAATTAGCTTAAGATTCATTAATCCCCCCATTACCTGGTTAATGATTCAACGAGGTTTTGAACTCAAGGAACAGGGAAAGGGGTTTAAATTAGAAAAAAACTGGTTGAGTTACGATGAACTTTCGGACAATTTAAAACTAGCGGCCATTGCTGGGGAAGATGCCCATTTTATGACGCATTGGGGTTTTGACCTCAAAGGTATTCAAAATGCCATTAAGAAAAATGCACAGGGTAAAAAACTGCGTGGCGGAAGCACAATCAGTCAACAGGTCGCTAAGAACGTCTTTCTATGGCCAGGCCGCTCCTGGTTAAGAAAAGGTTTCGAGACTTACTTTACCGTTTTAATTGAAACATTTTGGAGTAAAAAACGTATTCTTGAAGTCTATCTTAATGTCATTGAAATGGGACAGGGAGTTTATGGAGCAGATGCAGCTGCAGAATATTACTTTAGCAAAACAGGAAGCAATCTTTCCAAAAAACAGGCGGCACTGATTATTGCGATCTTGCCAAATCCCCGCGAATGGGATGCCCGTAATCCTTCTGCTTATGTCAACAGAAGGGCGAATGCGATCGCCAAATATTTACATCATTACACTATTCCGGAATAGTAACACCCCTATTGGATCTTAACGTTAAATATGGAGATTTCAGTGATTCGGCACAGCAAATGGAATACAGATCACTTCCCGTTCATTGCTATCTCGTAAAAACATAAAAAAAACGCCATTGATGAAATGGCGTTTTTTATACATGTTATTTTCGTTATGCAAATAATCTTTTGTGCCAGCTTTCCTTAAAAGGAACCACCCAAGCATTATCCAATTGGTGCTCGTAAGTAATTGTATTATCAAACACAAGCGTGTTATCATCTATTTCACCTGCCGCCAATAACCTTTCAAAACCTGAACGGTTGACTACCGCGACACCGCTCGTCGATTTATACGCAAATTGCATACGATCGAAGAGTTGTACCCGGTACTTTTCTTCTATCCCTTTCAGAAAACGAACAGAGCTATCTACAGAGCAACCTGAAGCAGCAGCAATATCCTCATCAACCTTTAGGATAATAAAAAGATGATCACGAAGCTCAGCAGAAGCAGACAATGGCTTTCCATGAACCTTCCACTGCTCAGCAAAAGCGGCTAGTTCCACCGAAATTTGC
Source organism: Sphingobacterium sp. BIGb0165 (assembly GCF_024810095.1). Taxonomy (NCBI): domain Bacteria; kingdom Pseudomonadati; phylum Bacteroidota; class Sphingobacteriia; order Sphingobacteriales; family Sphingobacteriaceae; genus Sphingobacterium; species Sphingobacterium sp. BIGb0165. Next base: position 191,644 of record NZ_JANUEB010000009.1, on the reverse strand, counting down.
GCTCCTTCTTCAACCGAAAGTATACGGTCAGCCTGATAAATCCAAATACGTTTCATAAGTACACTCCTTTCCTTTGTTAAATTAACCTATATAATAGGGTGAAATCATCAAATAAACAATGACACCTGTCACGGCGACATAAAGCCACATGGGGTAAGTAATCCGTGCCAACTTTTTATGTCGCGCATAAGATCCCGAAATACCTCTTACAAAAGTAAAAAGAACAAACGGTATGATTATAATAGACAATAGAATATGCGTGATCAATATAAAGAAATAGATTGGTCTCAAAATTCCCTCGCCGCCATATTTTGTTTCAATAGACGTCATGTGATAAGCCACATACATCGCCAAAAAAGCCAAGGAACAGGCAATACAACATTTGATCAAACGTTCATGCAGTGCTTTATTTCCCTTCTTTATTGCAGCTACAGCCCAAAACAACAAAATCGCAGTAACACCATTGATCGTCGCATAAATAGGCGGTAAAAAAGTCAATGGCTTCACATCATAACCTAATTTTTGTAGATTGACTGTAAACAATACGGCCACGACAACTGGTATCACAACAGAAAGCACCCAAATCCACTTACTGTATTTTTTCTCTTTGATAAGACTCTCTTCCATGTTTCTAACTATCTCTTTTGTTCTATCGTAGCGGGATGATTTCGGATCTCCTCCACCAACAATAACTTAATTTCATCCTCCAGTCGATCAATATCCGTCTTGACATTGATATCATAAATACCTCTGATCCGTCCCTTTGTGTCAAGCAAAAGATAGTTGGATCCGATGATAAAAGGTTTTGTTTTGTCGTTACTCGCGATAGCATCCTGCAATAAACTCTCTTTGGCAAATTTAAAGATATCAACAGAAGGATCTGTCACAAAAAACCAAGATTTAGTCCAGGGTTTGTAAACTTTAGCATATTTCGCAAGTACCTCTGGTGTATCGTATGTGGTATCAACTGTAATGGAATAGAGCTTTACCTTTTTGTTATGAATAAAACGATTGGCGATCTGATCCAATCTTTTAATCATCGTTCTTGATAGCGATACATCCCGCGAATACATCAGGTGAACGACCGAAAGTGTCGTATCATTGTCCAATAAATGTACAGGCTTCCGATCGTAATTAACAAAATTGACCGAAGGCACAGTATGATAAATCGTATCAGGGATATCCCGTCCCCATTTACGGTGCGTTGTTCCGGGAACTTCCTTCTTCCCAAAAATAGGTAAGGAAACGTAGTTATTGGAACCGCTTTTATTTAGTATAAAATATAAAAATCCTGGCAATAAAAGAATTACTGCCAGGATCAATATAGTTTTAATACCTTTCTTTTGTCCAGTATTATTATCCATTATTCACTTTATCTATTTATTTGGAAACAATTGATGCTCTTGAAAAGCACCAGCCAAGAAACCTCCCTCAACTAACATCAGGACGATAAAATAAATAATAAAAATAAAGACTATTGCTACGGTAACGATGAAACTCGATTTTTCAAATTTCAAGTGCATAAAGAATGCAACGATATAATATGCTTTAACCAAAGTTAAAACGATATAAATAGTATTTACCAATGCACCTTTGGCCAAAATTTGCCAGTGGTGAACAAAACCTAATGCAATTAAGAACTCTAGACAAGTAAGCGCCAAAAGTACGCCAAATACTCTCCAGATGGCTTTCTTATCCATCCCACCTTCGTGAGCATGCTCTCCGTGAGCGATATTATCTTGATATTGTGACATAGCGATCTAAAATTATTAATTCAGTGATTAGATTAAGTAGAAGAATGTAAATACGAATACCCACACCAAATCCACAAAGTGCCAATATAAACCTACTTTTTCAATCATTAAGTAAGAACCACGATTTTCGAATGTATTATTTAACGTCATGAAAAGAATGATAATGTTTAAAATAATACCAACCGTAACGTGGAAACCATGGAAACCTGTAATCGTAAAGAACAAGTTTGCAAATTGCAACGCCGAAGTATAGGAAATATCGTGTGTAAAGTAAGGCAACAATGCCGTCTTAATTGCATCACCTTCTAAACCAGTCGCTGGATTTTTACCAAACCAGAATCCCATGTGGTGTAAGTGGGTCCACTCGATAGCCTGACAGCCTACGAAACAGATACCACCCAAAATCGTCCAAAGCATCCATTTAACGACTTCATTCTTTTGATTACGGTGACCAGCTTCAACAGCCAAAACCATCGTTACCGAAGACATAATCAAAATAAACGTCATCAAACCAACGAATACCAAAGGTTGACCATGGTCAGCAATACCCGGGATAGATTGGAAAATCTTATCAGGATCAGGCCATGTTGGGTGAGAAAAGCGTTGCGCGCCGTAATAAACCAAAAATGCAGAAAATGTGAAGGCATCCCCTACCAAGAAAAACCACATCATGATTTTTCCATACTCTAAGTTCCAAGGTGATTTTCCACCATTCCATGGACCAGTTTTTACCTTATCCAATTGCGATACTGTTGTACTCATTGTTTACTATTATTGATTCAAAAGTAAGAAAACATATATATAAATCCATAAAAGATCGAGAAAATGCCAAAAAATACTGGCAAGATCCATGCGGAAAAGATTGCCGTCCTTAGGAAGTTTGTTAACCCCTATAATCGCGCCAATCAAAACGATCAAACCCGCAATAATATGTGCCAAGTGCATCCAAATAAAAACGTAAATAAACGACTGAGATGCATTGTTATTCACAAAATAAACACCTCTTTCGATTAATACGTTCCAAGCATGTACCTGTAACGCAAAAAACACGATTCCCAAAACAAAAGTGACTATCAACAATGCCTTTTGTTTGGAAGAATCACCATTTTTAGCAGCTTTATGTGCTAAAAACATCGTAAGACTACTTACAGCTATCACAATTGTACTATACAATAGTGCATTTGGCAATAAAGTCTTGATCCCTTTGTCCACGCCACTCGCTGTATATACAATGAAACCACTGGATAACGCAGCAAACATCATGAACATACCCAACATACCCAACCAAAGGTTGAATTTCTGAGCTTTTCTCTGTACTAACTTCTCGTCAGTCTGTGCTTGTATATCTAACATTATTTCAAAGGAATAAAGTTAAGCAATAATACGAGTTGTGTAACAGGCAAATAGATGAACGATGTAAACATAACTTTCTTTGCCGAAGGAATATCACAATTCTTAAAAAGCAAATAGCCATAATAACCAAACATCAATCCACCAATGACCGACACTATCGTAAACCAAATTCCACCAAAGCCAAAATAATAAGGTATAAATCCAGCAGGAATCATTAACAATCCTGTAACGAATACCATAAAGGCCGAAATCTTATCACGTTTTGTAGTTGGTAACAACCTAAAACCAGCCAATTTATAGTCATCATCCACAACCCAAGCGATTGCCCAGAAATGCGGAAATTGCCATAAAAACTGAATCGCGAACAAAACAAAGGGAATAATAATAATTGCGGCTTCGTTATGTCCACTATAATAGGCCAGATCATCCTGTGAAAAGGCCGCATAATAACCAATTAATGGTGGAAATGCGCCCGGAAATGCACCTACAAAAACGGCTATTGGTGATTTTCTTTTTAAAGGTGTATAGATGAATGCATAAAGTAGGATACAAAAAACCGACAGCAAGCCAGCGACAAAATTTAACCGGACCAATACCAAGGTACCCAAGATGCCCATAAAGACACTCATTACCAAAGCTTGACCGGTTGTCATCCGACCAGAAGGAAGCGGTCTATCCTCTGTACGTTTCATCAACTTATCCAGGTCTTTCTCGATGATTTCATTAAAACCATTGGCAGAACCTGTTACCAGAAAACCACCCACAGTCAACAACAACCAATTGACCCAGAAAATTTCACCTTGTTGTTTTGATCCTATCAGAAAAGCAATTGACGCGGAGAACACCACCGTCAACGTAAGTCTTAACTTAACTAGCTTTTTAAAATCTGAAATAAATTCTTTCATAATTAAAAGAGACCTCCTACTACCAGTGTATTCAAACACATAGTTTTTAACATAAACATCTCGAATTTCAAAATTAATGCCTTTGCTTATTTAACAGCAGCAACAGATAAAATTGAGCACCAAATAAAAGTGTCCCAACAACCAGATGCGTTGTCTGCGCAAATGCAGGTATTGCAAATCGAGCTAAGATAATTCCTGATAGCATTTGGATACCCACGAGGATCAATGCGATTAAAGCAAATTTAAACTGCTTAGATCCCGTATTGAAACTTGTGCGGACCAAAAAGAATAATACAATAACTAAAATCAAAGAACAATATGCCAACCATCGATGTACTTCGAATTGTTGGCCAATAGCTGTTATAAAATCGGCACGGGCAATGTTGGAGCCAGTCAATAGATCAACTTCCTCCCGAACACCCGTTCCGACGATCACCTGCGTTAACATCAACAAAATGGAGATCAACGCAAGACCTTTTAATACGCTTAAAGAACGATTAACCAATATGGTCTTGTCACGTAGTGTAACCGCTTTAAAGTATGTATATATACTAATACAAACAATTACAAGCGCCAAGAGCATATGTACAGTGATTATCCAAGGCATTAAATTGGTTGATACAACGATCGAACCTAACCAGGCTTGAATGACCACAACAAAAAGATTAACCACTGACCAAACAACGATCGAACTTTTTGATTTTATATACGTGAAGGAATAAATTGCAGTAAACAATAAACAGAATCCAGAAATAACTCCTACCAAGCGATTGATATACTCCGTCCAAGTCTTCGCAACATTAAATTCCTCATGCTGCAAAATACTTTTGTCGGTACGAAGCTTGTAAGCCATTTCCTTATCACCAAAAAATTCTACAATCTTGGCGAAACGTTCATTCTTCTTTGCTCTCCCTTCAATATAATGTTGTTCGTATCCTTGTGGTAATTGGGAAATATCTGTGGGTGGAATAATACGGTTAAAACACTTAGGCCAATCTGGACATCCCATGCCTGAACCTGTACTCCGCACAACACCCCCAGCAATAATGACCATAAATAGTACGATAATCGTAACAAAATTGGTCTTTATAAATCGCTTTTCAGCAGCTGGAAACATAATACTACCCCTACCTCTTAAAATACAAACTTGTATAAAATAGAGTAGGTACAAGCCCTACTCTATTCCACTAAATCTTATTAGTCTTTTCTACCATTTTGAGCATTCCATTCTGCTTGGATACGCTCAGCTTCCTCATCTCCTTCAAAATCATGCGGCAAATTCGAGCTCATCGTTTCAGAGAAAGGAACATCTTGAGGAATGAAATCCTCACCATGACCTGGCTTACTGTAATCGTAAGGCCAACGGTGTACTGCCGGAATTTCTCCTGGCCAGTTACCATGAATATGTTCTACCGGAGTAGTCCATTCCAAGGTATTCGATTGCCAAGGGTTTTGTGGTGCTTTCTTACCGAAGAAGATCGAGTAAAAGAAGTTCCATAAAAATGCAACCTGTCCCAAAGCAGCAACGATAGCAGCCCAAGTAACCAATTGATTCACAGAAACCCATTTTGCCATGAAAGCAAACTCAGTAAATGCATAATAACGACGTGGCACACCATCAATACCCATAAAGTGCATTGGGAAGAATACCAAGTAAGCACCGATGAAAGTCAACCAAAAGTGTAAATAACCCAATTTCGTGTTCATCATACGACCAAACATTTTTGGATACCAGTGGTAAACACCACAAAGCATACCAAAGATGGACGCAGATCCCATTACCAAGTGGAAGTGGGCTACAACGAAATACGTATCGTGCAAGTTGATATCCAATGCCGCGTTACCCAAGAACAATCCTGTCAAACCACCGGAGATAAAGAAAGATACCAAACCGATAGCAAACATCATTGCAGGTGTAAAACGGATATTACCTTTCCACAAAGTTGCTAGATAATTAAATGCCTTAACAGCAGAAGGAACAGCGATAATCAACGTTGTAATCATAAATACACCACCTAGGAACGGATTCATACCTGTCACAAACATATGGTGACCCCATACGATAAATGACAACACTGTAATACCGATCAAAGAATAAACCATGGCGTGGTAACCGAAAATTGGTTTACGTGAGTTTGTAGCAATAACTTCAGAAGTCAAACCTAATGCAGGCATAACTACGATATATACCTCAGGGTGACCCAAGAACCAGAATAAGTGCTGGAACAAAATTGGAGAACCACCTTCGTTAGGTAAAATCTGTCCTTGTACAACCAAGTCAGACAAATAGAATGATGTACCAGCGGCACGGTCAAAAATCAAAAGAACTACTGCAGATACCAATACTGGGAATGACAACATACCCACGATCGCAGTTAAGAAAAACGCCCAGATTGTCAAAGGCATTTTCCATAGATCCATACCTTTTGTACGCATGTTCAAAATCGTACTTACGTAGTTGATACCACCGATCAACTGAGAAGCGACGAATAGAACCATACTGACCAACCATAAAGTCATACCTGTCGCAGATCCAGCGATTGCTGTTGGTACAGCTGATAATGGTGGATAGATTGTCCAACCAGCAGAAGCAGGTCCGCTCTCTACAAAGAAAGAAGCGATCATGATTACTGATGCAATGAAGAACAACCAGTAGGATAACATATTCATAAAAGGCGACGCCATATCGCGCGCACCGATTTGATATGGAATTAATAAGTTACTGAATGTACCCGATAGACCTGCTGTCAACACAAAGAATACCATGACAGTACCGTGGATCGTAACCAAGGAAAGGAAAAACTCCGGCTTAATACGGCCACCCTCAGCCCATTTGCCCAAGAATACTTCTAATATAGGGAATTCTTTATCCGGCCATGCTAATTGGATACGGAATAATACTGATAAAAGCATCGCAAAAACTGCCATGATGATACCAGTGATCAAGAATTGCTTGGCAATCATCTTGTGGTCACCAGAAAAGATATACTTTCTGATGAATGATTCCTCGTGATGATGTCCGTGCGAATCGTGATGTTCAGCGCTATGCGATATTACTGTACTTGACATATTCGATTTTATATTCAAAAATTCTTAATTAGTTCAAAGATGCTGTAACTTGTAAGCTATCCTTTTTTACGTTAGCCGTCTTACCACTGAATTCCTTTTGTAGGTCTTCAGTAAAATATTTGTTTTGTTTAGCTAACCACTCTTTATATTGTGCCTCAGTTACAACAACCACTTTCTTTTGCATGTTCCAGTGAGCAGATCCACAGATCTTGTTACATAACATCACAAAATCATAGTTGTAGTCTCCCAAACGATCACGCATTTCTTCTGTTGTTACAGTAGGTGTGAATTGGAAGTAGTTGGTCATTCCCGGTACCGCATTGATCTGAACACGGAAATCAGGAATAAAGAAAGAGTGAATAATATCTTTTGAAACGATATGGAAACGAACTGGTTTGTTTACAGGTAACCAAATTTCAGAACCTTGAATATCATCCCATGAATTTTTATCATTAAAATCGATACCATAAGGATTTGTTGGCGTCGTCATTTTGTAATTACGTTTACCAATAACACCGTCTGTACCAGGGTAACGCACATTCCATTGAAACTGCTCACCCAATACCTCAATTTGCAATGCTGATTTTTGAAGATCCTCAGGAACATTTGTAATTGATCTCCACGTAAAGAAACCAAACAATACCAATACTGTCAAAACTACAGCAGGAACGATTGTCCAAAGCTTCTCGATAGCATTGTTATGCGGATAATAATACGCCTGACGTTTTGCACGCATACGGTACAAAAATGTAAAAGTCATCAACAAAATATGTGTAATAACCAATACAAATGTTGTAATTGCTGTTGTGATGATAAACATGGTATCAATACGCTCACCATGCTCAGTTACCGCAGATCTCCAATATGCAGCACCCCAATGTACGTATGACCAGTAAACACCGTAAAGAAATACAACCAAGAAGATAAACAACAATGCCGATTGGAATGTGTTATTCGCAAATGGATTGTATCTACCGTTCATTTTACGTGTCAATTCGTAGATCGAAAGTACCTTGCCAATAACAGCAACGATTGTACAAATAACCAAGAACAATAACACATAGTATGTGAAGTTTTTATAAACCTGAGGGTCTATTTGCTTCACTTCTTCAACAGCAGGAGCAGCAGCGCCAGCTTCTGTAGTAGAGCTAGCAGATGCAACAGCAGCAGTACCTGCCGCCGCTGTTGTATCTTTTGCAACCGAATCCGTTGCTGCAGGGGCAGCTACCGCAGTAGTTGCCGCTTTAGCAGAATCAGATGCTACTGTATCTTGTTGACTTGCAAGAATAGGATTTGCAAAAAGCAGCCCTAGTGCAAGCACAAAACCCGAGATGGATTTGAATCTATTATTTAATTTAAAGCTCATTTCTTTTATAACGTTTTTACGTAACCTTCCTTTAAAAGTGAAACTATATTTGGTGATGCAAACTCTCATCCAAGAAAGGATGATTTTTAGGCACCAAGGCTTGTTTACTCAATTTGTTCATCACTAAGAATACAAACAAACCTAAGAAACCAAGCGCAGTTCCGATTTCAATGATACCAAATCCTCTATGTTCAGCAACAGTACCAGGCATGATCATGATATAATAATCTAGCCAGTGACCTGCCAACAATAGAATCGCTACGAACAACATAACATTTTGTTTACGTTTAGCATCGCGATCCACTAATAGTAACAATGGTGCCACAAAGTTAATGATAATACTCAACCAAAACCAAGGTTTGTATTCAGGTTCCCAACGTTTGTAGAAATAAACTGTTTCCTCAGGAATGTTTGAATACCAAATCAACATGAATTGTGCAAACCAAACGTAAGTCCAGAAGATTGAGAAACCGAACATCAATTTACCCAAATCGTGTAAATGATTTTCGTTTACCCAGTTCATATAACCAGCTTTCTTCAATACAACAACGATGATCGTGATACAACAGATACCACTTACCCACATTGCTGCAAAGTTGTACCAACCAAACATGGTAGAAAACCAGTGTGCCTCTAAGGACATGATAGTATCGAAAGACCAGATTGGTGTAGTAAAACCGAAGATAACCAAGAAGATTGCAGACAATTTGAATGATTTCTTGTAAGAAGCCAAACCGCCTTCTAAATCCTCTTTATAAGAAAGTTTCGCAAAAATAATGGCAAAAATGCTATATAGTCCCATAAATACAACTTGACGGATCAAGAAGAAAGGAACATTTAAATAAGCAGATTTACCTGCGATAATAGGGTCGTAATTTGCATTATTAGGGTCAGTAAGACCATCTGCATGCCAGTGGTGATACAAGTTATGTGTAGTCAAACCTAAGCCTACAATAACCAATAAAATCAATGATGCAATTGGTAGAACACCCGCCATAGCTTGAGGTATACGTACCAGACCTGCAGACCATGCAGACTGTGTTACATATTGCAAAGCAACAAAGAATGTTCCTGCTGCACACACACATGTAAAGTAATAACCCATCAATAACAAGTTGGCGTATGTACGCTCTACAGTAACGTGATCGCCCGAAAGCAACCCCATAGCTACAGCAGCTACGCCTAGTACAACAGCGATAATACTGAACATTTTAGCTTTGCCAGCAAACTCGTATCGCTCGTTGAAATTATAATCGTGATGATGACTGTGAGTTCCCATTTATATATCTGATGTTAGATTATTTCTTTTGTAATTCGTGAACATACATAACAACTTTCCATCTCTCTTCTGGAGACAATTGAGATGCATGCGATCCCATGGAGTTATGTCCATAATAAATCGTATGGTAAATCTTACCATCTGTCAAGTCAGCCATGAAACCACCTCTTGAAGAGTTCGCTTTATCCGTTCTGTGATAAGACGGTGGCGGCGGAAAGTTCTCTAATTGACGAGTACCTCTAGAATCAGTTACACTACGATCTTTCGTAAGAGGTCCATCCCCTTTACCTTCTACTCCGTGACATACTGAACAGTATGTAGTGAATAAAGCCTTACCTTTTTCAAGGTTTTCAGCATTAACAAGCAAAGGATTTTTCACCTCAGCACCAGCACGTACATAATCCTCTAATGTATTGGCATACTCAAAACGAGTGAAACCAATTGGATCTGTACCTTTAGGAGGTGCCTGTGCTGTCTTTCCATCAGCAAAATTCGCATTGGGTTGATCCGGATTGAAAGCAAGCGGATCGTACATGTTACGGGAAAATTCCAAACCTGTACTACGAGTCGTTTTGTCACCACAAGAAGAAACAAGTGCTGTCAATGCTACAGCTGCGCATACAGTTCCAAGTAAATTCTTCTTATTCATAGCTAACATATTTTCTATCATTGTACTTAACTTCAACAGCACCCGCTTCTTTCAATAAGCTATCGATCAAAGCGTGGTCTGCATTTTCTTTGGCATCTACTGCAAGGATGAAACGGTCATCTGTTGCTCTTAGGTCCATCACACGAGGTGTACGTCCCGGGAACAAGTGGTTACGGAAGAAAAATGTAGCAACCATTCCCAAAGCACACAATAAGATCGTGACCTCAAATGTCACTGGAACAAAGTTTGGCATTGCAAATGATGGTTTACCACCGACATTCATCGGCCAATCGTATACCATAGTATAATACAACAAACTAAAACCTAATGTCGTTCCTAATGCTCCAAAGCAAAATGCTGCGATAGGCAAGCGAGAAGGTCTTACACCTAACTTCGCTTCGATGCCGTGAATAGGCATCGGAGTAAAGCAGTCATAAATACTTATATTGTTTGCTTGCAATTTGTCGATCCCATGCATCATGTCATCCGGATCCGCAAAACTACCTAATATATATTTTGTATTGCTCATTGCTGATTATTTTCTAACTGATAATTCTTTAATCTCTTCTTCTGTCACTGAATCATATTTTTCCAATGATTCTTGGAAGTACTCAACTTGCTCTGCAGGGAATGCACCTTCTTGAGCCAATTTAGTTTTGTGTTGTAATGACGATGATTTCAACAACAATTTAACTTCGGCAATTGCGATACCTGGCAAGAAACGTAAGAACAACAAGAATAAAGTAAAGAATAATCCAATTGAACCTACAAAGATACCTACGTCTGTCCAAGTTGGGTAGAACATTGCCCAAGATGAAGGCAAGTAATCACGGTGCAATGAAGTCACGATAATTACGAAACGCTCAAACCACATACCGATATTTACCACAATAGATAGAATCCATGAGATCGGAATACTTGTACGGATTTTTTTGAACCAGAATAACTGTGGAGAAATTACGTTACAAGTCATCATTGACCAGTACGCCCAAGCGTATGGACCCAACATACGGTTCTCGAAAGCATACATTTCGTATTCTGAACGAGAGTACATTGCAATAAACAACTCTGTTAAGTAAGCCACACCTACGATAGAACCAGTCGTCATGATAATGATATTCATTGACTCAATGTGGAACATTGTGATGTAGTTCTCAAAGTTCATTACTTTACGCAAGATCAACAATAAGGTCTGTACCATCGCAAAGCCTGAGAAGATCGCACCTGCCACGAAATATGGAGGGAAGATCGTCGTGTGCCATCCAGGGATAACCGAAGTTGCAAAGTCCATGGATACGATTGTGTGTACAGAAAGTACCAGTGGAGTTGAAATACCTGCCAAGATCAATGACACGATTTCAAAACGTTGCCAAGTCTTCACAGAACCATTCCAACCGAATGATAATACAGAATAGATCTTTTGTTTTAATCCAGTAGCACGGTCACGGATAGTCGCGATATCCGGCAACAAACCACAGTACCAGAATACCAAGGATACTGTAAAGTATGTTGAGATCGCGAATGCATCCCATACCAATGGAGAGTTGAAGTTTACCCAAAGTGATCCAAATTGATTTGGAAGAGGGAAAATCCAATATGCCAACCAAGGACGACCCATGTGAGCTACGACGTATGTAGCCGCACAGATTACCGCAAAGATCGTCATCGCCTCTGCGGAACGGTTGATTGAGTTACGCCAGTTCTGGCGGAAAATTAATAATACAGCTGAAATCAACGTACCAGCGTGACCGATACCAACCCACCATACGAAGTCGGTGATATCCCAAGCCCAGCCTACAGTTTTATTCAGACCCCAAGCGCCGATACCTGTCCAAAAGGTATAACTAACGCTAACTACCCATAATAAAGCACCCAATACAGCAACGGTAAAACCAATCCACCATGCTTTATTTGGTTTATTTTCAACCGGTAGTAAGATATCATCCGTAATTTTTGCATACGTGATGTCTTTACCGGTCATTAATGGTTCTCTTAATATTGATTCGTTATGCGATGACATAGTATTTTTATTTCAAATATTGTACAAGATTACGCCTCAAAAGTGTTTCTAACTTTTGTCATATAACCGATACCCGGTTGAACATTGATTTCCTCAAGTACGTAATAAACACGCTCATTGCGTAATGCTTTGGAAACTTCTGATTCTGGATCATTCGCATCACCAAAAATAATTGCATTTGCCGAACATGCTTGTTGACAAGCCATTTGGATATCGCCATCTTTAACTTTGCGATTTTCAATCTTAGCTTTCAATTTACCTCCTTGGATACGTTGGATACACATCGAACATTTTTCCATTACCCCACGTGAACGAGTTACTACATCTGGATTCAATACCAATTGTGTAAACTCATTGTTCAAGTAGTTGTCAAAACGGGAATCATTCCAGTATGCAAACCAGTTGAAACGACGTACTTTGAACGGACAGTTGTTTGCACAGTAACGTGTACCGAAACAACGGTTGTAAGCCATATGGTTCAGACCTTCTGAAGAGTGTACTGTAGCCAATACCGGACATACAGTTTCACAAGGTGCGTGACCACAGTGCTGACACAACATTGGTTGGTGAACAACAGTGATATCTTCGAAATCCAATTCAGCTGAAGCTTTCGCAATCTCTTTCTCTTTTGTAAGATCTTGATCTTTACCTTCGATTGTATAGTAACGATCGATACGTAACCAGTGCATCTCACGACGACGACGAACCTCATCACGACCTACAACAGGGATGTTATTCTCTACGTTACAAGCAACGATACAAGCACCACAACCTGTACATGCGTTCAAGTCGATCGCCATCACCCATTTGTGACCCGGTTGCTCATATTTGTTCCACAAATCGTACGTTTTGTGATTATCTGTAAAGCGTCCTGCCTCAGAGTTAGGATCTTTCAGATATTTCGCAAATGTAGTCTCACGAATCACGTTACGACCTTCGATTGTGTGGTGTGTTTGTGTTTGTGCCAATTGGTAAGTTCCAGAAGCTTTCGCTACAGTTGCTTTTGCAACACCTTGAACAGTACCGTTGATGATAGAAGCAAATGGGAATGCGTTTTTACCAACTTCATTACCTGCTTTACCAACTTTAGTACGACCGTAACCTACAGCAACTGAAACAGTTCCTTGTGCTTGACCTGGTTGTTGTACAACAGGCAATTCCAATTCAACACCATTTGCTTTTACAGTCACTTTACCATCTTCACCCAAGCCTAGTTTTTCAGCATCTTTTGGATTTAGGGCAGCATAGTTGTCCCAAGTTACTTTAGATACTGGATCAGGCAATTCCTGTAAGTAAGCATTGTTTGCGTAACGACCATCGCGAAGAGCAGAAGGCTCGTAAAGTTTCAATTCAAACTCACCAGTGATTGCTTTGCTAGAAGCTTCGATTGCAGTAGCGGCAGCAGCAGCATTTCCTGTAAATGCAGGAGCAGTTGCAGCTTTAGCGCCTTTATATTCAAAACCAGTTTGCAATACAGCATCCCAGTTTTTCGTAGAACCAGCTAAGATTTGTGTAGACCACAAGTTCTTAACGAAGTTGTACATATCTGTTGTGTTTCCTGCCCAAGTCAACAAGCTTTGTTCAGCTTGACGCGTTTGGAAAACAGGATTGATTGTAGGTTGAACGATAGAGTACAAACCTTCTTTCGGGTTAGCATCACCCCAAGACTCCAAGAAAGTACTTGCAGGAGCAATCGCTGTCAATTCCGACGCAGTCTCATCAGCACGTTGTGCGAATGATAATGTGAAAGGAATCTGTTTCAAAGCCGCTTTTACATCATCCGCTTTGAAGTAGTCATATACAGGGTTGCTGTTCAAGAAGAACGCTACACCCACTTGACCGCCTTTAGCAGCTGCTAAGAAAGCTTGGAAAGAAGAATCCGAACCTTGGTATTGTTTAGAATAGTTATCTAAATCAATGATTGTACCGTAAGCGCCCAATGCAACGTTGATTGCATTGACCAATACCTGAACATTCACATCATTTGAACCGGCAACAACCAGGGCAGCGCCTTTGCTGTTCACCAATTCTTTTGCCGCTAGCGCTACACCTTTTTGTGCTTTTTTGTTTGCAGTCGCACCAGCTAATGTTTGACCTGTGATTGCATTATATAAAGCGACCAAGGTAGCACCTTCTTCTGAAGGTTTGATAGCAATACGCGCATCAGCATTTGTACCAGTCATCGAAAGACCAGACTCAAATTGCACGTGACGTGACATTTTTCCATTTTTCAATGATTTGTAGTCACGGTTTTTAGCGTATTGTTGTGTATGCTCTTCACCTGCTAACCAAGTTCCTAAGAAATCAGCAGCAACTGAAACGATTACATTTGCTTTATCAAAATTGTATGAAGGAACTACAGCTTTACCAAAAGAAGCTTTATTTGCTTCGATAATACCGCTGTAAGAAACAGCATCGTATTGTACATGATTCGCTGTAGGGAATTTCGTTGCGAAAGCAGCGATAGCTGCCAAAGTTGAAGGACTGTTTACTGTATTAGAAACGATCGTAATTTGTTTGCCAGAAGATGCAGCAGCAGTCAATGCTTTAACAACTTCCCCATCCAATTTAGACCACTCTACATCTTGACCTTTCAATTGCGCTTGCTTCAATTTAGATTCGTCATATAAATCCAATACCGAAGCAGCAGTCGTTGAATCCAAACCTTGGTTCAAACCAATTGCATTAGGGTTAGGTTCAACATTGATAGGACGACCTTCACGAGTTTTAACTAAGATACTTTGACCATTGAATGTCGACGTATAATAGTTAGGGATACCTGGAGTTACCTCTTCAGGTTTAATCAAATAAGGAACTGCCTTATGCACAGGAGTACGGTTACAAGCCGCTAAAGAAACAGCACCCAAACCAAAACCTAATGCTTTCAAGAAGTCACGGCGAGGAGTTTTAGTACTCAAGCCAGCTTCGTTTAATACATCTTCTACAGGAATAGATTCGGCAAACTCACCCTTGCTTCCCTCAACGAAAGCAGGAGTTTGATTTAACTCTTCCAAACCTTTCCAATATTTTTTATTGCTATCCATTTAAGCTGTATATAAGATTGCGTATTTCAAATAATTATTAATAGTGACATTTACCACACTCAAGACCACCGATCATGGCTGCAGTCATTTTCTCACCTTTCTTAATTCTTTCGTGTGCCTTGATCAAATCTTCATAATATTTATTATCTGATTTGATATCTGTCTTTTTGTGACAATCAACACACCATTTCATCGTCAATGGAGAGTATTGGTATACTTCTTCCATGTTTTGGATCGGACCGTGACAAGTCTGACATTCTACTCCTGCTACCACAACGTGTTGTGAGTGATTGAAGTAAGCGAAATCAGGCAAGTTGTGGATACGAACCCATTGAATTGGCTTAGGATTGTTACCGTAAGTACGCGTCTCAGGATTCCAATCCAATGCACGATAGATTTTAGCAATTTCCGGAGAAATCTCACCATCATAATGCTCTGACGCAGTGACCGTATTGTGACAGTTCATACATACGTTAGCCGATGGAATAGAAGCATTTTTAGATTTAAATGCACCACCGTGACAGTATTGACACTCAATTTTATTTACACCAGCGTGGATTTGGTGTGAGAACTTGATTGGTTGAACAGGTTTGTAGCCTTCGTGAACACCTACGTTCCACATGGTCTTCCAACCACCTACTGCCAATAAAGCAACAAGCATCAACACGGTAAATCCAACCAATTTTTTGTTTTTAACGAATGCTTTCGCAAACTTCACAAAACGTTGATTGTCTTCAGGTTCTTGTTGCGCTGCAATAACTTCCTGATTCTTAGCAATTACATTTTCTAAGGTACGGATCACACGGTTCAACACCACGATCACAACAACCGCCAAAACAACAACAGCGATCAAGCCCAAGATCATGAACATTGATGCATTATCATCTTTTGCAGCAGCGCCAGCAGCAGCAGCATCTTTCGGCTTCTCTACTGAGGCATCTTTGATAAACGCAATTACAGATTTAATCTGATCATCAGATAGATCGGTAAAAGAGGTCATCACAGATTTGTTGTACTCTTCGAAGATTTTAACTGCCTCAGCATCACCTGTAGCAATTAAAGCTTGAGAGTTACGGATCCATTTAATCAACCATTCTTCAGATTTAGTATCTGGAACTCCTTTCAAAGCAGGACCAACTACTTTTCTGTCAATGGCGTGACAGGATGTACACTTAGACTTGAAGATTTTTTCACCTTCCTTGACATCTTGCGCATGCAACGTCGTAACGGCAAATAATAGCATCAAACTCGTTGACACCACCCTCGCAAGGCTTCCCAAAACGGATGAGATAGTTCTCATATTTAGCACTTTATACTATTTATTTGTGAATGTAAAAAATTAACTCCCATGGTTAAAGGAGCCACTACCCCCCTAACAATGCCACAAAAGTATGATTTATTAACAAATCGCTGACAATTTTGTGACCTTTAATATCAATTTATAATCATTCTAAACAATTGCGTTTAAACCACATTAAATCCCTATTATGTGAACGAAGTACATCAATTACCTTAACTTTTCATCACGCTACGCCTATCAAATATAAGACATTACTATGACAATTTAAAATACCTGAATATCAAGATCATTCCGGGCTAAAAAAACATTTTCCCATATTAATTTCGTAACTTTATAGGTATGAAAACGCTATTATATAGCTACTGTATCTGCTTGTTCCTAATAGGCTATTCCTGTGAGGGTCAGCAGAACATTAAACAGACTACGAAAATGGAAACGAATAAAAAACACAACCCGTTAAGCAAAGAAGAGGAATATGTGATTGTGCATAAAGGGACGGAGCGTCCTTTTACGGGTGCACTTTTGGATAACAAAGTGAAAGGAACTTACATTTGTCGACGTTGCGATAGTCCACTCTACCGTTCGGAATCAAAATTTGAATCTGGTTGTGGCTGGCCGAGCTTTGATGATGAGATCCCTGAAGCAATCACGCGGATCACGGATGCAGATGGACGCCGTACAGAAATCCTGTGTACTAAATGTGGTGCGCATTTGGGGCATGTTTTTCTTGGCGAAGGTTTCACGGCAAAAAACACGCGCCATTGCGTCAATTCTATTTCAATGAAATTCGTAGCGGATACTACAAAGTAACCTTTGCTTTCGTCGACTCACGAATTTTCAATTCACAAGGCAACACCATCTTACGTGTTGCTTTTATTTTGCCCTGTAGACGGAGCAAAAGTATATTGATAAGATTTTCTGCTATCTCTTTGATCGGCTGAGAAACAACCGTGATAGACGGCTCCAGTAATTTAAATACAGTATGATCATCGAAGGCGATCATTGCCGGCATGACAAAATTATATTTCTTTGAAGCTTTTAATCCAGAAATCGCCAAATAATTGGTCGAAAATAAAACAGCATCCAAACGATTTTCACAAATAAAATCTTTGAGTGACTCCATTGCTTCGTCATCCGATGCATCCATCTGCACCTTCTGAATAAAACTCTGCTGCTTATTATTATCCATTGCTTTCAGATATCCTTCCGAACGCTCCTTCATCTGAGTTTGATCCGAGTATAAAGAAACAAAGCCGATACGCTTATACGCCTGTTGACATAAATGGCTTGTCGCATCAAAAGCACCCTGAAAATTGTCTGCGCCAACATAGTCTGTCTCCAGATCCGGAAAGTAGCGGTCAAAAAGTACAACAGGAATATTACTTTGCTGCAATTGTTTGACAGTATCCTCCAAACCATCTGAAGGCGTAATGATAAAACCGTCAACCTGACGATCGTAAAACATCTGGATCAGTTCCTTCGCCTTCTCGACATCATTGTTGGTACTACAGTAAATAATGCGGTATCCCTGCTCGTAGACTTTACTCTCGATCAAACGCGCGATATTACCAAAAAATGGATTCGAGATGTCTTCGATAATCAACCCTAAAATCTTGGTTTTTCCGGTTCGTAAACTTTTCGCCAATTCATTTGGCTTATAACCTACTTTCTTGACATAATCCAATACGCGCTTGGTCAACGCCTCGCTGATACGCTTCTCTTTTGCCTTGTCATTCAAAATAAAGGATACTGTAGTTACAGATATTCCCAACGCCTTTGCGATATCACTGATCAGAATACGTTTCTTCATGTAGAGTAGGTTTGTTAAGTTTTTATTTCGAAGATTACTAAAGTAAAAAATTTAACGACAATTTACTAAAATAATAATAAAATTGCGCTAAAAGGTTTTATTTACTAATTTTAAGCAGTTTCAAATACCCGAACACAAAACCTATGACAGGAAATAAACTCATCACAACAGTGTTGGGCACGCTAATTTTACCATTTTGCGTTCAAGCTCAGCAAAATTTAACACAATATGTCAATCCATTTATTGGATCAGCAGATCACGGACACGTCTTTGTCGGAGCCAATGTACCTCTAGGTGCAGTACAACTTGGCCCAACCCAAATTCCACAGATCTGGGACAAATTCAACGGCTGGGATTGGTGCAGCGGCTACAATTACAAAAGCCAAGAAATACTGGGTTTTACCCACACCCACCTGAGCGGAACAGGCATTGGCGACCTCAATGATCTTATGATCGTTCCGGCGAATGGCAAGCTACAATTGACACCTGCAGAATTCAACAAAATGAATACAGGCTATGGCTCGTCATTCAAAAAAGAAAATGAAGTCGCTAAGCCCGGATTTTATAGCGCCTATCTGGATGACTATAAAGTTCAGGCCAATCTCACTGCAACGGAAAGAGTTGGTTACCATCAATACCGATACGAAAAAACAGACAATGCTCATATCTTGGTTGACCTAGGTTATCACATCAATTGGGACAAACCAACCGATACCTATATCAAACAGATCAATGATTCTACATTCGTTGGTTATCGTTTCTCCACAGGCTGGGCCAGTGACCAAAAACTGTACTTTGCCATAAAAACTTCGCAGCCTATCCAAAAGGTTAGATTCTTTGATGGGAAAGACGAAAAATTCGGTCAAACGACCTTCAAAGGACAAGCGATCAAAGCAGCGCTTTTCTTTGATGCAGCTAAAAACAAGAACATTGAACTGAAAGTCGGTATTTCACCAGTCAGCTCTACCAATGCCTTAAATAATATCAATGCGGAGATTCCAGGCTGGAATTTTGAGAAAGTAAAGCAAGAAGCCGATCAACGTTGGAATAAAACCTTAAACAAAATCCAGTTCGAAGCAGATAAGGATACAAAAACAATCTTCTATACTGCTTTATACCACACCTACTTCGCCCCTACAATTTTCAACGATGCAAACGGTGATTATTTGGGTACGGATAAACAGGTTTACGAAAAGCAAGATTTTGTAAATCATACCGTATTCTCCCTATGGGATACCTATCGTGGGCTTCATCCATTGATGACCATCCTTGAAGACCGCAAAATCAATCAGGATTTTATCAAAACCATGCTTGCAATCTATCAACAACAAGGGAAATTACCGATGTGGCATTTGCAGGGCAACGAAACCAATACCATGGTTGGTTTGCCAGCCATTCCGGTCATCGCAGATGCCTTCTTAAAAGGAATCATCGACGAGAAGGATTATCCTTTGGTATGGGAAGCCGTCAAAACAACCGCTATGGGCAATGACCATGGGTTGAAATTTGCGCGCGACCTGACTTATATTCCTATCGACAGTATGCCGAATGAATCTGTTGCTTGGGCATTGGAATATGCTATCGCCGACTTTGGCGCTTATAAAATTGCCGAGAAATTAGGAAAGACAGAAGATGCTGCTTATTTCAAAAAACGCTATAAATTATATGAGCAATATTTTGATAAAGAAGTAGGTCACTTCGTTGGTAGAAAAGCAAATGGCGACTTCCGTAGACCTTTTGATCCATTAATGGCCAAGCACCGTGAAAATGATTACTGTGAAGGAAATGCATGGCAATATACTTGGCTTGTACCACAAGACGTGACAGGTTTGATCAATCTTTTTGGCGGCGAGCAGCAATTTTTAAAGAAACTGGATTACTTTACAACCATGTCTTCGGATCTCGGTGGAGAAGCTTCTCCGGATATCTCAGGGCTAATCGGCCAATATGCACAAGGTAACGAGCCTAACCACCATATCCCATACTTATATGCCTATGCAGGCCAGCCATGGAAAGGTGCCGCATTAGCGCGTAAGGCGATGTCCGATTTCTATACAAATACACCAGCAGGACTTTGTGGTAACGATGACGTCGGTCAGATGAGTGCATGGTATGTATTCTCGGCGATGGGATTCTATCCATTGAATGCCATGAGCGGTGTTTACGTATTTGGTTCGCCGATGATGGAACATGCCAATATCAATTTGCCAAATGGTAAGACTTTAGCGATAACAGTCAAAAACCAAGGTAAAGCAAACCAATACATCAAATCGATCAAATTGGACGGAAAACCTTACACCAAGACTTTCATCACACATGCGCAATTGCTACAGGGTGGTCAGATGGAAATTGAGATGAGCGCTACGCCGAATAAAAACTTCGGAAAAAATAAAGCGGACAGACCTACAAGCGTTGACAATAATTAACTGAAAAATTGTCAGCAAAACATTCATGGATTAATATTTGTTAATACCTTATTATATAAATTTAAGGAGAACAAAAAATGGCAGATTACAAAAACATCAATATACAAGACATCCCTGATGGTGGCGAGAATCCAAAAGACTTCTATGAAAGCTTCAAAGAAAGATTAGAAGATTTGGAGACCTTTCCAAAAGACTATACCTATAAGTTCATCTTACCAAAGGATCAAGATCATTTCAACCAGATCCAACAAGTATTTGATGATACTGATGCACGGTTTGACTTCAAGGATTCCAAAACAGGAAAATATACCTCGATCACGGTCAACCTGAATGTAAAAGATGCAGATCAGGTCATTTACTTCTACAAAGAAGTCGCCAAGATAAAAGGTGTTATTATGTTATAAAAACTAAAAGAGGCTGTCGAAATGACAGCCTCTTTTGGTTATGGTCCAAGAAGTTCCTGCTTGAACAAATCCCCTCGAACAATCAATTCTTCCATTTTTACCTGATCAAACAATTCTTTCGGAACTTTGAGTTTCAAAAGATAACATATCGGGCGCCCGGATTGAATCCCTGGGCTCCATCTTTTTTGCTTTCTTAGAAAATCAATTAGAACCGGATCTTTAGAATCACTTTTCCCGCCCAATAGTATCCCTTCTTTTGCGACGATTATCTCAAATATATGATCAGCATATATCGTTTTATCCAACCGACCTTCCCTCATAACTTCTTTTAGATAGTTTAGCCAATGGGTCTTAAAATTATTCATACCGCCCTTCGGTACAAGAAAAATTTCCACTGCATTATACATACGGGCTGTATCAGTATTTTTTAATACTTGTGCCCCAACAGGACCATATAATAACAATAAGAAGAGAAAACAATATATTCGGACCATAATTTAAAGTATATCAATAAGTTAATCAAATAAAGTCCACAAAAAAGCCCGCTAATAGCGGGCTTTTTTATATGAGTTCAAGAACAAGCTTATTCCTGACCGGCACCAGCTACAGGAGCTTCGCCATTCGCGTTATCTTGTTTTGGCTTATCTTCTCTTGGAGGGCGAGGCAATAAAGCTTTACGTGAAAGTTTCATCTTACCTTGCTTGTCAATATCCAACAATTTAACCGTTACTTTATCACCTTCTTTGAAGATTCCGTCCATTGTTTCAAGACGTTTCCAGTCAATTTCAGAGATGTGCAATAAACCATCTTTACCTGGCATAATCTCAACAAATGCACCAAATGGCATAATTGATTTTACTTTACCTTCGTAAGTTTCACCGATCTCAGGTTTAGAAGCAATCGCTTTGATACGACCTACAGCATCATCAATTGCAGCTTTATTGTCTGCAAACACCTGAACGACACCTTTGTTATCAACCTCTTCGATAGAGATTGTTGCACCAGTCTCACGTTGCATTTCTTGGATGATCTTACCACCTGGGCCGATCACAGCACCGATAAATTCTTTATCGATCAACAATTGAACGATACGAGGTGCATGTGGTTTGTAGTCTTCACGTGGCGCAGAAATGGTTTTCTTCATTTCACCTAAGATGTGTAAACGAGCTTCTTTCGCTTGATCCAAAGCCTGTGTCAACACTTCCCATTTCAAACCATTGATTTTTAAGTCCATCTGACAAGCAACGATACCTTTTTCAGTACCAGTTACCTTAAAGTCCATATCACCTAAGTGATCTTCATCGCCTAAGATATCCGATAAAATTGCATATTTACCAGTTTTCTCATCAGAGATCAATCCCATTGCGATTCCAGATACAGGAGCTTTCAACTTCACACCAGCATCCAAAAGAGCCAATGTACCGGCACATACTGTCGCCATGGAAGACGAACCATTGGATTCCAAAATATCAGAAACTACACGGATTGTATATGGGTTTTCATTATCTGCAGGTAATACTTGTTTCAATGAACGCATCGCCAAGTTACCATGACCAACTTCACGACGACCAGGACCTCTATTTGGTCTTACTTCACCTGTAGAAAATGCAGGGAAGTTGTAGTGAAGGATAAATTTGTTATAACCGTTGATAAAAGCACCATCAATCATTTGCTCATCGTCTTTAGCGCCTAAAGTAACCGAAGTCAATGATTGTGTTTCACCACGTGTGAATACAGCAGAACCATGTGCTGCTGGCAAGTAATCCACTTCAGACCAGATCGGGCGTACAGTACGTACGTTACGACCATCTAAACGCATGCCTTCATCTAAAACTAGATTACGGACAGCATCATACTGAACATCATGGAAATATTTTTTGAATAAGAATGCAGTGTCATCATCCAATTCTTCAGGCATTGTTGCTCTGTATTCCTCCGCAATTTTTGCAAAGTTTTCAGAACGGTCATGTTTCGCAGAAGCTGATTTTGCAATCGCGTATACTTTATCATAAGTAGCAGCAAAAATAGAATCTCTCAATTCAAGATTTTCAGGCTCATGATTATACGTACGTTTCACAGTTTTACCGACCAAATTAGCCAATTCTACCTGTGCAGCAACTTGTTTTTTGATAGCCTCATGAGCAAAAGCAATTGCTTCAACCATTTCAGCTTCTGAAATTTCTTTGGCTTCACCTTCCACCATACCGATATCCTGAGCAGAACCAGCAACGATAAATTCTAAAGTTGCATTTTCAAGTTCAGATAATTTTGGATTGATGACCAATTGACCGTCAATTTTCGCTACACGAACTTCTGAGATAGGACCGTTAAAAGGAATATCAGAAACTGCAATTGCAGCAGATGCTGCCAAACCTGCTAAAGCGTCAGGCATGATATCTTTATCAGCAGAGATTAAGCTGATGGCAACTTGTGTATCTGCGTGATAGTTTTCAGGGAATAATGGACGCAATGCACGATCTACCAAACGAGAAATCAATACTTCATAGTCTGATAATCTAGCCTCACGACGTAAGAAACCACCTGGGATACGACCAGTAGCCGCATATTTCTCTTGATAATCTACTGAAAGTGGTAAAAAATCAACACCAGATTTAGCTTCTTTGGCAGAAACGACAGTTGCAAGCAACATCGTATCACCTTGTTTTAGTACTACAGCACCGTCAGCTTGTTTCGCTAATTTTCCTGTAGACAATTCGATTTGGGTGCCATTACCCATATCGATGGTTGTTTTAATTTCGTTGTAATTCATTTAATCTTGTTTTTGACACGCTTTTCATCTTGTTGGCAGCGTACCGATATTTTAAATACGTTAGATTTCAGCACAAAGGTAAATTAAAATATTAAGATTAATGCAATTAACATAATGCTAAATCATCAAAACGACCAAGGTGCGACAAGCGATTATCCTTACACCCAGAACAATAAGCATATCGAAGTCCCTTCAAGTCCCCTTAAGTCCGCTTAAGTCCCCTCAAATGCCAACAGTGTTCGAATCCACTAGGTACCCGCTTCGGGACTGAGTCGACACTGCTTCGGGATTGCTTCACCTCTTGTTCGACAGCTACTCGGTAGCGCGTCGGTTATTCACCAACAATAAGGCAAACAACAGTCGAAGAACAGCCGAACGAGTCCCAAAGTTGTCCCGACTCAGTCCCGAAGCAATCTCAATGCGCTCACGAAGAATCTCCGAACAGTGCCCGAATCCCCGTCAAACGGCTGTTGCTGGATCAATCAATATGAGCTACCAAATGACCTTTTCCCAAAGTAAAAACCTCCGCGATTCAAAAAGAGCTTGCACAAACTTTCTGGACTGTTTCCATCGTTAAAAACAAACAATGGGGTAATGAAACGAAGAAAGCCATCCAAAATTTGGATGGCTTTCCTAAAAACCTTTGTACAAAAGCTTATTTGATGATATCACGTAGACCTAGACCTTTGATGATCGCACGGTAACGGTTAATATCAGTTTTGTAAAGATAAGCCAATAATGAACGACGTTTACCTACCAACATTTGTAGGGCACGTTGTGTACCGAAATCTTTTCTGTTCTTTTTCAAATGCTCAGTTAAGTGAGCGATTCTCTTAGTGAATAAAGCAACTTGACCTTCTGTAGATCCAGTGTTAGTAGCTGATCCAGCAAATTCTGCGAAGATTCCAGCTTTGTACTCTTTACTTAAATACATCTCTTGAATAATATTAAAGCGTTAAAAAATTTATTAATTGCCTGCAAAGGTAGTCTTTTTTTTTGGATCAACAAATACATTATCCTAACCTGTTAGCTTTCACTATACTTTTATATATATTTTTTTCTTGTCCAACCAGTAACAGATTACCCACATTAGCGTCAAAAAACATAATGAATAGACAAAAGAACCAACTTCAGGGATTCCTGGAACTTGGGCACAGACATATTTATAAAACCAGCCAAAAGAGTCAATATATTTTTGTGTTCCATCTTCAGCCAGTCCGTCCGGGATCCGAAATAACCCCAAAAAACGAGGTAAAATTCCGCTCAGTACAAATATAAATAAAGGGTTTTTGCCAAACACATCAAAAAATTGAGTTAATTTATTTTTGACCCCCTGCACCTCTATAAACCAGATCATACCACCAATGGTCATTGTAGCAAGTCCTGTTGTATAAAGCACATAGGAACTGGTCCAGATTTTTTTATTGATCGGAAAGCCGAGCGCCCAGATCCAGGCCAAAACAACAAGGATAAAACCAGTCACAAACATCCCCGACAACAGCTTAAAATGAGGTTCGTTTGAAGCGGGCACCTTAGACCAGAGCCAGTCCACCTGCCCTTGTTTTTTAATAAACACCCCCACCAGATAGCCAAATACAACCTGAACTACTGCCGGCAAGGTACTCATCAATCCCTCTGGATCGAATGGAACACCTTCTCCTTTATAAATATGCGGCACCCCTAAAATAGCGATATCGTACTTTGTTCCAAACCATCCTTCTAAGCTATATGGATCCGCTCCCCCAGCCAATGCACAAACAGCCCAGTAAAGCAATAGTATACCAGCAGAAATCCAAATAATTGCTTTTTCTTTAAAATAATAAGCTAATATAGAAGCAAAACAATAAGCGATGGCGATACGTTGCAACACCCCAAGGATACGAATACCTCGACTTGGATCATGGGGATCTACCCATTGTTTAAAAACCAGTTCAGCTCCCTCCCATTTAATAAAAGGCCACCAGTTAATAAAAAGACCAATTGCAAAAATTAACACTGTACGCTTAAGCGCTTTTTTCCAGAAAACTGCCGGACCTGCTTCTTGCAAGCGAGGAATCACAAAGGACATCGCATTCCCTACAGCGAATAGAAAAAACGGGAAAACCAGGTCTGTTGGGGAGCATCCATGCCAGGCTGCATGTTTAAGCGGTGCAAACATATGTGCCCATGTCCCCGGATTGTTTACCATAATCATCAGTGCCACAGTAGCCCCACGAAACACATCCAAGGAATAATAACGTTGTTTCATCATAAATTAAGTGATTAGCTAGTAAATATAGGTATTACCCAATTCATATTTATGCATAAAAAAAATAATAATGGCACAAACAGGAGTTCTTTTTATTTTTTTTTAAAAAGTATTTGGAACTTAATAATAAATACCTAATTTTATGTAACGAAATTTATACTAACCATATTTTGTTTTTTAAACATAACGATCTGGAACAATAAGCCAGATCATACGGATTATTAACTAGAGTACCTAAGATTAACATTTAACCAAAAACTATAGCTGATCCCAAGGATTGACATAGTACTAAACAATTTAATTAACCTTAAATAGTAGAAAATGAGTGTCTTTTACAAAAAAAGTGCAGGCTTAGCCCTATGCACACTGTTTAGCGCAACAGCACTTTACGCGCAACAAACGGTTTCTGGCAATGTGTCAGACAAAACAGGCCCCCTTCCTGGTGCTACTGTAGCCGTTAAAGGCTCAATTGCCAAAACACTTACCAATGAGCACGGATCATTCAAAATCAACGCTGAAAAAGGACAAACGATCCGAATTTCTATGATTGGTTACAAACCTCAGGAAATCGTTGTCGGTTCGTCGAGCGCAATTAAAATCTTATTGGAAAGCGACGAATCTTCATTAGATGAAGTTGTTGTAACAGCTTTAGGCATCAAAAGAGATAAAAAATCGTTAGGTTATGCAACAGCAACCGTTACCTCTGACGACCTGCTAAAAGCAGGGGCAACCCAGAACCCTTTTCTAGCAATGTACGGAAAAGCCGCAGGTGTGGGTATCAATATAGGTTCAGGTGGTCCAACGGGCGGTGTCAATATTCGTATTCGCGGAGCCGCAGGATTGGAATCTGGAACTAATACTCGGCCACTATTTGTTGTAGACGGTGTACCGCTTTATGACGAAAGTACTTCAATGGAATCAAGGGGATATGATCCTTTGAATTCTTTTGATATGGGATCGGGAATAAATGACTTAAATTCTGAAGATATTGAGTCAATCGAGATTCTAAAAGGGGCGAAAGCCACCGTGCTTTATGGTAGCCAAGCTTTAAATGGTGTTGTTTTAGTAACAACAAAAAGTGGTCGGAAAACACGTGGGCTAGGAATTCAAGTGAACCAGCAGATAAGTATTGACAAACCATTTACTTATATTGACTTCCAAAATGACTATGGATCTGGAGCATCTACCAATGACATCCAGTATGCAGATATTAATGGTAAAAAAATTAGAAAGTTACCACTGAGTAGATTTAGTTTCGGGCCTAAATTTGACAACTCAGACATTATGCTTTATGATAGCACCATGAGTACCTATCATGCCTATCCGGACAACTTTATTAATTTTTTTAAAACAGGAATTAATAACAGGACTAATATAGCCGTTTCAGGGGGAGGCGAGATTGGTAGCGCCCGTGCGTCCTATACCACCAATACCTACAACGATATATTACCTGGGTTTAAACAAAAGCAAAATACATTTAGTTTCAATGGAAATTTTATGCCATCGAAATTTGCCAGTTTCGAATTTGTGAACAATTTGTATAGCGTCAACACAAAAAATAGAAGGCCCAATATTCAACAATGGGTGGCTACAGGCTTAAATCGCGACTATGATTACAATTGGATTAAAGGATTTTATCATGACGCACAAGGATACAGAAAAGATCTTGAGCCCTATGGTTTAGCAGGCGGTTCACCTGGCTTTTGGCCTAATGCCACCTCTAATATCCTTTGGGAACAGAATGATAATCTAGATAAAGACACCAAATTCCACTTAGTCAGCTCAATCAAAACGACATTACAATTTAGTCCACATGTTTCATTTATTGGACAAGCGTCTATTGATTACACCAATACAGATGTTGTTACTGAAAATAAAATAACCAGAATGGTTCCAGATAGAATTGGAGGCGGATATAAATGGACCAAACGCAATACAACCGTACAAAACTATCAAGGACTCATGAAATACGAAAATAGTTTCAACAAAGATTGGAACGTTTTTGGATTTATAGGTGGTGCATATCAAAAGATTACCGACAACAATATGTTTACTTCCACAGGGAATATGGGCTTATTGTATCCAGACTGGTATTCATTAAACAATGCCAATATTGCAAATTGGCCTACCGCAGGAGCTCGAGGTCAGGTTATGGGAAATGGAAGAGGATCTGATGTTTTATATAGCATGCTCGGATCGGCTACAATATCTTATAAAGAAAGTCACTATTTGGAATTGCAGGCCCGAAACGACTGGAATTCTACCTTACAATCACCTAATAACTCCTATTTTTATCCTGGACTTTCCTATACATGGAACTTTTCAAACGACTTTAAAATACCCAAGCTACAGTATGGTAAACTTCGCGTAGCCTGGGCAAATGTCGGTGGAGGTCCCTCGACCGCTACCGGAGATCGATATTTTGCAAATAACATTTTTAGTGTAGGACAGTTACCATACTCTTATGGCCCAGTTACTGTCACTCCACCATCCAGTCTCTTCCTAGAAATGATAAAACCGTTTAGAAAAAGAGAAATAGAGATCGGATTTAATACAAGGTGGTTCCAAAACAGTAGATTAGAAATTGATTATTCGTTTTATAACAACAATACCTACGATCAGATTATTTCTCAGCCCTTATCTTCCTCAACAGGCTACTCGTCTGCCAAAATTAATACCGGAAATTTAAGGAATTGGGGACACGAGATATTCATCAAGGCTGCTCCAATTGCGAACGAAAAATTTAGATGGGATCTAACATTTACCGCTGCTAACCAATTTTCAAAAGTCATCGCATTATACCCAGGAATCACTCAAAAATACATCACTGGAAATAGTGGCTTCCAAGTATTTGCTGAAGAAGGAAAAAGAATTGGCGAAATTAAAGCCTATGACTATAAAAGAGATGATAGCGGAAACAAGATTATTGGCCCAAATGGATTATACCAATTATCTGACGATGTCTCCTACATTGGAAAAAATGTCAATCCCGATATTTTTGGCGGTTTTATGAATGATTTCTTCTTCAAAGGCTTCAATTTCCACCTCGGATTGGATTACAAATTCGGGGGATCTGTATTTTCTTATACCAATAATTATTTAATGGGTACGGGGGTGATCAAGCAAAGCTTACCAGGGCGTGACGAAGAAAATGGAGGTGTTGCTTATTATATCGATAAAAACAACAAATTTATCCAAACGCAACATAACGCAGCTGCTCCATCGGATTCCAAAGATGGTATAATTTATCACGATGGTATAATTTTGGACGGTGTAATGGAATCAAATGGATCATACGTCAAAAACAACCAAATTGTAAGCGCGCCAACCTATTATGGAACTTACATTAATGACCTTGGCACATCTTGGCCGCCAGATCGTTTATTCAAAAACGACTATATCAAATTTCGAGAGATCTCGGTTTCATATACCATTCCGCAACAATGGGCTAATAATTTAAAGCTCCAAAAGCTGACTTTGACGGCTGCTGCTAGAAACCTCGGATATCTTTACAAAAGTATACCAAATATTGATGCTGAAGCGGCTCTTGGTGCACAATCCTACATTGAAAATTCGTTTTATCCATCCGTCAGAACATTCACTTTCGGTGTTAACGTTAGTTTTTAACCAATTAGACATTCAATCATGAAAAAAATATCAATAGTAATTGCATCGGTTTTTATCCTATTTACAGGATGTAAAAAGACATTAGATAAGGAATTTACCAATCCGGAAATATATGACAAAACAGGAAATCTTTTTAGTGGATTATTTACGTCTACACTGTACCAATGGAAATTTTATGTTCAAGACTACGGCGAATGGTGGTGGGATATAGCGGGAACAGGTGCCATGGGTGTTTCCGGCTATACACAAGTCTCACAACGCTATATAACGGATCGCTATGCTTGGTTTAGTCTTTATGATGACTTATCAGGTGTTAACGGGTTCGGAAGTGAAAACCAATTATGGCAGAACAGAATGAAGGCGTTTTATGAGCGCGCGAATGCTTGGGCTGTGATCAAAGACAACCTAGCTAATGTATCCGGGCAGGAGCTTGACGATAATATCATATACTATCATTTAGTGACGGTTGTTAAAGATTATGCAGCTCTACTCACTGTAGATTTTTATAACTCCATTCCCTATTCGGAAGCCTTTCGCGGCAAGGATCGTTTATTTTTTCCAAAATATGATGATCCAAAAGAAATCTATCTAAGTGCATTGGGAGATTTAAAAAAGATCTCAGATGAACTTCCTGCTGCATACGGCAAAATGAGCCCTGCTGCTGTTTCAACATTTAAAAATCAAGATATTGCATTTCGAGGCGACATCAATAAATGGCTTCAGTACATCAATGCTTTGCGCCTAAAATATGCATTAAGGATATCCGGAGTAGACGAAAATACGGCGAAGACGCACATTAATGAAACGTTAGCAAAGAACAATCTACCTACAACAGATATGGTTTGGCAAATGCCTTATGACCTAGATCCAAGAAACGGTGGAGAATGGGTTAGAGGATTGTTTGAAGGTTGGGCAGGCACATTCATCCCTAATATTATAATAAAAAGGATGAACTATGGCACTTCTGCGTATGAAAAAGGTGTAGATGACCCTAGACTACCTGTAATTGCATTTCCAACTAAGCATAGTAATTTTGCCGAATCCATCGGAGACTATCGTGGAGTCAGTATGAATGCAGATGCTCAAAAACCAATTTATGATGGCGGAGAAAAATATTACACAGGTGGACCTAACGGGAATATAAGTGACCATTTCAAACAGAATTCAAAATCTCTTTATAATTTTGCCAACATTACCATGAACAAGAAGTTCCCAGTCTATATGATGTCACAAGCAGAAGTAGACTTGATCTTGGCCGAAATTACTTTAAAAAACTTAGGAAATACCGGTCGTACAGCTGATGCACATATTAAAAATGCAATTTCTAACTCTACTAATTTTTGGTATAATAGAAGTGATGAGAGTGACTTCCAAAAAAGTCAACTGATATTACACCCAGCCAAACCAGCCGCGAGTGATGTCACAAAATATTCTGACTTCATCGCAGCTAAATATAATGCTAAAACCAATATCGATGATAAATTGGAGATTATTATGCAGCAAAAATATATCCATTTAAACATCATGTGTCCTTATGAATTATGGACAGAAGTCAGAAGAACAAGACATCCAAAACTGGAACCAATGACTTTTAATGGAAAAGTAATGAAACCGTTCCCTGAGAGATTAAGATACCCTACAGCAGAACAACAAAACAACCCAGACAATTATGCGAAAGTCAAATCGGATGATAATTTCACAAATCCAATCTTTTGGGTACCGCAAAATCTAAGAAATGTAAATCCTTATTGGAGCAATTCCAATTTCGAATAACACATAGCTCCATACTTACCAGCACTGAAAGCCTAGACTTGACTCTAGGCTTTCTACTTTTTAAAAATATTTAAAAAGTATTTTGAACTTATACACAAAATACTTTATCTTTATATTACAATTATAACCGATTCTTTCACAAGCCAATTATACCGATGAAAGCCGACATATTAAGATTATTATATTATAATGAGACGCAATCAATTGCGGATATCTCAAAAAATCTTTCAAAAAGCACGCCAATCGTTACAAAAAACATTAACGAGTTGGTTAAACAAGGACTTATTCTTGATAACGGTTTAGGCGAATCAACCGGGGGACGCCGCGCTTCCAAATATGGTCTAAATAATACGCTTCCCTACCTTATCATCAGTATCGCCATAGATCAACATTATAGCTCCTTCACGATTTCCAATTTGGCTCATAACATCATTGCCCAACAAAAAGATGTACCTATTAATCTCAAAGAACAGAATGCTGGCGAAATTATCCTCCAAAAGCTAGAAGATATTGTCAAGGAAAGTAAGATAGAAGAAAAGCAAATCATCGGCGTAGGCATCAGTATGCCAGGATTCGTTAATCCCGAAGAAAAAATCAACGACTCTTATCCTAAAAATTCCTCTCTTCACCATCTCTACAAACAAATTGAAGAAAAACTAAACATAACGACTGTCATCGACAATGACTCCCGCTGTATCGCTTGGGCAGAAAAAGAATTCGGCCACGGTGTGGACATCGCACATACACTCGTTATCAATTTAAACTGGGGTGTTGGTTTAGGAATCATTATAAATGGCGAGATTTTTAAAGGTGCAACAGGTTTTGCAGGCGAATTTAGCCACATCCCGCTGTCTGACAAAAATACGCTCTGTTCTTGTGGGAAAAGAGGCTGCCTAGAGGTTGAAGCATCTTTGAACGCTGCAATACAAAACACGGAATCCGATATTGAGAACGGCGAATATTCGATTTATTCAACCTTTGTTAAAGTAAATTCCAACAAAGCAGATGCATTGATCGAAGCAGCAAAATTGGGTGACCAAATTGCAATTAATAACCTTGGAAAGATTGGCTATATGTTAGGGAAAGGCATTTCCACATTACTCCATATTCTCAATCCAAACAAAATAATCATTAGTGGCCGTGGAGCAGAAGTAGGTGATATCATAGCACCCCAAATTCAAGTCGCTATTAATGAATTCAGTATTCCTAAGATAGCAAAAATGACGAAAATAGAAATTTCGTCACTTCACAAAGATGCGCAGCAAATGGGAACTGCAGCATTGGTTGCTGATCACTTGATTGATAATATTATTAACTAAACTATTTTCATACAAACACCTACATTATGAGTCTATTTCAAAAACGAGCTGCAGGTTTAGCGTTGTGCACAATATTTAGTGTCACATCGCTATATGCACAGCAGTCCATTACAGGTACAGTAAGGGACGCAAACGGACCAATTGCTGGGGTATCAATCTCAGTAAAAGGAACAAATCGAGCTACCCAAACCAATGAAAACGGAAGTTTTACGATCCAAGCAAGTCAAGGA
The DNA here is from genome assembly GCF_024810095.1 of Sphingobacterium sp. BIGb0165. NCBI lineage: Bacteria > Pseudomonadati > Bacteroidota > Sphingobacteriia > Sphingobacteriales > Sphingobacteriaceae > Sphingobacterium > Sphingobacterium sp. BIGb0165. The sequence goes on along the minus strand of NZ_JANUEB010000009.1, from coordinate 158,298 downwards.
GAAACGTTACGTATATCCATAGTCGGATATAAACCTCAGGAAATTCAAGTCAATGCAACAAAGACTATCGATGTAACCCTCTCTAACGATGATTCAAGCCTGGATGAAGTTGTCGTTACAGCATTAGGAATCAAACGTGAAGCCAAATCACTGGGCTATTCAGTACAAAAAGTTGGTGGTCGTGAACTTACCCAAACAAATGCACCAACTGTTGCCACTGGACTAATGGGAAAAGTTTCGGGAATGAATATCAGCATGTCTAATGGTGTTGAAGGGGGATCGCAACGCGTGGTTATACGTGGTGCAGCCTCATTAACCGGAGCAAATCAACCGCTCTATGTCATTGATGGCATGCCCATAGATAACAATCAAATTACAAGTAAAGGAAATGATATTACCAAAGCAAGTGGATCCTATCAGGACTGGGGTTCGATATTAAATTTTATCAACGCGGATGATATTGAAGATGTAAGTGTATTAAAAGGACCAACTGCGGCCGCATTGTACGGCGCAAGAGGTGGTAATGGTGTTGTTTTAATAACAACAAAAAAAGGAAAACTGAAAGAAGGACTTGGAATTGACTATAATTATTCATTTCGTTCCAATGACCCCTATCGTTATCAAGAAATGCAAAACAAATACGGATACGGCGGAGCGATCGCGCTATATTCGGCCATTCCAACCTTACCTGTAGACGTTAATGGTCAATTAAGATACCCAGGTGCAGACCCTTGGTCCGGAACAAATATTACTGACCAGAAATGGCTTAGTCACGGTACTGTCCCTGGAGGGAAAAATACCTGGGACTACTTTAGCTGGTACGGAACAGGTGCTTCATGGGGAGCCGAAATGAAGGGTCAAGAAATCCTATGGTGGGATGGCACCAAGAGAAACTACTCACCACAACCGGACAATATTCAATCGTTTTACCGTACAGGGAATACGCAAACCCATAATGTCGCATTTAGTGGTGCAAATGAACTAGGAAGTGTGCGTTTATCTTATACACGCCAAAACAACACCTCTATCATTCCCAATAGCAATTTTAACAATAATACCTTCAACCTAGGAACTAACGTCAAAATATCGAAGAAAGTAACAGCAGACGTCTCGGCTAGTTATATTAACTTTTATCGTCTTAATTCTCCAGATGTCGGTAATAGTGATAACTCCTGGGGTAAATTTTCAACCTACGGTATGTCCCGGGATTATAAAAATCTTGAAAAAGACATCTACAGAAATCCCGATGGCAGTAAAAATTTATTAGATGGCTCTGTCTACAATATGGGGTATCCTTATGGTGGATATGGAAGAAATCAATATTGGAACATTTTCATGAACAATACTGAACTGAACCGTGATCAGCTATTAGGAACCGTAAAGTTAAATGCTGAATTAACAGACTGGTTAACTTTAATGGGGAGAGCCTCAGGAAATTTCTCTTCTGACGAATTCGACAAGAAATCCTACCCAACGGACAAAGAAGGCTTACAAGGGAAATATGGACACGAACTTTATAAAACAACAGACCGAAATCTTGATTTTTTAGCGACTGTGCATAAGGAGAACTTAAATGGATCCAAATTTAGTGGGAGTTTTTCGTTCGGAGCAAGTTCCTGGAAATCCAATTATCGCGGTATACAAGGATTTAATGACGGTCCGTTCAATGATCCATTCTTATTTTATTTAGCAAATATCAATAAAAACGGTTCGGTTTCAGGTTTTATACCTACCGAAGAACGGATGGAACAGCAAATAAATTCTTTGTTTGGAATAGCCAATATCTCGTATGATAACTTCCTGTTCTTTGAGGGAACATTCAGAAATGACTGGGCTTCAACTTTGCCCAGCAAAACAAGGAGCTATAATTATCCCGCAGCTTCCTTAAGCTACGTCTTTACCGAAAAATGGGCAAGCAAACCCAGTTGGTTCGACTATGGAAAATTAAGAGCCGCATTTGCGAAAAGCGCGATTGGAACAAAACCCTACCAGACCTCATATATCTATGGTACCGGAACATTTAATGGCCAACCGATCCGCAAAATTTCAAATAATTTATTACCGGTAGATTTACTGAAACCACAACGTTCAACTTCCTATGAACTCGGAACAGATCTGAGCTTTTTGAAAAACCGCCTGGGATTGACCTTTACTTACTACAAAGTCAATTCCACTGATCAAATTATTGACCTAAACGTTGCTCCTTCTTCAGGCGTTACTGGTGTACGAACAAATTCAGGAGAACTCCAAAACCAGGGTATTGAATTTACTTTACGGGGAACACCGATTAAAACGCAGGATTTTTCGTGGGATCTGACATTAAATGGCGCGCATAACAGGAACAAGCTTGTTAAATTGGCTCCAGGCATTAACGAGTATTACTTAGATGAGATGTTCGGGAGTTATGGAGTCACGATGAAAGTGAAAGTAGGTGACAATTTTGGAACAATCTATGGATCGGACTTCGAATACTATGAAAATAGCGATAAACGGCTTGTAGAACGTGTATTGGATGGAAAAGGAAATCCTACTGGGACGAGGTATAAAGTAACTGGCGATCAGGTACCAATTGGTAATGCTAATCCAAAATTAACGGGTGGTCTGGGAACCAATCTACGCTATAAAGATTTTTCACTCTATGCATTGGCTGATTTCAAATGGGGTGGTGATATTTGGAGCGGGAGCTATTCCACAGCCATGGGTAATGGTCTTTCACCACAGACCCTATTGGAACGCGATGGCGGAGGCTTGCCATACACCTATCCAGATGGATCAAAAGCAAATCATGGTGTAATTTTGGACGGAGTATTCGCTGATGGAACGGAAAATAAAGATGTCGTTCACTATATGTGGAAATATGCTGGATCTTATGCTGCTTGGTCAGATATCAAAATGCCTAGAAGTTTGGCTGTTTTAGAAAATTCTTGGGCTAAACTACGCGAAGTCAGATTAACCTATCAAATTCCAAAATCTGTGGTTCAAAAAACTAAATTCTTCCAAGGGATGTCCGCATCGCTCATTGGTCGTGATCTATTTTACATTTACACGAGTTTACCAGAGAATTTAAATCCTGAAGCGATCAATGGTATTGGTAATGCACAAGGCATCGAATTTGGCGCCCTTCCGGGTGTCCGTTCCTTCGGATTTAGTATTAGTGCATCATTTTAAAAATTGGAAATCATGAAAAGAAAATATCTAAAAACACTCTTATATAGTTCACTATTTTTGGGGACAGCTATAGTAACATCATGTACCAAAGATTTTGATGAAATGAATGCGCCCTGGAAAGACGCGCAAACAGCAGACATAAAAAGTCTCTTTAATGGGGTTGTGGCCAGCATGGAACTTGGAGCTCAAGAACAAGCGACTTCCAACACTTGGATTTATCCAATCACTCAATTGGCGACTACTGTAGGGAATTCGGCTTATTCGAGACAGAATGCAGCAAACGAGCTATGGGAAAATTACTACCGGGCGCTTATTTCCATTCGATTGACTGAAAAATTGATCAATGAATCTCCGGATAAGGCTAAGTATCAAAATTTGCAGGCCATGCTGACGATCCTAAAAGCCTACAAGACATTCAAGATGACCGACATCTTTGGTGACATCCCTTATACAGAGGCGGGGAAAGCTGATCAAGGACCAAATAACTACAGGGCAGCATTTGATAGTCAAAAAAGTATTTATGAAAGCTTATTGAATGACTTAAAAACTGCGGTGGCAAGCCTAACAAGCTCCTCCGATCAAATCTCCATCGGTGCATCCGAATCGCTGCTGAATAGTGATATTGCCTTATGGAAAAAATTTGGCAATTCTTTACGTTTACGCTATGCACTACGCATGAGTGACGCAAATGGAACAGTTGCAGCCACCCATGTGCAAGAGGCTTTGGCCTTACCACTTCTAGAAAATATTGAAAATATAGGATTGACACCCGCTGTCCAAAATTTTACTGGCGAATGGCGTGAATGGTCATTCCACGCCGGAATATATTTACGCATGGGGAGTACCGCATGGGAAATGCTGAGCAACAATAACAACAAAGATGGTTCTGGAATCTTCGATCCAAGAGCCAAAATCTTTTTAGAAACAAATGCTAAAAATGAATGGGCGCCCAAGCCGCAAAACGTCGCCATGTCCGATGGTGGCGAACCTTATAACCGGAGAAGAGATGATGACTGGTCAGATAAGGGTGCCGGCAATTTATTGTCAAACGTTAATTATTATTTTGGCCGTGATAAAAATATCCCGGAATTGATTATTACTGCAGCAGAAGTCTACTTTCTAAAAGCAGAAGCAGCGGCAAAAGGGATTGGATCCTCTGCAAACTTAGCTGCAGCTAAAACAGAATATGAAAATGGCGTCAAGTCATCAATAAATTTTTGGACGACGATGGCAATGAAAAGTGTGGTCTGGAAAGAGAATAAACCCACTTCTTTACCTTCTGGGGCACAACTAAATACCATCTTAGCCAATCCGAAAGTTGCATTTTCAACTTCGGCTAGCACTACGAATGCGTTAAAATTAATTTATGCACAACGTTGGTTGGACAACTTTAGACAACCATATGAGGCCTGGTCGCTTCTAAGACAAACGGATGCCACGCCAAAAGCAACTCTAAGTGACAATCTGTATGAGAATGACTTCGGCATAATAAAAAGATTAAATTATGCAGAAAAGGAATACCAGTACAACTTGGACAATGTAAACGCTGTCACTAAAAAAATGGATATTAATGACTGGCAAAAAACAAGGGTTTGGTGGGATGTAAAATAAAACCATAGATACCTATTCATTCTAAACGCCCCAAAATTTGGGGCGTTTTTTCTTTTATACAAAATAAAATTAGGCACATAAAACAGAATACTTTTTAAAAATATTCAAAAAGTTATTTTCACTTAACACAAAAATAACATATCTTTAGCGCTCACTAAATGGGAAAACACTAACGCATCCCCACATAACGTAATGGAATTGAAGGAGAAAATCCTTGTACATCTGTATTATCTGAAGGAGTTATCTATTGCAGAACTTTGCAAAAGTCTGGCAAAAAGCACCCCTATAGTTACAAAGGCAATTAATGAATTGTTAGATCAGCACATTATTGCAGACAAGGGTTTAGCCGCATCCACTGGCGGCAGAAGAGCTGCATTATATGCATTAAATGATGAGGTCGATCAACTCATTGTAAGCATATCCATTGATCAATTCTACACATCCATCCATATCAGCAATCTGAGACAGGAGATCCTATATGAGCAAGTAGACATTCTAATAGACCTCAACGAGTCCGCTGCTGGCCCTAAGATTATTGAAGCGCTCAAGATGCTTATCAATAGTCACAATGTAGACAAGACTAAAATTATAGGAATAGGAATTAGCATGCCTGGTTTTGTCAATACGACCCTCGGTGTCAATGATTCATTTGCTGAACATGAACCGATCCATCATCTCAAGGATTCAATTGAAAAAGTGTTAAATATTCCAACGATAATTGACAATGATTCTCGTTGCGTCGCTTGGGCGGAAAAGGAATTTGGTGGTGGAGTCGACAGCACACATACCTTAGTCATTAATCTGAATTGGGGAGTAGGTTTAGGAATTATCATTAATGGTGAAATTTTTACTGGTGCTACGGGTTTCGCTGGCGAGTTTAGTCATATACCGCTTTCGAACACCAACAGTCTATGTTCTTGTGGAAAAAGGGGCTGCCTCGAAGTAGAAGCATCTTTAAAATCTGCCATAGAGCAAACGGAGATAGCCATCCAACAAGGAGAATACTCTATCTATAGTACGCTCATCAAAACCATGAGCAACAAAAATAACGCACTCATTGAGGCTGCAAAAATAGGCGATCAATTGGTTATTTACAATATCGGAAAGATCGGTTTTATGATCGGAAAAGGCATCTCTACCCTGCTTCACATCCTCAATCCGAATAAAGTTATCATCAGTGGTCGAGGAGCCGAGATCGGAAATATATTAGGTCCGCAAATCCAGAATGCTATCAATGAATTTAGTATTCCGAGAATAGCAAAAATGACTGAAATAGAAATTTCCGGACTACACAAAACTGCACAACAAAAAGGGACAGCTGCATTAGTTGTCGAACATTATATCAATCGCATTTTAACGAATTAAACTCTTTACTTAATTACCTAAAAAATGAGTCTATTTTACAAAAAAGCAACGGGCCTAGCATTATGCACTATATTTAGTGCTTCCGCCCTCTATGCACAACAAACTATTACGGGTAAAGTATCTGATGACAAGGGACCTGTTTCAGGGGTTACTGTAGCAGTCAAAGGAACTACAAAGGCAACACAAACAAACGCCAGCGGATCATTTAATATCGATGCCGCTCCAGGAGAAACAATCCGTCTATCAATCGTCGGGTATAAAACTCAGGAAATCGTTGTTGGCTCGACTAAAACGATTAATGTTACATTGACCGCAGATGCTTCGACATTAGGAGAAGTCGTCGTGACGGCAATGGGTATAAAAAGAGAAAAGAAAACATTGGGTTATTCTTTTCAAGAGGTTAAATCCGAACAACTTACAGATGCCAAAGAAACCAACGTTGCGAATGCTTTAGTCGGTAAAGTTTCCGGACTTCAGGTGATCAAAGGTTCTGCAGGCCCAGCATCTTCGACTAAAATCACGCTTCGTGGTAACAACTCACTTACAGGAGATAATCAACCTTTAATCATTGTTGACGGCGTGCCGATGAACAATTTCCTTGGCGGTATGAAAGGAAATGGTGATAAAAATAACGATATGTGGAATCCAGCGACCGATATGGGTGGTGGATTGGGCGATATCAACCCTGACGATATCGAAAGTATGTCAGTTCTTAAAGGCGGTGCGGCATCAGCGCTATACGGATCAAGAGCTGGTAATGGTGCCATCGTCATCACAACCAAATCGGGTAAAGCTCAAAAAGGTGCTGGTATCACATATTCTTCAACCATTGGTCTTGAAACTATATTCATGACACCAAAGCTTCAAAACAGTTATGGCCAAGGAAAAGATGGTGTTTACAATCCAATAAGCACAACAAGCTGGGGTGATAAAGCAACTAAAGTATATGACAATATTGGCGCATACTTTAACACAGGTGTTAATCACACACAAAATCTTGCTTTTCAACAACAGCTGGGCGAAACCAACATCTATTCGTCTGCAACCTATTTAAATGACCAAAGTAAGATTCCTGGTTCTTCATTAGAGAGAATCAATTTGATGACGAAAGTTACTTCATCATTTGGTCCTGACAAACGCTGGACCACTGATATCAAAGTGCAGTACATGAATATGAATGCCAAAAATAGACCTATTTCAGGCCAAAACAATTCAAACGTTTATAGCACTTTGTTTACCATGCCTCGCTCCATGAATATTCTGGATTTTAAAAATCCATTGAATGCAGTGGGGGATATGGCTTGGTATGGAACAAGTGAGAATAAGACAATGAACCCGTACTGGTTGGAAAAATACCGTTTGAATAATGACATTCGTGACCGTTTTATCATGAATGGAAATATCAAGTACAAATTCAATGATTGGTTAGATGCGGAAGCAAGATTTGGTCGTGATCAGTATACGACCAATTATGAAAACAAAACTTACGGTGGTAGCCCATTGATTACAGGTGGTAGTTATGGAGTCGGTAAAAATACCTTCTTTGAAAACAACTTCACTGTTGCATTAAATGCACGTAAAGATAACTTGATTGGAAAATGGGGTGGGTCTGCTTCCGTATTTGGACAAATTATGAAAACGAGATCTACTGGGATAGATGCAAGCACAGGAGAACTGCAAGTACCCAATCTATTCTACATCAACAACAGTAAATCTTTTCCTACAATCGAACAGAGTTTATTGCAAAAGCAGATCAACTCACTATATGCGACCGCGGAAATCAATTACGACAACTACCTATTCTTTAACGTGACTGGAAGAAATGACTGGTCATCCGCGTTAGGGTTGGACAACAGATCTTTCTTCTACCCTTCTGTAAGTGGATCATGGGTAATTTCGGATATGATTAACAAAACTGGGGGTTCATTACCGAGCTGGTTATCTTTTGCGAAATTGAGAGGATCTTATGCTGAGGTTGGTAACGATCTTCCATCTTTCCAATTGTATAACGTTTACAATATTGGAAAAGATCCAAATGGTAATACCACCGCTGGTATGGGGAATACCAAATATAGCCCTGGCATCCTCAGCGAGCTCATCAAAACCATCGAATTTGGTTTCGACACCCGATTATTCAACAGCAGATTAGGACTGGATTTTGCCTGGTATAAAACCAATGCAACCAACCAACTGATTGATCTTCCGATGAACCCTTACAGTGGTTATGAATACGAAAAAATCAATGCTGGAAATATTCAGAACTCAGGTTTTGAAATCGTATTGGATGGAAGAATATTGACCAATAAAGATCAATTAACCTGGAATTCAAGCCTGAACTTTTCAAGAAACAGAAATAAGATCATCAGTCTTGCTGACGGTGTAGACATGTATCCATTAGGATCTTATGACAACGTTTCTATCCGTGCACTAGAAGGTGGATTATATGGTGATATTTATGGTACCAAATTCTTACGCGTTGAAGATCCGAATAGTGAATTCAATGGTCAATTAATCTTAAATGGCAGTGGACTACCACAAGGTGCGAGCGGTCTTCACAAACTTGGAAACCAAGCCCCTAAAGCATTGGTAGGCTGGAACAATAATTTTGCTTACAAAAACTTTGGGTTGAGCTTCCAAGTAGACGGAAGATTTGGTGGTGAGTTCTTTTCCGGAACAAATCTAAATCTACAGGCAAATGGTAATGCTGAAGTAACAGCTCCAAATGGTGAGCGCAATCCATTTGTAGTAGATGGCGTGATCGCATCCAATGGATCTTACACAAAAAATACCGTGCAAACCACGCAACAATTATATTGGACGCAAGTGACTTCCACTTCAGGAAACTATGGTATTACAGAACAAAATGTGTATGACGCAACCAATATCCGTTTGAGAAATGTGACATTAAGCTATAATTTCCCAAAAAGCATACTGGGCAACAGCATTGTACAACGCGCTAAAGTTAGCTTGACAGGAAATAATCTTTGGATGATTAAAAGTTATGCAAATGGTGTAGATCCAGAATCTGTATTCGCAATCAATTCGAATGCGACAGGTTTTGAAAACTTCTCTACGCCAACATCTAGATCATTCTTCCTTAATGTCACTTTAGGATTCTAATCAATTAAAAACGATAAATCATGAAAAATATCATATCAAAAATAGGTTTTGCAGTACTTCTGGGAGGAGTAATCAGCTCATGCTCTAAATTTGAAGAAATGAACGTCAACCCCTATAAGGCCAACGACGATCAGGTCAAAATCGAATTCTTTTTTAACAATTCACTTACTGGCGCACAACAAGATCCCAATATCGCTGAACGTATCTTTGTCCTCGACTGGAAGACTACCGGAAGACAGCATATGACCAACGGTTTAGCTACTGGAACAGTAAATGATGATTGGTCCAAAGAATATTATAGATATTCAGCTGAATGGATCAAAAATGCAACTAAAGGAATTGAAGTTGCTACCAATGAAATCAACGCTGGATCCGCAAAAGATTATACCAATAATTTATTACAGATTTCCCGTATCTGGAGAGCATACCTGATCAGTGAGGTAACGGATAATTTTGGACCTACCCCTATTACATTTGCAGAGGGAGTCAATCCAAAATACAGTTCAGTAAAAGATATCTACTATTACCTTTTTGAAGAGCTAAAAGATGCAACATCGAAAATAAAACCTGGCATTAAGGTTCCTGATGATGTTGTCAAGTTTGACCGTGCCTATGGGTTTAATGATGAGAAGTGGATCAAATATGCTAATTCAATGCGTATGCGTTTAGCGATGCGCCTATCTGAGATCGATGCAAACAAAGCAAAATCAGAATTTGAGGCTGCTGTGGCTACCAATAAATACATCGGCAATACAGCCGACAATTTTACTGTTGCGGAGAAAGATGGCTGGGATGCATTGACGGGCGTCATGAGTCGTAGTTGGAACTACCAGGCACTTTCAGCGACATTAAATAATCTATATCTTGGATTAGGTGGTATTCAAACAGAAAAGCAAGTTGCTCAAGATTTGAAATCTTCAATCAAAGCCGAAAACTACATTGGTAAGCGATTCAGTAACCATTTCACAAGCAAGACCAATGACCCTTCTGCAGGTTACTGGTTAGATGGCCTGCCGAACAAAATAGACCCACGTGCATTGAAGGCATTCTTCATTCCTGGAGATTTTAACAATCAAAATTTCTTCGACAATGGAGATGACTCTAAAAAAACGGTAGATACCTTAGTAAATGGTAATACCAAAATTGCGGTAAATACAAAATATACCTGGAATGCCTTTTCATTAGGTGACTGGGCTGCAAAGGGAACAAACAACCGTTTAAGAAGCACATTAGTTGGTAAAGTTCCAGCAATCGCGGTTCAGTTCAGAAGAAGTGCAAATAGCCGCATATTCTTTGCCAACTGGGAGACATATTTCCTTTTAGCTGAAGCATCTCTAAAAGGATGGGTAACTGGAACAACAGCACAGGCAGCTTATGAAAATGGTGTCAGAGCTAATTTTGATTACTGGGGAGTAGGTCAGTTTGCTTCGGAATACCTAAGCTCTACGGACTATAATAGAGTAGGTACATCAGTTAGTTTTACACATATTGCGGAACCAGGAGATGCACATACCATGGATTATATCGATGGTTATACCAATGCTACTGGTACAGTAAGCATTAAATACCCTGTCAATTCTCTTTACAAAAATGGCACAGTACGCAATGACTTATTGACGAAGATTATTACCCAAAAATTCATCGCTAATTTACCTTGGTTACCATTAGAGTCCTGGAATGATCAAAGAAGATTGGGTTTACCTTTCTATGAAAATCCTGCGATTGAAAATGCTTTGCCGAACTTACCTGATCTTACATCAGCAAACTTTATGACAAGCAACATCAAATTCTTTCCGCAACGATTAGCATTCCCATCTTCATTTAGGGATACTGATCCTGCTGAATACCAAAATGCGGTATCACTACTGGGGGGCGCGGATAAAGTGTTGACACCACTTTGGTGGGCAAAACAGAAATAGTTTTTTTAGACGACAAGTCAAATTTAAAGGAGGTGTATCTATGTTACACCTCCTTTTTTTATACAGTTTCTACTGGATTTTCAGTAAGACCATATTGAACCGGCTAAATTATTACCTTAATCATATAAATTTCGACACAAACTCTCGAAAATTTGAATTTTGTGTTACATATAATATTTTCAATTTTACAATAAGATATAGCCATCTTATGTATTAAGTGTATAATTTTAGCATTTCTTTTTAAAAAATTTAAAAAGAATTTTGAACTTAATAGAAATACTACATATCTTTATCACATCAACATAGTCTGGATCGCAGGTCATTCAGTTATTCGGACTTGGGAAAGACTAACGTTGTGCATACTAACTTAGATATTAGGTAAAATAATATCTGTTTAAACTTACAAACCAAAATCACTACTCACTGAAGTTGAACTAATATGGTTGTCGATATATTAAAAAATTTGTATTACCGGCCGATGCAACCGATTGCGGAAATTGCAAACACCCTATCCAGGAGCATACCTTCCGTTACAAAACAGCTTAATGGTTTGTTGACAAAAGATATCATCGTCGAAAAAGGATATGCCGCATCTACCGGGGGGAGAAAGGCTATTCAATATATGTTAAATGAAGACTTACCTCATATCGTCATCAGTATATCGATTGACCAATTTTACACTTCAATAGCATCAACTAATTTAAGAGCGGAGGTACTTTGCGCTGAAAATAACATCCCAATTGATCTAAAGGATCCAAAAGCTTCGAACTTAATTATAGACGCTCTCGCTCATTTTCTTTCAACACATCACATAAATACGCAATTGATTATAGGCGTCGGAATTAGTATGCCCGGATTTGTCAATTCTGAAACTGGACTAAATGAATCATATAACGAATATTCCCCCTTATATAACATCCGTGAGCAAATTGAGTTTGAATTCAATATTCCTGCTACTATAGACAATGATTCCCGTTGTATTGCACGGGCAGAGAAAAAATTCGGCGCAGCACAAGCTTCTCAACATTCGCTTGTTATTAATCTTAACTGGGGGGTTGGTCTAGGTATTCTTATCAACGATGATATATTTAAGGGAACTTCAGGATTTGCTGGAGAATTCAGCCATATCCCGCTTTCTGATACATTGACATTGTGTTCTTGTGGAAAAAGAGGATGTCTCGAAGTCGAAGCGTCCATTAGTGCCGCTATTCGCAATATTCAAAATGACATCAAAAAGGGTGAATATTCAATTTATGAAAAACTTGAAGGGGAACATAACAATAAAATTGAAGCACTCATAGAGGCCGTCAAAATCGGAGATCAAGTTGCCATTAATAACACTGGAAAAATCGGTTATTTACTAGGGAAAGGAATATCCACACTAATTCATATCCTCAATCCTCACAAAATAATCATAAGCGGAAGGGGCGCTGAAATAGGTCAAATATTAACACCGCATATCCAAGTTGCTATCAATGAATACAGCATTCCAAAAATTGCAAAAGAAACAATGCTCAGTATCTCCAACTTGCACAAATGCGCTCAACAACTGGGTACAACAGCATTGGTAATCGAAAAATATATAGCACGCATAATAAACTAATAATTTACACAAATACCTAAAACATGAGTCTATTTTACAAAAGAACTGCCGGATTGGCCTTATGTACACTATTTAGTGCCACATCCCTTTACGCGCAGCAAAGCATTACTGGAATTGTTTCAGACGCTAATGGGCCTATCTCTGGGGTGACCGTAACGGTAAAGGGAACCACAAAGGGTACACAGACAATCGCCAATGGATCTTTTACTATTCAAGCTGCCCAAGGTGAAACATTAAGGATTTCGATCGTTGGATACAAAACACAAGAAATTGTCGTTGGATCAAATAAAGCGATTAATGTTACATTGACCTCCGATGCAGCGGCACTCGATGAAGTCGTTGTAACGGCGATGGGTATAAAACGCGAATCTAAAGCCCTGGGATACGCGGTAAGCAACATTAAGGCTGATGAAATTACAAAAGCTGGAAATACCAACTTCGGTTCCGCATTATATGGTAAAGCACCTGGCGTAAAAATTACCACCGCACCCGGTGGTTCAGCCAGTGCTGTAAATGTGCAAATTCGTGGTATCAATTCATTAAACTACCAACGTCAACCGCTTTATGTTGTGGACGGAATTATTATCCGAAACGATCAACAAAATGGTGCCGCCGGAGCCAACAACAACAGCTTCGATCGCGATCAACGAATCCGAGGCAACGGGATGCTGGATATCAATCCTGCAGATATTGATAACATCTCCATTTTAAAAGGTGCAGCAGCCAGTGCATTATATGGTTCAGATGCTGCAAGTGGGGTGATTGTGATTACAACAAAAAAGGGAACAAAAGGACGTGGTCTAGGAGTCGATTTTAATTATACTGGATCATTGGAGCGCGCAGCGTTTTTACCGAAATTTCAAAATGAATATGGTCCAGGCTATGATGCTGGTATCAACGTTACCAATGGCGCTACTGCAGAAGGTTGGATTCTTGATCCTAAATCCCCGAGCGGTCGGAGACCTTACTTTAGATCCTATGCAAGTTTTGGTCCAAAATTTACGGGAGAAGACGTCCTGTGGTGGGATGGTCAAGTTAGACCTTATGTCGCACGCAAAAACAATTACTATGATGTCTTCGACAAAGGATACAACTCCACCGCAAACGTCGGAATATCAAATCAGACCGAAAAACTCAATTATCGTTTGAGTGCGACCCGTATGGATTACAAAAGTACCAGTCCTGGAAGCAAACAAACAAAAAACACGTTTAATTTAAATAGCTCTCTAAAGCTAAGTAACCGTTTATCCACTGATATCGTAGCGAATTATATCAACACCAATACACACAATAGAACGTATTTATTGGGTCAGGTACTTGGTAGTTTTGACGGCTTCTTCAGTCGAACTGAAGATATGGCCGCTATGAAAAAAGCATATCAAACATCAGATGGTTATAAGTATTCTAAATTAGGAACAGGGCGTCCAGAAGATTTTATCTACACGATGCGTGCATCAAATCTATTGGATTATTTCTGGAATCAATATAAGAACAGTTATGATGAAGTTGAAAACCGTATCTTAACCAGTGCTACGTTAAACTGGGATGTGGTTGATCACCTCAAATTCAGAGGTAGAATAGGAAATGACTTTACATCAGCTACCAGTACAAATAAGCAGTATACTGAGAATGCAACAAAGTACAATTCGCCATCAAGCAGCACGGGAGGTTATTCAACTACCAAAGGAGCCTACTCAATTTTATATGGCGATTTAATGATGACATATAGTAATAAGATCAATGAGAATTTCGACTATTCTGCTAGTGTTGGTTTTCAATCTCGATCAGAAAATTATGATGATCAATCGTCAAGCACCGCTTCCGGACTTGTTACTGAGAATTGGTTTAGTTTAAGTAATAGCTTAGCACAGGCAACGACGACGAATGCTCGAAAAGAAATGCTTAAATACGCTTACTTTGGTTCATTAAACATTGGCTACAAAGGCTTTGCTTATCTAGACGGAACATACCGTTCAGAATATTCATCAACTCTTCCTACACAAAACAACAACTATCAATATGGTTCCCTTAGCGGTAGCTTTATTTTTAGTGATGCATTTAATATCAAATCCGACAAGTTTACCTATGGTAAATTACGTGCTTCGTATGGTATCGTAGGTAATGATGCGGCTATTTATGAAGCAAATATCGCCTACACTCAAGCTCCTTTATTAACTGTGAATGGAGCTATACCAGCATTAACCTACAAAAATCGATACGGTAATCTAGATCTCAGACCAGAGAGGAAATACGAAATGGAATTCGGCTTGGAATTGAAATTTCTAAAAAATAGATTAGGACTAGATGCGAGTTATTACAACAACTACATCGAAGATCAAATTCTTGGGTTGACAACACCGGCATCAACAGGAGCGACATCTCAACTCCTCAATATTGGAAAAATAGCCAACCACGGTTTAGAACTATCTATTAACGGAACACCTATCCAAAACGAAAATTTCACTTGGACTTCTAGACTAAATTATTCTTTCAACCGCTCTAAAGTCAAAGAACTATTGTCTGGTGTTGATGAATTGGTTTTTTATTCGGCTGATGCCAATTCATTAAAAATTACGGCAAAAGCAGGAGAAACTTTGGGAAATATCTATGTATACGATATCGCTAAAGACGCCAATGGCAATAATCTTATTTCGGATGAAGGGTTCTATGTAATGGATAAATCCAAATACAAAATGGTCGGCAATATTATGCCTAAAGCGATCGGTGGATGGACGAATACCTTCAATTATAAAAACTTTAGCTTAGATTTCACAGCTGATTACCGTTTTGGTGGTAAAATGGTATCTGAAAACCTTAAATATGGAATGGCTTCGGGGCTTTATGAGAATACACTTCCATACAGAGAAAGTGGCATTACACTCCCAGGTGTTAATGCGAACACAGGAAAAACCAACGATGTACATTTAAGCGGTGCAGAATACTACTTCAATACGTTTAACTGGGGCGATGATTCTTGGTCTGAAAAAGGTGCGGTCTATGACAATAACTTTATCAAATTAAGAGAACTCTCCATTGGATACCAGATACCGGACAGTTTTACAAAGCGTATCAAAATGAACAATCTTAGATTTTCATTAATTGGAAGAAATCTATTCTATTTCTATAGAACATTGAAAAATCTCGATCCGGAAGCTCCAGTAGGAAATGCATGGTGGGCTCAAGGTGTTGACGTAGGTTCTTCTGCCGCTACAAGAAGCTTTGGCTTTTCATTACACGCTAATTTTTAATCACTTTTTACTGAAATCATGAAAAAAATATTTTTTACCATATTTACACTGACAACTGCATTGACCTCTTTGGTGGGTTGTAAAAAGCAATTGGATGAAAAATTTCAAAATCCAGATGCTACTGAAAAAGCCAGTATTTCAGCGTTCTTTGCTGAATTGTTAAATAATGACCGAGTGAGACCCTCCTATTGGCATTATAGAACCTTCATTTTATCAAATCAGGCAATCTATACACAAACCGCATCATTTATCCCTTCCAACTCAATGTATCAGCCAAATGATGGTTATTCATATGATTATTGGGTAGATTTCTATTCGCCGGGTGTATTGGGTATTTACAGAGCGATGGAAAAAGCCTATGCCGCACTTCCTATAGAAGAACAAGCCAATGCCAAAATTATCTTACAAGCAGCAAAAGTAGTTGTCGTAGACGAAGCTTCGAAGCTAGTAGACAACTATGGCGATATTCCGTTCAGCGAAGCTGGTAGCCTGCCTGCAACAAATGTGATCAAACTTCCAAAATTTGATGAGCAAAAAGAGTTGTATTATCAATTTATATCAGATTTAAAAGAGATAAACAATTATTTCGGCACCGTAGAATCTAATCCAGAATTTGCAAAATATGACATACTAAACAGCGGTAATGTTAGCAAATGGAGAAAATACGCAAACTCCTTGAGACTTCGTTTATTAATGCGAATCTCCAATGTTGATGAAGCCAAAGCTCGCACGGAGATTTTAGAGATCCTAAATAATCCAAGCCAATTCCCGTTAGCAGATGGAAATAATGTCGGCAGTTACGATCCAAAAACAGAAGATATCCTTTTAGCGCCGTTGACAAACTATACGGGTACATTAAGACAAGGACTGATAGAGGGGCCTAATCACTATGCTACTGATCATATGTTAAACAAGGTTATGTTACCATCAAAAGACCCTCGTATTCCAGTATTCTATGACAAATTTGGGGTAACCGTAAATAACAAATTTATACCGAACAAGGAGTATAAAGCGATGCCGATTACCTTCACGTCTACTGAGATGGAAAAGAACTATCAAAGTTATTCTGTTTTGGACTCCACAACATTTGCTGACAATAAAGAACTTCCTGGCATTGTATTTTCCGCCAGTGAAACCAACTTTATTAAAGCTGAAGCTCAATTAAGATGGGGATCGAGTGCAACAGCAAAAGAGGCTTATAACACTGCTGTAAAACAGTCCATATCTTTCTATTACTATTTGAACAATATAAATAAGTCTGGTTTAAAAACCGAAACTAAACCTGCCGAAACTATAATCAATGATTTCATTGACAAATCCACGATAACATTCACAGGTGATAAAAATAAAGACCTTGAGTTAGTCTATACACAAAAATGGTTACACTATGGTTTTCTACAGGCACAGCAAGCTTGGTCCGAATTAAGACGGACAGGCTATCCAGTTTTAACCTTTCCGGTAGCCGGACTTGTGAACTTTGCAAACCCGCCTATGAGGTTGAATTATCCTTCTTCTGAAGTCTCAAACAACAGTAAAAATTATGAGGCTGTGAGGGCAAAAGATACAAGAACAACCAAAATTTTCTGGGACGTCAATTAATCGACACTACATCTACCAAATAGAAAGCCACTCTCGGGTGGCTTTCTTATGTTCATTTTCATTATATTTATACATGCAAAAACTGACAACCATTATATCAACCGCATTGCTGGCAACAACTTCTACCTTGACCTTTGGGCAAGCACACAATGTATCGGGCGGCTACCAAAAACCTACAGATCCCTTAGTGATCGAAAACCTCGAACAATGGCAGGACATGAAATTCGGTCTTTTCATGCACTGGGGAACCTACAGTCAATGGGGAATTGTTGAAAGCTGGAGTATCTGTCCCGAAGATGAGGGCTGGACACAACGCAAACCAGAGCATGGCAAAACCTATTTTGAATACCTCAAGAATTACGAAAATCTGCAGACAACATTCAACCCGACAGATTTCAATCCTCAAAAATGGGCCGACGCAGCCAAAGCAGCCGGAATGAAATATGTGGTCTTTACAACCAAACATCATGATGGATTTGCAATGTTCGACACCAAAGAATCGGATTATAAAATTACTTCTACCAAAACACCTTTCTCCTCCAATCCCAAGGCAAATGTGACCAAAGAAATCTTTAATACATTTCGCAACGACGGGTTCAAAATCGGAGCCTACTTCTCCAAACCAGATTGGCACTCCGAATACTATTGGTGGCCCTATTTCCCACCAAAGGACAGAAATGTTAATTATGACCCAAAAAAATATCCTGACCGTTGGCAGAAATTTAAAGATTTCACCTACAACCAGATCAATGAACTAACGTCGGAATATGGTAAAGTGGATATTCTATGGTTGGATGGTGGACAAGTACGTCCCTTAGAAACTGTAGACAAGTCAGTAGACTGGCAGCAGACGATCAAGGTGGATCAAAATATTGACATGGACCGTATCGGTGGTATGGCCCGAAAAAATCAACCAGGCCTTATCGTGGTAGACCGTACTGTTCCCGGAAACTGGGAAAATTATGTGACACCCGAACAGGCTATCCCTGAGCATCCATTGGATATCCCTTGGGAAAGCTGTATCACTATGGGAGACTCTTTTAGCTATGTTCCAAATGACAATTACAAACCAACAAAGAAAATCGTCGAAACGCTTGTCAAGATTATTTCCCGTGGTGGTAACTATTTACTTAACATCGCCCCAGGCCCCAAAGGTGACTATGACCAAGCAGCATATGATCGTCTAAATGAACTATCAGCTTGGATGAAAATCAATCAAAGCGCAGTATATGCAACACGTACCGTTGCCCCTTATCATCAAGGTGATTACTATTACACCAGAAGTAAGGACAGCAAGATCGTCAATGTATTTCACCTTTCAGCGGGCGACGCTTATCAACAGCCTAATGAATATGTCTTTCAGGTTCCAGCGGATTTTAAAGTGAAAAAAATCACAATTTTGGGCCATAAAGGTCGCTTGGATTGGTCACAACATGATAATCAGATCACCCTAAGAAGTCCAGGCACCAGATTCAATTATGCTACCGCGATTCAATTGCAAAGCAAGTAATAAAAAAGCAGCTGAATTACATCAGCTGCTTTTTTATTATCCGATAACGATGATCGACTTCAGGTATTTTCAAAGGCTTTCATTTGTCTATTGAAAACCAGCAAATACAAATCGTCCCGATCTCCGTCCTCAATTAATAACCGAATAACTAAAAACACTAGCTATAAAAAAACAGCACTTGTGAACTTTGCAGCACATACTAACAGAATGAAACAAATAACCCTATTTTTAGCATTATTACTCCTAACATTTTATTCATGTAAAAGCTATAAGCCCCAGATAATCTCGTCCCAACAGATCTTCCAAGAGGGACAGATCCGTTTCAAACAATGCCATGCCTCAACCATACAATCCATCGGCAAAGACAGCCTCCTGGCCTGCTGGTTTGGTGGTACACATGAATCCAATCCCGATGTGGTGATATGGAGTTCTCATTATACAAACGGCAAATGGCAACCAGCAGTCCAAATCGCAGATGGGATTCTTGCCGATAAGCGTTATCCAACCTGGAACCCTGTACTCTATCAACAGCCAAAGAACGATACCCTCTATTTGTTTTATAAAATTGGTCCTAATCCACGCGAATGGAAAGGCTACGTCAAATATTCCATAGACAAAGGTCATCACTGGTCTGCAGCACAGGCATTACCCGAAGGTATTTTGGGTCCAATCAAAAACAAACCATTTACATTATCTAATGGGGATATACTATCCCCTTCCAGTACTGAATCAAAAGACGAAATCTGGAAAGCACATATGGAAATCAGTCACGACCACGGCAAAACCTGGTCTGTCCATACAATTCGGCCTGACACAAGTATTCAAGTCATTCAGCCGAGTATTGTTCAACATAAAGATGGTCGCATCCAGGTACTCTGTCGCAGTAAAGAAAATAAAGTAATGAGTGCTTTTTCCTCCGACCAAGGCAACAGCTGGGGACCTTGGAAGGCGACCAACCTGCTCAACCCCAACTCGGCTACTGATGCCATTCGATTGAAAAATGGACTATTTATGATCGTTTACAATCCAGCAATCGCTGGGAATGACTGGTGGGAAGGACGAACAAAACTCCATGTCGCAACGTCCCATGATGGTCTTCACTGGCATGATACACTAACTTTGGAAGATGGGGTCAAAGGAGATGAATATTCTTATCCGACCATTATACAGGATAAAAGTGGTCTAATACATATCACCTATACCTGGAATAGAAAGAGTATAAAGTATATCCGATTAAAATAAGTCATCAGTCTGTAGCAAATTAGGCTTCATTACGTTATGCTATAAAAAACTAATTATGAACCCATTAAAAAACTTCTTTTTCTTTGTGGCTTCGCTCGTTTTTATCAGCTGCTCAAAGGAAAAATCCGAAAACAGAACAGCACTAGAGGGAAGTTATTCTGGAGAATTTACTGTCCACTACAAAAATGAAGACAAAACATTCACTGGGAATGTCGCGATAAAATTTAAAGCAGATAGTTTTTTTTGCTCCGCAAATAAAAACAGATATCCAGCTGGTGGCTCAGGAACTTTTGAAATTATTGGAAATAAAATTATTTTCAAGGATCAAAACTTTTGGACTGCAGACTTTGACTGGGCATTGATATTGAGTCACGAATATAGCTATACCTTGGATGGCAAAGAACTTAGCCTCACGAAAGATCCTTACCAGGGCAACACCTATACCTATAAGCTAAAGAAGGATTAAAGTTTAATTTTAAGATTGATCAATGGAATACATTATTTTTATCAAGGGCAAGAGTAATATTTTTAAAAATATTTTTCAGCATTCATTCCAACAATTTGTTAAATTTAAGGTGCAAATTTATACCAATTTAACAATATTATGTTTTGCACGAAAAGAAGCATATCCATACTATTATTTTTCATTTATACGCTTAATTCGACTGCTCAAGATCACCCTTATGTTAATAAAGAAGTTAAAACCATAATTAGCCCCATCAATGGTCTCAGCTTTACACATCTGCAGTTTAATATTGCTGCTACAAAAGATGGTGGGACACCCAACATACTATCTGAAATAATCTGGAAGAAAAATTTGATGTATCACTATGGTGTAGAATCCTCTTTATTTTATGGACAATTTAATCTTAGTTCAAGCCTAATTTTTGGAACCGGACTTTCTGGAGATGTTACTGATACAGATTATGCTGAGGATAATCGCACTTCACCTTTTTTTGAAGGAAAGTATAGCAGTCGTACGAGTTCTATGAAAAGTATAAAAATTAATGTTGGTTATCAATTGAATGTCACTAAGAACTTTATCATACATCCCTCTTTCCTATTAAATCTCAATTGGAAGAAATTTATGATATTAAATTCCAGTCATCTCAATGAGTCCGACGACAAATACGAACTAGGTCTAAAATCTTATTATAAGATGAATGATCCAAATTATGGTGCAAGATTAAATTTCAACTTTTTATTAGATAGATTTTTGTTACGAAATTATTTCGGTGCAGGTCTGATGAACATGCGGGCATATGGCAATTGGAATTTGAGAGATGATTTAAAACATCCGAAAAGTTACGAGCAATCTGGTAATGGCTGGTGTCTAGATATAGGTAGCGGCATCGATTTCAAACTATCTTCTTTATCAACAATGTTTATCCATTACGATTATCACTATCAGAACTTAAAGAACGGAGATGATAAACTTTACAGAAATGACAATAAAGTTCTCGTAACAAGACTTAATGAAAATATTTTCCACCAACATTCCATAATGATAGGTGCTAATTTTTCCCTATTAAGGTAATTTTCTTGTACTTATCTAAAACTACTCCAGACACTGGTATAGTCGATTTACAATTTAAAAAATTAGGGTATTATATAGCAGGGTGTTTTTTTTAAATTTATTTTATTAAACTGAATGATTTTATTATTTATATTTAAGCAAACCAATTAGTTATATATTATGAAAAAGTTTAAACACCTTTTAGTATTATTAATATTATTAATAATTAACTCTTCTTGCAATAAAAATGTTGCTATTAAAGATGATGGGAATCCAACTCCAACCGACTCGGCAATATTCCATGTTTTGTATATCGAAGGTAACAAAACAATTATCAAAGAAATGGGCGGCAAATATTATTTTTCAGCTGACGAAATTCTAAGCAAAAGACAATTTAATTATCTTAAACATCTTAGCAATAATGGAATAGATTCACTAGAACGAAGTACTGTAATTTCCAATTTAAGTAAAAAATGGACGAATGCGATCGTTTATTATAAGATAAACTATCCCGCTAAGCGTGATTCGATATTGAAGGCAATGAGCCACATGTCACTTCGTTCAAGATTAAAATTTGTTGAACGCACTACTCAAAGTAATTACCTGGATTTTGTCGTATCCCCGGATCCAAACACAAGTTCCTCTCAACAAATTGGAATGGAAGGAGGAAGAAATGAGCTAAAGATATCATCGGGAGCCAACTCTGGTGTTATAATTCATGAGATTATGCATGCAATTGGCATATTTCATGAGCAAGAACGTTCTGATAGAGATTATTATGTTACAATAAACAACAATAATATTATTGATGCTTATGAGGAACAATTTAATATTGCCCCAGGATCGACGGCCGTTGGAAGCTTTGATTATAGTTCAATCATGCTTTATGGATCCTATTATTTTTCTGTAAATGGGCAACCTAGTATGTTGAAAATCCATGGCGATACCATTGCTCCACAGCGACGCACTTTAACACAAGGCGATGTTCTTGGAATAGAGGCTATCTATGGAAAAGGTCCTGAACTTTTAGGCCCAGATCAAATGTGCAGCTCAGCTTCATACAAGCTACTCAATTTGCCAGCAGGCGCAAGTATTACCTGGCAAGTACAAGGAGGGGCAGCGACTGGCTCGGTCCAAGGAAACACATTTGTTGTAAATTCTAATACAACTGGTATTTATAGTAATATACTGATAACTGCCACGTTAACAATAGGAACTGATAAACACATTCTTCGTAAATCCGTTACAACTGGCGGTGATGGAATAATTGACGAAATATGGAGTCAAGCTGGCAGTTCAGCCAACTCAGGTATGCCTGTTCCATTTAAAGCTCTAATTTCTGATTATTGCCTTGCACAAACAGCGGAGTGGGAAGTATCACCCGCCGGGTCATCGACTATAAGTTATAATAGTGGCCTCTTATGTCCCGGAGAACCTAATAATAACGTCAATGTGACAATAACATTTCATAGTCGAGGAAGCTACCAAGTGAAGGCACGTGTAAAAAACAAATGTGGTAATTGGACAAATTGGGGCTATAAAACTTTTACAGTCAATTAAACTGTTTCATAATTTAATGACTACATTGTCCTAAAATAAACAAAGGGATCTATTTTCAATAGATCCCTTTGTTTATTTGATAAGCTTTTTTAATAATCCTTCTTTAGCTCTGCCTCCCCTTTCAGTCGGATATCATCGGATGATGCGCCAACCAGCAATTTGAATTTTCCTTTTTCTGTTTTCCAGGCATTAGCTGCATTCCACAGCTTGAGGTCTTCTTTGCTCAACTGGAAAGTATACCGCTCTTTCTTTCCTGCTGCAATGGCTTTACGTTCAAATTGTTTTAACTGCATAATGGGTGTTACTACCGAACTGACTTCATCGACAACATATAACTGTGCCACCTCATCGCCAGTCACACTACCCTTATTTTCGACATCAAAGGATACTGTACAGACAAAATCATCTGCACCTTCGGTCAGTCCTACCTGTAGGTTGCTGTATTCAAACTTACTGTAACTTAATCCATAGCCAAAAGCATACAAAGGTTTGGCGGACATCTCTACATAATCATGATGTTTAGGTTTGGTATGATTATAATGTACCGGAAGTTGCCCCACGGAGCGCGGCACGGAAATCGGTAACCGGCCGGCTGGATTATAATCACCAAACAAGACATCGGCAATGGCCAATCCTCCCTCCTGTCCGGGATACCAGCCATTCACGATTGCAGGAATATACTCTGCGGCCCAATTTAGATTAAGCGGTCTTCCCATAATGGTCACCAGCACCACAGGCTTGCCTGTTGCCTGGATCGCTTTCATAAGTTTTAATTGATCGCCCATCATATCCAACGAAACGCGGTCAAACCCTTCACCGCTTTCCATATCACTGACTGTATTCGGATCTACATTCGCTGCTCCCGTTGCCTGGTAGGAAGTTTTAAAATCCCGTGCACTGGAACCGCCGAGAATCAAAACCACAGCATCGGCTTGCTGTGCTGCTGCCACCGCAGCCGGAATATCAGATTTCGTCGTATCACGGATAGCGCAACCTTTTACATAATCAACTTGCGTGCCTTTACCTACTGCTGCGCGAATGCCTGTCAATACAGTTTGAACCTTACCATCAGCCTGTGGAGCAGTATAGTCACCCAATTGATTGTAAGCATTGTCGGCATTCGGTCCGATAACCGCAATGCGTTTCAACGATTTGCTTAATGGTAAGATATTTTTTTCATTTTTTAGCAAGATAATAGACTCTCTAGCAACCGCTCTGGCAACAGATTTATTCTGCGCTGTGGCAACTTTCTGGATCACCTGCTTCTCGTCCACATAGGGACGATCAAATAGCCCCAGATTGAACTTCATCCGTAATACGCGAGCTACCGCCGTATCCAATACAGCAGGCTCTACTACACCTTGTTGCACAGCTTTCAAAAGATTCGGACCATATCCCGATCCGCTCAGATCAACATCCAATCCCGCATGTATACTTTGTGAAGCAGCTTCCTCCGCTGTAGCAGCTGTCGCATGTCCCCCATTAAGGCCGGAGATACTCAATAAATCGGATACTACAAATCCTTTAAAGCCCCAATCTTTACGGAGAACATCTTTTAACAACCAAGGATTTGCGGAGCATGGAATTCCATCAATACTATTATAAGCTGTCATGACCGAGCCTGCGCCAGATTTAACGGCCTTTTCGAAAGGTGGTAAAAAATAGTGTCTTAGACTCCGTTCACCAAATGATACCGATTCACCGTTGTGCCCACCATCTGGTGCGGCATAAGCGACAAAGTGTTTTAAGGTACCAATGATTTTATCCTGTTGTCCAAGTTTCTCGCCCTGAAAACCACGGATCATTGCAGTTCCCATCTTGCCCGTTAAATAAGGATCTTCGCCATAAGTTTCCTCTGTCCGCGACCAGCGTGGGTCGCGCGCAAGATCCAGGACCGGCCCATAGCCATTTTTTCCCCCAACAGCGTAGGTCTCCAGCGCTATCGTTGATGCCATACGTTGAATCAGATTTGGATTCCAGGTACTCGCCTGTCCTATTGCCGTAGGAAATACCGTAGCACCAATAGCCATATGCCCATGTGGAGCCTCTTCCGACAGCAGCAATGGAATTCCCAAGCGGGTACTATCCAGCATATACCGTTGAATGGCATTGGTCGCACGTGCAGCCTCAATCGGATTAAGACCATTCAGGAGTGTTTTTTGCGTCCAGGGATCGGCACGCAGTGTTGCCCACAACAACCCGATATGCTGCTCTTTGACCGCTTTCTTTAATTTATTGCTCACCCCTACATGCTTCCCTTTCTTCTCATACATTTCCCATCCAAGCAATTTGCTCAGCTGCCCCACCTTCTCCTCTACCGTCATTCGCCCTAAAAGATCATTGACACGTTGTTCGGTAGTGAGACGGTTATCCTTATAAGGCAATTGTTGCGCCTGGAGCTGCGGATAAAGTAATGTTGACATCGCTGTCAAAAGTAATATTCGGAGTTTCATGTAGTTTAAAGTTAACAGAGTTATGCAACCGGTTTCCAAAAGACTAAAATAAGGATTTAAAGATAATAATCAAGATAATTTTTCTGTTATAGAAATTTAAGTAATAGCGTCAATAGAACCAATCAACTGCCAACATCTATGCAGTAATTAAAAATGATTTTCAATCTGAATATTCAATATTATGGTGAATATGGTTAAGAAATCAGTAGCACACATGTATAAATTACGAGGCCGCTTCTGATATAGGAAATTCAGTAATGCTTTAAAAAGGTTATTAATTGTTCTTATACAAGTGCGATCCATTACATGTAAAAAGAGAGCGTCTATATCCCTAAATAAAAAAAGACGGCAAGCCGTCTTTTCATTCATGTGTTATAGGAATGCTACTTATTTTTTCTCTACTTTTTCCCTTAAAATAATATGCCCTGGGAATAACAAAAGCAAGGGGATTGTTATTTCGATAGGTTAAGACCAAATAATCTCCGTCCACAAGGACACCATAGCTTTCGTACTGATCGCTATCAGCAAACTTAATGCTCTTTTTCTCTTTGTCATAGGTAAAAGACCATTCAGACTGTCCATCTAAAATAAATTGTTCAAAGGTTTCCTTATTGGATCCACAAAGCTCTTTTCCAGGCTGGAGTTTTAATTTTTGAAAATCACTGCCAAAAGAAAAAGAATATTTATTATCCTTTTCACAATCTTCCGGTTTATAATGATACTGTTCATCTTTCGTATCACTCGTAGAAAATGTGGGATTCCAATCATAAGCTTCCAATTGTTTTTTCACATCTTCTGGTGCTATTTTTTCTGGACTAATGGTCTCTTTACTGCAACTGCAACTGCAACTGCAAAACAAAATCAATACTAGAATTCCGTTAAATAATTTATCCATTCTGGTTCTCATTTAGTTATAATTTCATAACGTTTCAATATATTTGACTGCTACAGTGTAAAATATTTTTTAACCAAATAGATAAAAATAAGCTGTTTTTTCTCAAAAAACCATCTCATAGAAAACAGATTAAAAATGTTAATAACAATGTTAATTAACTGAATATAAGAATCATTTTTGTTAATAACATTCCCGCCATTTGAAATTTTGAGGAAGAAAAGAAACCAGTCAAAAAAAATTATACTGATCACTAAGGGTAAAGTGAAAGTTAGCTGTCATAGAGATAAAGCTTAATCAATATGAAACTAACATCAATCTTAATAATTGCACTTGCGACTCAGGCCACGCAATCACTTGCCCAGGCACAAGATTCGACGAAGACAAACCGACGGGTCGTGACCGAGACTATCAAAGGTACTGTCCTGGACAAAAATACAAGACTTCCAATTGTTGGTGCCACCATTGTACTGTCCTCCAATGGCAATACAAAATCTGTGAGTACAGATCAGCAAGGCCTATTTAGGTTGCTACAAGTTCCTGTAGGGCGCCAAGTCCTGCAAATACGTATGGCAGGCTACAGGCAGGAAGAATTATCAGAATTGCTCATTACCTCCGGGCGAGAGAATATACTTAACATTGAAATGGAACCGCAGGCAAACACGCTGAATGAAGCTATCGTCTACGCCAATACAGGAAAACAACCTCTAAATCAAATGGCGATGACCAGTGGACGCTCCTTTTCACCCGAGGAGACCAACCGTTATGCCGGCGCTTTCTTTGACCCGGCAAGAATGGCACAGAGTTTCCCCGGAGTAGTTGCTGGTGGTGATGACAATGAGATAATTGTGCGCGGAAATTCCCCAAAAAGCTTACAATGGCGATTGGAAGGGATCGAAATTGTAAATCCCAACCACTTTGGAGCCGAAGGTGCTGCTGGAGGGGGGATCAGTATGCTCAATACCATGGTTTTGGGAAAATCCGATTTCTATACAGGAGGACTGGCCGCTGAATACAACAATGCGATATCGGGGGTGTTTGACCTTAGATTTAGAAGGGGAAATACCGATAAACGCGAATACACATTCAATGTCGGCGTGTTGGGGGTAGGTGCAACTTTAGAAGGTCCTTTCAAAAAAGGTAGTGATGCATCGTATTTAATCAGCTACCGGTACTCCTCATTGAGTTTATTGGAAAAAGTAGGTGTAAAAGTCTCGGATACCGGTATCCCAAAATATCAGGATCTCTCCTTCAATTTTGTATTTCCAACCAAAAAGGCCGGAACATTTTCGCTGTTTGGGATTGGCGGTCTCGGAAAAATAAAGGAAACTGCCAAACGCAATTTTCAAGAATGGGAGGAACGAACAGACGCGCAGGACATGAACTTGGGATTTAACGCTGGTAGTGCGGGGCTAAAACATCAGTATATCGCCAACGACAGATTGTATTTCACCAATATTATTTCGGCATCGGTCAGCCGCAATTCCAATAAAACAGATACTTTGACACAGGATTATGTGACTAGCCTATATCACAAAGATAAATTTACAAATACCGCAATCCGTTATGCTGGAAGCCTCAATTATAGAGCGAGCAGCAAAAACACGATCCGTGCGGGTATCAATGCCAGCCTGCTTCGCTATGATCTCTATGCGCTAACCTACGATACTGAACTCGCAGCATTAAAAGAAAGGATCAATGAAAATGGAAGTACCAGTACCTATGACGCCTTTGCACAACTCAAAACTGAACTATCCGACCGTTTGACATTAAACACTGGTATACATGCCAACTACTTTGCTTTAAGTAAAAGCTGGACAGCAGAACCCAGACTGGGCTTAAATTGGAAGGTCGCTCCAGACCAAACGATATCCTTTGGTACCGGGCTTTACAATCGTTTAGAACCACTCAGCTATTATTTTGCCAAGAGCGGAACCGGACAAAATACAACAGACAATACCGCACTATCTCCTACCAAGTCTGCTCAGGCTGTCGTTGGGTATGAAAAAAATCTGAGTCGTACACTCCGTGTTAAGACCGAAGTCTATTATCAACATTTATATAATGTCCCGGTTTCTTCAGATCCAGCAATGAATTTCTCCCTGCTTAATGTGTCAGATATTTCGGCAATTGGTACATCGACCTATCGTCAACTGGTCAATAAAGGTACAGGCAGAAATTATGGCATTGAGTTAACGGTTGAAAAATCACTCAGCAAAGGCTATTATTTTATGGCTACGACTTCTGTATTTGATTCCAAATTCAAAGCACTCAATGGCAAAGAATACAATACAACATTCAATACACGCTATGTCGGTAATCTATTATTGGGAAAAGAATGGACAGTAGGAAAGAATAAAAATAACCTATTTGGTATGAATGCAAAACTGATCTATGCCGGCGGGAGAAAATACTCTCCGGTATTGGAAGATGAATCCTTGCGTTTAGATGAGGAAATCATTGATCAAAGCCGGATTAATACGTTAACTGCCGACCCTTATATTCGACTTGATTTTTCATCGACCTATCGAATAAATCGTAAAAAAGTGAGTCATCTCCTTATTCTGGATATTCAAAATATCCTCAATAGAGAGAATACTGTCGGGATGCATTACAATTTCAGCAAACGTATCATCGAACCGCAAAAATGGACTGGTATCATACCAACCATTAACTATAGGATCGAATTCTAAACGCAGCATAAATAGACTAGCGACAGACATAGATTGTTTTCAAAAATCATTTTTGGAAACAATCTATTCAAATACTGACTTATAGCAATTAAAAAATCTAAAACTTGTAACCCAAAGAAACGCCAAAAGAACGATTTCTTAGCGATCCACCAGGTTTATAATCGCCCCATTTTGATTCCAAATTAGCAATTCCTTTTTGAAACTCCATACCAACAAGATAATGTCCCCTGAATAGATAGTTCACCTTGGCTCGAACACCATAATCAAACGATTTTCCAAGAATATAATCGCCATAATCTGCTATACTGGCATCATTTTGAAACTTAATATCACCTTTCTGACCAATTTCGATATCCCCAATATAGACTGTTTCAGAGGTTTTCCATTTCCCCCCTAATCCAAAGCCGATATAAGGCCCAAGTCCAAATTGCAGTTGATCGTTACCGACTGTTGAATTAAAAACAACATCAACAGGCAGCTCCAGATAGGAAGTATTAGCCTTAAAATTCTCGCCCCAGCCTATAAATTTACCTTCTTTCCGTTCAAAGCCACGTCTAGCAAATACTAATGCTGGCTCAATAGCGAAACGCTCACTCATTCTTATCGTCGGACCAATTCCCAAATACAGACCTCCGACTGATTCTGTTTTTGACTTATTACCATCTTTGTCTTTGGCATCGATATTCGAGAAGCTCAGGCCTGCTTTTACATTCCATTTTGTCTGTGCATGTACAAGACCGCCCCCGATCGACAAACATAGCAATAACGACAGTTTTTTGATAGTCATCATAAAAGAAATAGGTTTATATAATTTTTCACTGTTAACGATAAACAAATGCAAACCGCTACCATTGACCATCAATTTACGGAATAAATACAGTTTTACTGCCTATTTGGCTTCTTTTCAGCATAAATTCAGCTAGAAGCATACTGATTTCTTTACGAAAACGATTGCGACGAAATGACAGAATCGTTTATACTGAATGCTGTAAATTCACAGTACAGAAAATTCATTTTTTCATCCAATTAAATCTAACAAAGCCTATGATCAAGATCCAAAACGCATCCGTTGCGAAAAATCGCTGGGTGCAAGCGGCAATCCCATTATCCTGCCTGTTGGTCGTATCCAATCTGGCAACTTCCCACGCCGCCCCGTTGACCCCTAAATTTACACATAGCAAGCTTTCGCTAGCCATACAACAGAGTTCCATCCAAGGTAAAGTCGTAGATAGTGAAGGTAAGGCCATAGCAAATGTGACGATCCAAATCAAAGGGACCAATCAAGCCACATCGACTAATGCAACCGGTTTTTTTGAACTCAATAGCCAACAGAAAGATGTCATCTTGGTGGTAAGAAGTATTGGTTACAAAACCATCGAAACTGTTGCCCATGGCGGTTCACCCTTAACAATCACCCTGGATAAAGAATCCAAAGGGCTTGAAGAGGTTGTCGTCGTTGGTTTCGGTACGCAGAAAAAAGAGAATGTGACAGGTTCCGTCTCCTCTGTTCAAATGTCGGAAGTCCTGGAAAGCAGGCCCGTAACCTCCCTTTCTGCTGGTTTAGCAGGTCAGGCTCCCGGTTTGTATGTCAATCAAGGCTCAGGCCGCCCAGGTAGTGATGGTGGCACCCTTCGGGTGCGTGGTCAGGGAACATTAAACAATGCGAATCCACTTGTTGTGATCGACGGTGTTATCGGTGATATGAACCTAATCAATCCACAGGACGTCGAAAGTATGTCGGTATTGAAAGATGCAGCTTCAGCTTCCATCTATGGTTCACGCGCAGCCAATGGTGTTATTCTCATCACGACTAAAAAGGGAAAGACCGAACAGTTTAAGGTTACCTATAATAATTATTTCTCTAGCCAGAAACCTTCCAATACCATCCAAATGGTTTCCAACTACGCCAATTATATGGAGCTGATTAATGAAGGCTACAAAAATGGCGATCCAAACGCGAAACCTACATTTTCACAGGAAAAAATAGATCTTTGGCGACAAAATTCAGGGCAAGATCCGTTGAAATATCCCAATTCAGACTGGGTGTCTGAACTATTTCAAAATAAGATCAGCCAAAACCACAATCTGTCCTTTACAGGTGGAAGTGAAAAAATTAAATTTTTCGGTTCCTATGGCCTATTAAACAATCCCGGTGTTATTGAACAAGCTACCTACAAACGTCATACTGGTCGTATCAACCTCGAAGCCGATGTAAAACCCTGGCTTACGCTAGGAGCAAATATCAATGGTGTCGTGTCCAAGACCGATATCGGCACCAATATCATTGATGATGTATTCACCTTTGCCGGAGCGAGTACACCAGGTATGGTACTAAGGGCTCCGGATGGCCGGTTTGGTTCGCCCAGCAATCCGGAAGAGAACCCACAATCCAACAATGTGCTTCACCGCCTCTATGCTCAAAA
This sequence comes from Sphingobacterium sp. BIGb0165, assembly GCF_024810095.1. NCBI lineage: Bacteria > Pseudomonadati > Bacteroidota > Sphingobacteriia > Sphingobacteriales > Sphingobacteriaceae > Sphingobacterium > Sphingobacterium sp. BIGb0165. The sequence continues at coordinate 126,376 of NZ_JANUEB010000009.1, read as the reverse complement.
AGGCAATATTAATAAGAATCGTTTTGTATCCCGATTTTATGGAAAGTTAAAGCCTATTGAAGGCCTTTCTATCGAAGGATCGTACACCTATACTTATGACGACGATTTTATCTATTCGCAGCCTGTGTTCAACGATCGTTGGGATTTCTTGACTAATACAGTCGCCACCGCTGGCACTGGCCGTTCCTCTGTTACCAACGAGTCTGTTAAATCGTATCGTTATTATATGGACGGAGTTGCCAAATACAAGAACAAGTTATTTGATAAATTAAATTATGAAGTGATGGTGGGTGCCAGCCAGGAATATTTTAAAGATGGTTGGTTTGCGGCATCCAAGCTGGATCTCGTCGATCCTTCACTTACGGTATTAAACGCGGCGACAATGGATGCTTCGGCTTCCGGAAACACCACGGATTGGGCCATGCGCTCCTTCTTTGGAAGACTCAACCTCTCTTGGGATGACAAATACCTATTGGAAGCCAATCTCCGTACCGACGGTTCATCGCGCTTTATGACCGGAAAAAGCAGATGGGGTACCTTCCCTTCGGCATCGTTCGGTTGGAAAATATCTTCCGAAGATTTCTACGATGTCAAATGGATGCCAAGTCTTAAATTCCGCGCTTCCTATGGTGCATTGGGCAACAATGGTACTTCAGACGCATCTTTCCGCAGAGACGCTAATATTAACAACTACGAATATCAGACACTATACAATCCGGCCAATTACATCCTGAACAATCAGCTTTATGTCGGATTTGCCCAGACTGTCTTGAGCAACCCTTTATTGACCTGGGAAAATACCTATATCCTGAATGCGGGTCTGGATTTTGACCTCTTCAATTACAAATTGAGCGGTTCAATTGATGTTTTCAATAAAGTAACAGACAATATCCTGATCGACCTTCCTGCACCGTTAGTTGTCGGAAATGCAAGCATACCACGCACCAACGCGGCAAAAGTCCGCAATAATGGTATCGAGCTTAACCTCAACTACCGCGATAAAATTGGGGATGATTTCAAATTCAATATCGGTGGTAACTTCACCTTCATTGACAATAAAGTGGTCAAATTTAAAGGCAATGACAAATCTATTTCAGGAGCAAATCTTTTACAAGAGGGCTATGCCATCAACACGCAGTATATTTTGTTGACCGATCGCATCTTGCAGACAGACGCAGACATGCAACTTGTACAACAAATGATTGACAATGCTCCTACTGATCCGAACACAAATAAGAAAATAGACCCATTTGCATCCTATGGAACACCAAAAAAAGGTGATTTACTATATAAAGACGCCAATGGCGATGGCATCATTAACGACAATGATCGGGTACCTGTCGGGCATGGTACCGCACCAAGGATCACTTATGGTTTTAATCTGGGATTTGATTATAAAGGTTTTGACTTTTCGGTTTTCCTACAAGGCAATGCAGGCAATAAGGCTATTTGGATAGATAATTACTACACACCAACTGTACGTTGGGGCTATCAGATCAACCAGGAAATCGCGGATGGCAGATGGACAGATGGAGCTACCGATGCCAAATATCCACGACTCTTGCCATATACAGATACAAGAAATACCCGAAATAGTGACTTCTGGTTACAGAACAAAGCTTTTATCCGTGTAAAAAATATCCAACTTGGCTACACCATTCCGAATGAGATTACCAAACGGATCCAGGTTCAGAATCTACGTGTTTTTGGTTCACTGGAAAATTTCTGGACGATTACTAGTTACAAAGGATTCGACCCTGAGGTGAGTGGAACCAATTACCCAACAATGAAACAGGCTGTCTTCGGTCTTAGTTTAACATTTTAAGTTGTCAAATATCATGAAAAAGATTTCACTACTCATAGCTGGATGCATTGCATTATCATCTTGTTATAAGCTCGATACAACACCTTACAGTCAGGTCAGTGCTGACACATTCTGGCAAAATGAAGATCAGGCGCTCGCGGGCATATTAGGTTGTTATAATGATCTGAAGAAGGAAGCGACCTTCGGTTTACAATTTTCTTATGATGGGCTCAGTGATATTGGGCTAGGCTACGATCCTCCGGGACTAGGCGAAGTCATCAGCGGTACATTTACAGACCGTTCATCCGTTATTGTTGATAGATGGCAGGCCGGATATGACCTGATCCAACGCTGTAACCATGCCATCGCCCATATTCAGCCAATGACTATAGATAAAGCCAAACAGGAAGGTTTTATTGCCGAAGCAAAATTTCTCCGTGCGCTGATGTATTTTCAATTGACAAACCTCTATGGAGCTTTGCCAATATATGACGAGACAGTTGATCTGAACAGAGATTTTAGTTCACTCAAAAATAGTCGTTCTTCTGTTGAAGATGTCAAAAAGTTCATTCTTGCAGACCTCAACTACGCTATCGATAAATTACCTGTAACCTATGACGCAAAACACTATGGCCGAATCACAAAGGGTGCAGCCTATGCTTTGAGAGGCAAAGTAGCCCTGTACAATAAAGATTGGACTTCGGCAATCCGGGATTTTGAAGAAATTGTCTATAACAAAACCAACAACTACGGTTATAACCTCAGTGCTAATTATGCCGCATTGTTTACCATGGAAGGAGACCAGGCTCCTGAGATGATCTTTGCCATACAGAACATGGGTGGAACAGGGTTTCCTTATGGGATGCCTATGGCCTTCTATATGGGAACAAGATCGACTTTTGGCAGTGACTGGAACAACTGTATGCCAAGCACACGGCTTGCAGACCGTTATGAAAACCGAGACGGAAGTCCTTTCAACTGGAATGACCATTTCCCAAATTATAACACAGACAATGCCGTTAAAAAGCAGGCGATGGAATCCACACAATCCGGTGGTGTGCTGACAAAAGTACCCGACACCGCCAAGCTACGTCAGATCTATGCAAATCGGGATCCACGGATGAATCAGACGCTTATTGTCCCATATTCACACTATTTGGGCTGGAACGCCAACAAAGAACGTGACATGCAATTTATTCTTGCAACGGGAGTAAATGAAAATTTTGGGCAGATCCGTAATAATCGGGGCTGGTATACCTACCTATGGCGCAAATTTGTACCTGAAGGCAATCTCAAAGGAGCGATTACCGATCGTGCTCATACACCGATCAACTTCCCGATCCTTCGTTTGGCAGATGTGTTACTGATGCTCTCCGAAGCCTATAATGAAACCAACCAGCTGGACAAGGCAATCACAGAATTGAATAAGGTACGTACACGTTCAAAAATGCCAGCTCTAAATAGTGGCAGTTCATTTCTGGTTGTAAACAGTAAAGCTGAAATGAGCAAACGCATCCAACACGAACGTGCAGTGGAACTCGCGGGTGAGGGTTGGCGCTATTTTGATCTCAAACGTTGGAATTTATTGGAAGATGTGTCGAAGGGCATTATTGAAAAAGGTGTTACAGGAGATAATCTCGTTACCAGAGGGTATCAACCCCGACATAAGCTTTGGCCGGTACCGGGACAAGAAATAGAGATGAACGCGGCACTTCTGCCACAAAATCAAGATTGGTAAACATGAGAATATATCTAATCCTATTATTCTTTCTCAGTAGTCTCTCTTTTCAGGGGCTACTGGGAAAAGAATTAAAGCTACTCACGGGGACTTTTAAACAGGAAGATCTCAAGCTCAACCTGAGCCGAGACAAGTCCTGGGTTCCCTACCCAAGTTATTCCGATCGCAAGGCATGGGATCAGCTGATAGCACCATTCCGGGAGCAGGTTATTGCGAAAGGCGACAAAGCACTCGACTATCAATGGCAGGTGGTCAAGGCAACAGATTATCTGGAATATGAACGCTCAGGCAACCGTGGCATAATGGAAAAGCCGATGAACGAAAACTGTACCGCGCTCACAAACCTGCTCTTAGCTGAGTTAGCTGAAGGGAAAGGACGTTATATCGATCAGATTCTAAACGGTACCTGGCACATGACCGAGATGTCCACCTGGTCATTATCCGCCCACCTACCCGCTTTCCAATCCAGCAAAAGATCCCTACCACAAGAACGGACTCATGTCATTGACCTCATGGCCGGCGACGTAGGATCCTTACTTTCATGGATACACTATTTCTTTCGGGACACCTTCAATACCATCAATCCGGAAATTAGTCTACGCTTAAAACAACACATCCAACAACGCATTATACTGCCTTATCTTGACCGCAATGATATGTGGTGGCAGGGCTTTGAACTCAAAGGAAACCAATTGGTCAACAACTGGAATCCATGGTGCAATTTTAATGTGCTCACCTGCTTGCTACTGATAGAAGACAATCCGGATGTTCAACTGGCTGGCATCTATAAAACAATGACTTCGGTCGATCGCTTTATCGATTACATCAAAAAAGATGGTGCCTGTGAAGAAGGTCCATCCTATTGGGGGCACGCTGCGGGCAAGCTGTACGATTACCTCAAGATACTTGCCCTTGCAACACAAAACAAAGTCAGTATTTTCGACAAACCTCTTATCCGCGATATGGGTGAATACATCGCACAATCGTATATCGGTGGTGACAGATGGGTGGTCAATTTTGCGGATGCTTCAGCCAAAGGTGGTGGAGATCCACTTCTCATCTATCGTTATGGGCAAGATGTAAACAGTACCGAAATGATGCAATTTGCGCGATATATGACAGACCTTGATGGTAAAGGTTCGGACTTTAGACCCTCACGGGATATCTTCCGAGCATTTGAAGACCTACGCTGTTTTCCACAGCTTCAGCACACACAGGCAGCACTTCCCCAAAATGCATTTAAATGGTATCCGGAAACGCAGTTTCTCTATCTGAAAAAGGAAAACTTTTTCTTCGCCGCCAAAGGTGGTTTTAATAATGAGAGCCACAACCATAACGATGTCGGGAGTTTTATTCTATACCAGGACCAGCAACCCCTTTTTATTGATGCGGGTGTGGGAACCTACACGAAGAAAACATTTAGCGACGACCGCTATAGTATCTGGACCATGCAGGGTGCCTACCACAACCTTCCGCAGATTAATGGTACTGATCAGGCTTTCGGCAAAGAATACAAAGCCGAAAATGTTGTATTCCTACCTGAACAGAATAAATTCCAGCTCGATATCGGGAAAGCTTATCCAAAGACAGCCAATATTGAACATTGGATCAGAAGCTACAGCCTTACAGCCGATGGCCTGACCATAGCGGACGAGTTTAAGATCAAAAACCCAACCCAGTCGAATATTGTGCATTTTTTAGTTTCAAAAGAACCTCAGATTAACAAGGGAGTGATCGCACTGGGCGACGGTCGGGCCGCATTGCATTTTAATCCTGCACAGTTCGTTGCTTCCTACGAGGCCATCCCACAGGATGACCCTCGTCTGAGTCAGGTATGGGGAGAGCGGCTTTACCGCATCAACCTCAAGGCCAAAAGCATTAAATCGACAGGAAAATATAGTTTTATCATTAAAAAAGCCAAATGAAAAGAAGAAATTGGATTCAAGCCGTAATATTAACTACCGCAGGAGCGCTAATGAACAGTCCCTTACTCGGTCGCAGCAAATCCAGCGGTTCAGCAGCGCGACCTTCTACTGACGACCGTGCGTATTGGGTGTCTATTTTAACAAAAATGGCCAGCCCTATTCTCGATCGTATCAGCAAAGAGCGTTTTCGCGCGGAGATGCCAATTGTTAAAAGTGAAACTTACGACTATATAGATCCCAGTGTGGGTTATTTGGAAGCCTTTGGTCGATTACTGGCCGGTATGGCACCATGGTTGGCTCTGCCAGACGATAAAACCGCCGAAGGGAAGGTCCGTACTCAATTTAAACAACAAGCCTTGCTGGGCATACAACATGGTGTAAATCCTGCTTCGGCAGATTATTTCTCCTGGCGAAGCAAGTCCAAGCAACCTCTGGTTGATGCAGCACATTTAGCGCAGGCATTTATGCGTGCCCCAAAAGCATTATGGGATCCACTGCCGCAGGTGACAAAGCAACAGGTTATTACCGAATTCAAACACTTACGCTGGATCAAACCCAACGAAAGCAACTGGCTATTGTTTGCCGCAATGACCGAAACTTTTCTCTACAGTATCGGTGAAGACTGTGCCCGTGAGAAAATAGACTATGCAGTAAACAAATTTGATCAGGAATGGTATGTCGGCGACGGATGGTATAGTGACGGTGCGCGATTTAGCTTTGATCATTACAATGGATATGTCATCCATTGCATGCAGGTAGAAACCTTAAAAAATAATCTTAGCGCTGACGCGAAGTACCAACCCATGTATGACCGCGCTTATAAACGTATGCAACGCTATGCACATCATCTGGAGCGCATGATTTCACCCGAAGGTACCTACCCTGTTGTTGGGCGGAGTGCAACGTATAGAAATGCAGCCTTTCAACCGCTCGCTGCAGTCGCACTTGATGGAAAGCTCCCCGCGGATCTCTCCAATGGACAGGTGCGAGCAGCATTAACAGCAGTCCTCAAGCACATCTACGCCGATCGCATTTTTCATGAGGATGGCTGGATGGCCTTGGGATTTCTCAATGCCGAGCAGGGAAATATAGCAGACAGTTATACCAACTCGGGTTCGCTCTATACTGCTTCCCTCTCATTTCTACCCTTAGGGCTTCCACCCGTACATGCTTTTTGGTCTGACGCTGCTGCGCAATGGAGCTCACAAAAAGCTTTTGCAGGTTTACCCTTTCCAAAAGATTATTATGTAACTTACTAAGAATATACGCTGTTAGGAAACCTTAGGTGGTCGTATGAGCCGAGTGAAACGAGCTCATGAATGCCATTGAAAATAAATAATTATGAATAATGCCCTAGACTAATGAATAAACAACCTAGTGAACCCAACGATTGAGCTCACGAATATTTTAAAACACCAATTTAATTAGTAAACGAGTTTATTTATACCAACGAGGCTAACACATATACCGCCGAAGGCAGCATGAACCGAGTGAGCCGAACGAAGAGAGCTCACGAATACTATTGAAAATAAGACCCTAATCATAAAATAATTGATGAACAAATAATTTATGCAGATGAAAAAAAGAAAAACCAGTTTAAAAACAATCCTTCTTATCGCTTCCGGGCTTTTTGCGCTCAGTTTTATTGACCAAAAGCCAAACTTTATCGACGCTAGTTTCAACGCTGCAGAGAAACAATATCAATTTTTGACCAAGGAAGCTGACAAAGACCATAAGTTCCCACGTACATTAACTCCTTCCGGACAATTGCGAGGAACCGATGAATGGGATTGGACAGGAGGTTTTTTCCCTGGCTCACTATGGTATATCTACAACCACACACACAATAAAGAAACGGAGAAAGAAGCGATAAAATGGACCGAAGCGCTCGAAAAAGCGAAGGACCTGGATCAACATCACGATATTGGTTTTGTCATGTATTGTTCCTATGGCACTGCAATAAAATACCTCAAGGATCAGAAAAAAATTGCCGATTATAAAGCCATCCTTGTCCATTCGGCCAATACTGCATTAAAGCGCTTTAACCCACAGGTCGGTGTCATCAAGTCATGGAATGAGAAAAAGTCATGGGATGGCAAAACACTTTGGAAATACCCTGTCATCATTGACAATATGATGAACCTCGAAATGCTGTGTTACGTTTCCGATCTGACAGGTGATCCTAAATATAAGGATGTCGCCATCAGTCATGCAACGCAAACCATGAAAAACCATTTCCGCATAGACTACAGCACCTACCATGTTGTCGATTATGATGCCAGCGGTAAAGCAATCCATCAACAGACAAATCAGGGCTATGCCGATAATTCAACCTGGGCACGTGGACAGGCATGGGCTATCTACGGATTTACCATGATGTATCGGGAGACAAAAAAACCGGAGTTTCTCAAAACAGCACAGGCAGCAGCCAAATTTTACATGACCCACAAAAATCTTCCAAAAGATAAAATCCCTTACTGGGATTTCAATGCGGGACAACAGGGATATAAATCAGATGCTGATTTTTCAATGTTAAAGCTCAATTACGTCCCTCGTGATGCCTCCGCAGCGGCTATTGTCGCTTCGGCACTCGTTGAACTATCGACCTTAACTTCGGGAGCAGAAAGTAAGTCCTATTTAGCTTTTGCCAAGGAAAGTCTACAGACACTTTCAGGAGCAGGTTATTTTGCCAAATATGGAAGCAACGGTGGTTTCCTGCTCAAACATAGTGTCGGCAGTCTGCCGCATCACTCGGAAATTGATGTCCCTTTGACCTATGCAGATTATTATTATCTCGAAGGTTTAACACGCTTGGAGCAACTCAAAAAATAATAAAAATAGGCTGTATCAAAAGCTAGACTTTGACAAACAACGCTAAATAATCTTTAGAAACCTCAGTCGAACGAACGAATAAGGTCCAGTTTCTTTACAGATCTTGGACCTTACTTTTTAATATTCACGGCAATTACGAAAGGATTAAAACCTTATTTATTATCGGTCGGGATTGTTTCTGATACAGTACTACCCGCGTACTCAGCTTTCGGAAGCCTCATCTCAACAGTTTGATTTACTTTTGCACGTTTATTGATGAGATGAATACGTACGGTTTTTTCCTGTTGCAGTGGATCTGCCACATCCAATTTGAAAGCCCTATCTCCCTTTGTGATCTGCAGAATGGCCGGCTTGTCCACCTGAATAGACCAAGCTCCAATTTGATAGGTACCTGACTGATGAAACACTGCCTGAATAGCAGCCAGCCCCTGATGTTCTACGGCTTGAACAGCAGGCGTATTGTGCCATATTTTTAGCTGCTGCATAGCCCGCTTATCAATCTGATCCACACCGGGTACCACGATATACGCATAACTTCCATTTACAGGTTTCGCTGCGTGCTCTACCCATAACTTAAATACCTTACCATGGACAGCATCTTTTGATCGGGAACGATTGATGCGGTACCAAGAGCCCGATTGTTCTTTTGTCGTCAGAGCAACTTTCATGGCTTCCGGAAAATAATAGCTGACCTGATTGTGCATCACATATTCACCTTGTTTGACATTTCGAATCAGTGAATCGGTTGAAATCTGCTCTTTTCCATTCCATACGACAGGGCCATTCAACCAAGTCTGATTCAATGTTGTTACCACCGGTTCAGTAGCACTACTGCTAATTCCACTGCCCAAGCAAACAATCTCCCTATCAAAAAAGAACCATGCTTTTTGCGCAGCTAGGCCATCGTATTGAACAGACATAGCTGATGCGCCGACTGTACCATTGCTGACTCCACCAGAGAAACTGTTGGCAGCCAGTACACCCCACTGTTCTTTCAGTTCCTGATCACCCTGATAATCTCGGGTTGTTGTCCCTGGAATTTTGTCCCATTCCCATACCGGCATGATATTATAATATTCCGGACCAAATACCTGAATATTGGTTACACCATCTGTCATATTTTTACCAAGCATATTTTCACCGTTTCCTGACTCCGATTTGTTGGTTCGCTTGCTTGCCAGGCGCAGGTTGAAATGAAACTGTTTTCTGAGGTGTGTTGTATAGTCTCCTTTCCAATAATGTCGATGCAGGGATTGATCTTCCGCATTAAAAGCCTGTATACTATCTAATTTTGCCAATCCTTTCTTCCAGAACTCATTTTTAGCTGGATCGATCAATTGCATCTGCTGCAATATGGCAACTTCCTGATCCTTGCGCAGTATATCTGGTCGCGATATCCCACGTCCATGCACATTAAAATCAATATAACGTGAACGTATGATCGGCAAGTAGGTTTCCAAAAGAAATTTTTCAAAGAGGTCCAATTTCTCCTTATTAACTGCATAAGGCGTCTCGCGGACATAGGCCATTACCTTAGAAATTCCCTTTAAGAACTCTTCGCCATAGCCCGCAATATACAATTGTGGCCCGTGCTGTAAGTAAGAGAAATCATATTGCAAACCCTCTTTGCCATCCACCAACTGGATGGGGAAAAGCAGTTGTTCCATAGCAGCAGCCAGTAGACTGGCGTCTTCCAGGATCAGTGCACGATAGAAATAGTGCATGGCAATATCACTCTTGTTCGCGCCCGTTTTCTTATAGGGGTCCCCTCTTTCCATCAACTTGACCAGTGCTGTTTCCACTGCAGCTGGAATTTTCTCCTGACCAAATTTCATCAGGATCAGACAGACACCTATTGCTTTGGGAGAAGCAATTTCATTGTGCCACCAGTTGGTTGATTCAAATCGGTTATTTGCCCAGTACTGTGCTGCCCGTACAATCTTGTCATAAAGCGACTTTTGCTGATAAGATTTACTTTTGGGAGATACATAAGCTACGATCAAAGCTTTCAAGCGATCCAAGTGTTCTCCTGGAGGCCAGAGTGAAATTGATTTACTCGCGTAATCTATATCAGACCAAGTACCAGCTTCAGTCAGCTGATTACTCCAGATTGTGGTTTTATCACCGTGCGTGGACGAACTTTGCAGTTCGTCTTCGTACACATGTTTTTTGATGCGATCAAATGTATGCTTGTCCTGTGCCCTTGTCATGACCAGTCCAAATGATAATAAAAATATAAGTATAGTTTTCATTCGTTTTCCAATTATAATCCGATTAAGGGTATTTCTTTTCTGCTGCCCTTCCAATGACATCCATTCGATGTTTCATCATTTGGTTCTGATCATTATCCAAGACGGAACTCAACCATTTGGGAGCAGCCATCTTTTTTTCCCACTCAGCCAATTTATTCAACATTTCCTTCACATTATCGGGATATTTTTCGGCAAGATTATGCTGTTCTTTCAGATCGTTTTTCAAGTTAAATAGCAATATCGGATCATCCTTGACAACAATCAGCTTCCATTCGGCATGACGGACCGCTTTAGCGACTCCCCGTCGCCAAAATAAATATTCATGCCCATTCTTCGCCGCCTTATACGATGACAACAGGCTTAGCCCATCGATCGCTTGTCCGGGGATGTCTTTCCCCTGTATGGCATCCATACTTGTTGGCAAGATATCCATACCCGATACCATGGCATTGACTACTTTTCCTTTCGGGAGCTTTGCTGGCCATTGCATAATCATTGGTACCCGTATTCCGCCTTCCCATTTCGACCCCTTTAAACCGCGCAGCTGACCATTATCGGCACCATTATTTGTGGCCGCACCATTGTCATTCATAAAGATAATCAGCGTATTTTCATAAAGTCCATCGCTTTTCAATTGTTCTATCAAACGGCCAATATTGCTGTCCATATTCTCCAGCATTGCCAAATAAGCGCGGCGCAAAGGATCTGCAACATGACTATATTTGCTGTTCTGCGTCAGCGGAGCCTCCACAGGAGTATGTATAGCATTAAAAGCCAGATACATAAAAAAAGGCTGTTGGCGATAACGATGAACATAGGAGATTGCCTTATCGGTCAATGTCTCTGTCAGATAGCGAATAGAATCTTCGGGGAAAATGCGTCCATCATCGACCAACATTTGTGTTAGTTTTACCTTTCCGGGGATCGGAAAATAAGAGCGATCACCGCCGATAAAACCAAAGAAATGATCAAAGCCACGCTTGAGCGGATGGAATTGGGGACCGTCTCCCTGATGCCATTTGCCGATACCAACGGTTTTATAGCCGTTGTATTTCATAAAATCTGCTATCGTTGCCACCGTGGTATCCATCCCAATATCTTCCAGTGCCGTTCCATTGGTTGGCCGTTTGGAAATATTGTGTTCGAAGCCAAAGCGTTGTTGGTACCGCCCCGTCAGCAGACCGGCACGTGAGGGTGCACAAACCGATGCAGATGCATAAGCACACTGAAAACGAATACCCTGTTTCGCCAGCTCGTCGATATACGGTGTATGAACCTCCTTACCACCGTAGCAACCAAAATCATCATAACCGCCGTCGTCGCTCAAAATCACAATGACATTGGGCCGCTGCTGTGCAAAAACAGAAATTTCAACTAGAGAAAGTACACTTAGTAAGGTAAGTATACAATAGAACGTTATCCGGTAGATCATCGCATTAGATTTATCCCTAAATTTAAACCTAAATGTATTGGATTTTTTGTAAAAAAACCGAAAACGATTTCGTTAAGTCAATTTTTTTTAGTCCTTTAGATGGGACAATCCAATCCGAAGCAGATGGAAATAAACGAGAGAAATCAACTAGCAGCTATTGCTAAAATTTTGGTCAGGAATGGCCATGACAAGGTATTAAATGAGCCCTTGATTGAGCTCTTGCAAAGTGGGCAAAATACTGTTCGACCAGACCTTTTTAGCTTTGCAGAAAAATGGTTAAAAGCGACGTCCCCCAAGGCATTAGCAGAACTCTGGGAGGAGTTCAAAATCCTCCTGTCCCTTCACCCTGATCTTGGCTTTGTTGTTATTGAAGGCACACATATTGCGGATATCCCGAGCTTTTATGCTGAAATCAATCGGGTCTATATGGCTGATGAGAGTTGGCAGATTGGGAGTCTGGATGGTTTTGATGATCTGCTTTATGGTGGCTTTGGAAAAGTACAGGATGCAAAAAAACAGACGATCATCTGGAAAGACATCGCCTATAGTAAAACGGCATTAGGCCTGACCACCAGCGTCGCTTACTATCAGGAAAAACTTGCAGCAAATTCACCATTCAATCATACCTATTTCCAACAAAAGCTAGCCGATTTACAAGCTGGAAAAGTACAGACTTATTTCGATATCGTAGCGGAAATAATACAATCGCACCCAAAGATTGACTGGATCTACTAAAGGATTTAAAGAATTCAAAATGGTATCTTTATTGAACCTAAACAGAATACCATGAAACATACAGTAAAGATATTTTTTTTATTGACGATGCTATTTCAGCATATTGCTTATGCGGATAGTCCACTTAAAGTCGCTGTTGCGGGACTCAATCACGACCATGTATACCTCCTATTGAATTTATATAAAGAGAAGAAGGTTGAGATCATTGGGATAGCAGAGGCCAATAATATCCTCGCGGACAAGATTCAGACACAATACAACCTTCCGAAATCCGTTTTTTATCAAGATCTCCCTTCATTATTGAAAAGAGTAAAGCCCGATGTGGTTCTGGCTTACAACCCCACCAATGAGCATATCAATGTAGCGGAAATCTGTCTGCCGCTCAAAATTCCTGTCATGGTAGAGAAACCGATGGCAACTACATTGGCTGATGCCAACCGTATTGCAGCGTTGTCCAAGGAAAACAAAACGGCTTTTTTTGTCAACTATGAAACGACCTGGTATAAGAGCAACCAACAGCTCAAGCAATTGATTGATCAAAATGCAGTGGGAGCTGTGACGCGGATGATTGTAAAAGATGGACATGAAGGGCCCAAAGAGATCGGCTGTAGCAGCTATTTTCTCGATTGGCTGACGGACCCGCAAAAAAATGGTGGTGGTGCATTAATGGATTTTGGTTGTTATGGGGCCAATCTCATGACCTGGATCAAGAACGGTGAACGGCCTATTTCTGTCAGCGCAATTACACATCGACTGAAGCCCGAAGTTTATCCAAAAGTTGAGGATGATGCTACGATTATCTTAAATTACCGTGATGGTAGCACAGGTATTATCCAGGCATCTTGGGCTTGGCCTTACAGTGTGAAAGACCTACAGGTATTTGGAACGAAGGCTCAACTCTATGCACAAAACGATAAAACATTGTTAAAATACGTCCAGCACAACGATAAGCCAACAGTCATTCCAACAGATCAAACCTATTTTGAAAATCACATCCAATATTTAGCGCATGTTTTAAGCGGAAATCAGCTGACTGAGGGTGATCTAGGCTCCATTAGCAACAATGTGACTGTCGTTGAGATTTTGGAGGCAGCCAGGCGTTCCGCAAAGGAAGGAAAGGCGATTGTATTAAATTGATATTCCACAGAAAAAGGTATGTGGATAACCATTTCCACATACCTTTTTCAATATATACCAAACATTGTTGACAAGGACATGTCGGATTTGTTTCATACTGTTCAATCGGAGTTCTGAGGCGAACCGTTAGGGATCCATAGGCTCGTCCGGATCGATTGTGAATGCTTCTTCTTTCGCCTGAAATTCGATGATAACATCCGAAATTCGTTTTCCAAGGCTATAGGGTACATAACCCAATTCGCGGATACAACGGTCGGCCATTTTTTCTACCGCATCGATATGTGCCTTACTGCTGTTGACAATGGCAAATTTATCTTTAGGAAATCCATAGTTCAGTAGTATACGGGCAGTATTGCGCAGATTTGTTGTTGTATGGCGGGCATGCGGATCGATCAAGATCGCGTGTTCGGGAACTCCCATGATATTGATCAGGTACTTTTTCATCTCGATTGCCTCGATATAAGCCGTTTTATAAGGATGTACCTTTCCGCCGGAAAGTACAATAAAAGGGGCCAATTTTTCAAAATAACTACGCGCAGCCATGCGTGCACGTAACATTCCGCCGGGACTGATTGGCTGTCCATAGATTTCAGGGCCCGCACCTAAAGTCAGCAGCAGGCTGTAAGGGTAGACTGAAAAATCCGTTTTTTTCACTTGTTCAAACGCCTTTTTATTTTCCAGTGCTATTAATGGCTCTAATTGCGCAGCGTCCCAACGCTCATTGATCTCAAGCAGCCTTACCGCTGTCATCATTGTCATAAAAAGGGCCTCCTTACCGGTCGGAATATCTTTTAGTACGTCCTGGCGGACATCATCTAAAAGCTGAAAATAAGCCTTACGATTCACATCAAAAGAAATTGAATCAATCTTGGGATAGTTGGGCTTCTTGCCGCCACCATAGACATCAACAACATAGTTCATCGCGCCAAAGTCCTGTAACAGCGCTTTTTTAAGATATACTTTTGCAGTCTCATCCCTTGGTATACCATAAGTCTTTGATGGCATCAAAGCTGATTCAACAAGTTCTTCCAATTTCCTGTTGCCCTTGATTTGACTGGAAATTTGTTCAGCCATGAGCTCGATCTCAGAATCTTTCCATTTAAAAGCTTCCAGAAAACAGCCGAGATCCGCGCAATGATCACTACCCTTGAAACGATCAAATCGCTGTCTCAGCGATGCTGAAATAGCTTGGGAGGCACAAAGCTGCTGTGTTAAGGCGGAATCCTTTAGCAACAGATAAGTCGCGTAATAATTCTTGCGGATAACCCAGTCCTGCGGACTGGCAGGATTGGGTTTGAGCTGGCCTTTGGAAATATGCATTCCGCATATTCCCAAAGTCAACAAAATGATCTTTTTTATGATACCTGTCATATCCGATTTAATTAATAACCAGGATTTTGATACATACGCTGTGGGTCTAACTTATACTCATCGAAAGGAATTGGATAGTACCGATCCTTTGTAGATATATTGGAGATTTTAGCATTCCCATAATCCGCCTGGCTTTTAGTTTTAAAGTACGTCACCAATTCCTGTGGATTATAGTTCCGGATTAAGTCAAACCAACGTTGATTTTCGAAAGCCAGTTCCACACGGCGCTCGTGCAGGATCGCCGCCTTTAATGTCGGATACTTTGTACGATATTCATTACTTAAGATTGACTTAGCGTATGAAGGCAGCCCAGCACGTTCGCGTACCTGATCCAATAGCGCAATTGCTTCCACATCTTTACCTAAACGATATTTCGCCTCGGCCAGTAATAACATGACATCTGCGTAACGGATCAAGATCCAGTCGTTCCCGCCCCAACCGTTGGTTCCAGCCGCGTCGCTATTGTCTCTAAATTTGGTTACAAACCAATCGTTGACCTGAGGATCTTTCGCAAATTTGACAGAAAAATCTTTTCTTAAATCCTGCGGTTCATAATCTTTGATTAAATCTAATTTGACTACTTCCCCCACACCAGTAGATGGATATTTTGAGTTTATCGTATCCCCCTTGGCTTGGTAATTACGTGCGATACTCGAACTGAAATTCTGATCGCCTTGTTTGTATTGAATTTGAAATACGAGCTCTTTACAGGTTTTTTTTTGGGTGAGATCAAATACTTGGGTATAAGGTATTTCATTCAACTTACCGAATGTGCGCATTTGGTAGGCCGCATTTAGAAACTGTTCCGCTTTTGCGAAGTTTTCGGCATTTCCGGTCGTTTGTGTGGCACCTAATGTTAAGTAAACCTGTCCTAGAATTGCATTTATTGCAGCCTTAGATGTCCTGCCGATCGCATAATCCTTTTGTGTGTTGGGCAGATTACTTGATAAAGCTTCGGTGAGATCTTTTATAATTTGTTCATAGACGACTGCTTCCTTTTGACGAAATGCGAGTTCATTCGCCTGTTCCTTACTTGTCACCTGCACCGTTGAAAGTGGGATGTCCCCAAATTTACGCACCATATGAAAATATAATAAGGCGCGAACAAATTTTGCTTCAGCCACGTAGCGTCCCTTTAACTCCTCACTGGAGAAAGTTACATCGTTAATATGTGAAAGCACAACATTACAACGACTGATACCAGCATACATTGCAGCCCAGTGTGTCTTTAGATAGGTATTACTTGGCAGCAGCGAAAAATCATTAAACTGAAAAGGTTCACCGGCATTGGACTGGTTATCATTACGCCCGGTATTATCGGAGCGCTCTTCATTGTATAGTGTGCTGCCCTCACCGATCGTACTTCCTGATCGTAGCGTTTGATATAAGCCATTGACAGCTAAAAGCACGTCATTCTCCGACTTGAAATAGTCTTCGATCTGGATGGCGTTTGGATCTTTTTGATTTAAGAAATCTTTGCTACATGAAGACAGAGCAAACAACACAAGCGGTAATAAATATCTTTTTTTCATTGAAGTATTTTTTTGTAATGTGGCCATTCGATATTTCGCTATTGAAAAATCATAAAGGCGCTATGAATATGAATATTAGAAAGTCACTTTTACACCAAGATTATAGGACCTGACCAATGGGTAAAGTCCATAATCGACACCAGGAGTAAGATTACCTCGTTGGTTGTAATCCGGTTCAGGATTATAACCTTTGTATTTACTGACTGTAAATGGATTATCCACTGTTGCATACACCCGTATTCCGGATAAGCTCAATTTTTCAGCAATGTTTTTTGGCATATTATAGCCCAGGGCAATATTGGTCATACGGAAAAACGAGCCATCCTGCAGGTAGAAATCTGACAGACGCGTACTGTTACTTTGCGTGCCACCCCGGGAAGCACGGTACACCTTACCGTTACCTGGGTTTTGTGCTGATCGGTAGCGTTGTGCGACATCGGCATACTGATTGCCTGATCCCTCCATGTTATAGAGATAGTAATCATAGCCATCCAATACTTTATTGCCTTGTGACCCATTGAATGATGCACGTAAATCAAATTCTTTGTAGCGTGTACTCAGCGCAAAACCATAGGTAAAATTCGGATGCGGATTACCGATAACCCGCTTGTCGGCATCATTGACAATACCGTTTCCATCGACGTCCTCAAAATAAAGATCACCAGGTTGCAAAGGCGTTGTTGAAGCGGCTGAGGGCGCTACGGTCTTGTAGTTATCCTCCGTTGCCACGCCAAGAACTTTAAAGCCATAGAACATACCGATTGGACTTCCCTCTTGCGTAATATGGGTTAAGTACGAACGTTCAGCACCATTGGTTAAGATCGTTGATGATCCTCCCAAATCCAAGACTTTATTGCGGTTGACATTAATATTTCCATTGATGCCTAATTCAAAGTCACTTTTACGGATCAGAGTCACGTCAATCTGTAAGTCAAAGCCTTTGTTTTGTACTTTAGAATTTGGCAAATTGGTCAATATTGTCGTTGACCCAGATACAGCTGAAATAGGCTGGTCAAACAACAAATTAAACGAACGGCTCAAATAAAAATTAGCCATTACATTTAAACGCCCTTTCAAGAGTCCAAGATCCAATCCTGTATTATATTGAGAAGTCGTTTCCCAGCTCAAATTAGGATCGTACAGATCACCAGCAGTGTATGCCGTACTAACTTTATCCCCTAAGATCACACCAGCTGGGGAATTAAATACAGATACTGAGCGATACTCCCTGATATTATTGTTACCGCTCCGTCCCCAACTTGCCCTCAATTTCAGCGTAGACTGCTGTCCTAGCCAATCCATATAAAAGTCCTCTTTGGAGATTGTCCAGCCCCCAGAAACTGAGGGGAAAGTTCCCCATTTATTATTTGGGCCAAAGCGCGAAGAACCGTCTGTACGTATGGAAGCTGAAAGGAAATATTTCGAATCGAAACTATAATTTACGCGACTAAAGTACGATTGAAGTGTTGTAATACGTTTGAAGGTATCGTCTTTCAAGAGCTGAAAATTGGAGGGATCAGCACCTTTATCGGTGATTTCACCAATAGCATCGCTATTAAATCCATTTGCTCTCACACCTTGATAATCGAAATCCGTCCGTTGGGCGGAGTAGCCTAACAATGCAGAAATCTGGTGCTTCTCGCCAAAAGTCTTATTGTAATTTAATGTTGTTTCCAGGAGTTTATCTACCTCATTTTTGGTTTTGGCATCCGCATAGGCAGCTGTAATTGCTTGCGGAGAATAAGGTCTATTATTTCCATCAGAAATACTTGTTGGGCGGAAATAATCGTATTTTTCATCATAGGTAGACAAGCCTCCATTTACTTTGAGGTTTAATCCTTCGATAATCGAGAAGTCCGCGAAAGCATTATAAAGCCCTTTTTTTCCACGACGATTGTTTTTGACTTGAGTCACATAGGCCAATGGATTTTCGGGGTTCTGGATACCGTAGTTATTTGCCGAGAGACCGGCCATCAGATACTGCGCATAAGAACCATCTTCGTTATATACGGGCAACGTAGGTAGATAGATTAGTGCCGCCATGGAAGGACTGCGGTCATATCGACCAGTGGTCACTTCGTTGTTGTCATTGTAAGTAAAGGAAACATTGGCCCCGACGGTGAGTCTTTTACTTACTTTACTGTCAATATTAGCCCGAAAGTTAAATACTTTTTGGTCCGTACCTAACATAATACCTTGTTGATTCTGATACGAACCACTTAGAAAATAGCGATTTTTTTCATTGCCACCATAGGTAGAGAGGTTATGGCGTTGGAAAGGCGCATTACGGTAAAGGGCATCTTGCCAGTCAGTATCATATTTGGATTTTTTTGCGGTACCGGTTGCAAAATCATAGTAGTCTTCCGGAATACTTACCGAACCGGCATTTCCGACATTGGCGATACGGGTTTTATTATCGTCAAAACGACGGCTGTCATTCCAGGTGATCCCTTTGCCAGCCAGGAGGTCTTTATAGGAGTTGTTGCGTCCATCGATCAGTAGATCAATAAACTGTTCGGCATTTAAAACATCTATTTTCTTGGAAAGCTGACCAAAGCCACCCAGCACTTCATAATCGACATTGTTTTTACCTTCTTTACCACGTTTGGTGGTGATCAGCACAACACCGCCAGCCGCACGCGATCCATAGATGGCAGCGGATGCCGCATCCTTGAGGATATCAATGGATTCGATATCATTGGGATTGATATTTAAATTATTTCCGGCGGGATAGCCATCGATAACATAGAGTGGATCCGAACCAGCGTTGATAGATCCCATGCCACGCACACGGATCTTGGTCCCATCATAAGGGGCACCACTTGTTTGCATCACCTGTACACCGGCTACTTTACCAACTAAAGCTTGTGATAGTTTTGGTGCACTGAGGTTTAGTTCTTCGGCCTTCACACTAGCGATTGCACCAGTAACATCGGATTTTCGAATTTTCTGATAACCGATAGAAATCGTTACTTCTTCAAGCGTGTTCTCGTTGGTTTGTAGTGTAAAGATCTGCCCATTGGATTGCGCAATAGCTTGGACCAGATTACTAAATCCGACATAGGAGATACTAAGTCTATCGCCGATTTCCGCATCAATTTGGAAATTTCCTTTTTCATCAGATTGAACAGACTTTTTACTTTTTAGATTTTGGATCGTTGCCCCCGAAACTGCATTGCCCTGTGCATCGACCACACGGCCTCTAACAGGATTTTGTACCAGTAGGAATTGCGACTTGGTGAGTGTGAGAGGTTTGGCTTGAACAGCTGATGAGCTTGCTGCAATGGCACATAACAACCAAAAGACATTGTTGGCTTTAATTTTCATAAGTAGTGCATTTGATTTATGGGTACAAGGTTACAAATGCAATATGAAGGTAGCATCAATAAAAGGTTAATAGTTTTTAACTAAACCGTGTTAGCAAACAACATTACCTTAACAAAAGGATAATAATAACGACAGAAATTAGCGTTTACTTTTTTTCAAAAGAGGGCGAAGAGACAGGCGTAAAACAAGGTATATCGCTACTGCGATAAGGATATTACCGATCAGTTTGAGTGGTTCAAAATTTTCAAAGCTAGCATATTCATCGCGTTCAAGATTATAGCCCGTACCTTCTGAATAGAACTCCCATGGAAATCCAATCACCAATTTGCCATCTACGGGTAGATCATTTTGATAAGAAATGGCCGTCAAAATAGCAAAAATAAAAATCGTACCAGCCAATCCTTTGAAAATGGCTGGTACGATTGATGTTCTATTTGTAGGAATCATTTTATTCATTGGAATAAATATAATGATTGTTTTTTTACTCAACGCCAGCCATTTTATAAATACTGTTTGCGGCTTGCTTGCTGAAAATCTGTTAAGAAAAAAGAATAGCTATTTTCTATATTTCTGACAACGAGTTTGCTTTGTTGGATAAGGCTATACAAGACATTTTTAAGGTGTCGAGGAAAAATCTGCAAATGAACAAGACCCGTATGTTCGACCTTACGAAACATTTGCAAGGCTGTAGCACCATGTTCAAAGTATTTACCTACCAATAATGCTTCCAGTTTTTGTCGAACATGGAGCATGGCATCCGATTCAAGTTGAAGATCTTTCTCAGCTTTCCATTCCTCAAATTGTAATTGTGGCGCAGGAGGAAGTTTCTCTCCCTTCTTAAACTGCCAGGGTAGTTCAATAGTATAGTTCCATTTCACTTCATCCTCTTCGATTTTAAGACGTACCAGACGCTCTTGAGAAGCCTCATATTTTTCGCTATGGAATGCCATCGCTTCGATCCACGAACTTGCATATATCCGATCCAATAAAATAGATTCTTGCGTTAAAAACTTTTGGACTTGAAACATCTTCTCAAAATCGAGATAGGCATGATCGGGCTTGCCTAGTAAGAACGAAAGCTCCTCGGGCCGCCACTCTTTTTCTATCCGCCGCTTGAGATAGGTATACCAAAGTTGGAAATCATGTGAATACATCATTCCAGCGTGGGAAGTTTTTATTGTAGATTCGGTATTCATACGTTAAGTTTATAATGGGTTACTCGAATAATTTAAGTAGTTCTTCTTTACTAATGGATTTCATCAGATTGGCTTCGTCCAAGATTATACCCTCAGCTATTCTTTTTTTATTGGCCTGAAGTTCTAGGATTCTTTCTTCGACAGAGTCTCGGCAAACAATCTTATAGGCCATCACATGTTTATCTTGTCCAATGCGATAGCAGCGGTCGATCGCTTGGGCTTCAGCCGCTGGGTTCCACCAAGGATCTAAAATATACACATAGTCCGCGGCTGTCAGATTCAAACCAGTTCCTCCAGCCTTTAGGCTGATCAGAAAAACACGGCATGTATCGTCATTTTGAAATGTTTCAACTGTAAATTGCCGTTGCTTCTGATTCATCCTGCCATCAAGATAGGTATATGCTATGCTGTGCTTTTCGATCTGTTGGGCTACAAGTTTAAGCATTGAGGTGTACGATGAAAAGAGAAGAATCTTATGATTTGGAGCTACTTCTTCCATGATTTCATCAATAAAATCTAATTTGACAGATTCGTTGGAAGAACCACCATCTTTCATCAATATGGGCGAATTACACAGCTGTCGCAGCTTCTGTAATGCCTCTATTGCTAAAAATTTGGATTTTGAAGACTCTTCACCATTTAAATTCGCCTCAATTTCCAGTCGATATTTCTTACGATAGTTATCGTAGAGCTTTCGTTGTTCATGCTGCATATCCAAATACAGGATGGTCTCTGTTTTATTCGGTAACTCTAATGCAACCTGCTTTTTGGTCCTTCTCAAAATAAATGGAGCAATCATCTTTTGCAAATTCATTAACGGCATATCGGCTTCCTCTACATCTCCTAGAGACTTAAACATTTTATTAAAGTTTCTGTAATTCCCAAAAAAACCTGGATTCACCATGGTCATTTGTGCATAGATATCTTGAATCCCATTTTCGATTGGAGTACCTGTCATTGCTATTCGAAACGATGCCATAATTGAAAACAAGCTTTCGAATCGTTTAGAATTCCTATTCTTAATCATTTGAGACTCATCCAAAATCATATAACTGAATGATTGAGATTGAAGAAAGGAAAGGTCTGTCATCGCTGTCCCATAGGTTGTCAGCACAAATGATGCTTCTGCGAAAGTCTCTTGGTCCTTTCTTTTCATACCATGATAGGCATAATAACTTCGTTCCGGAACGAATTTTTCAATTTCATTTTGCCAATTGAATAGCAATGAATTAGGAACAATAATAAGGGAAGGAGCTGCCTCAGGATTATTTTGGTAATAATACTCCAATAAAGTAATTACCTGCAAGGTTTTCCCAAGTCCCATATCATCAGCCAGAATGCCACCCCATTGAAATTCTTGTAAGAATCCCATCCAACTAAAACCAACCCTCTGATAGGGGCGTAAGGTTGCTTTGACAGTACTCGGAACATCCAATAAAGGAATTTCGGTCATATTGGCTAATTTATCTCTCCTTTCTCTTGTGCTATCATTAATAATCCTAGGATCTATCTTTTCTAATTGCGTTTGAAAAGAAATCAATTGTGCTGAGGTTAAAATGATGTAAGGATCTTCTATGCGTGCCTGACCGAATAAAGGTATAAAAAGTGATTTCAAAGAGTCGCTGATATAGATATAATCCTCAGTATCGGTCTTGAACCAATTTTTCTTTTCAAATAGATAATTTTCAAATAGACTAGGTTCCAATATTAGTTTACCCAGCTTAAATTTTATGTTGATATATAACAAATTTGATTGGAACTTCAGTTCCACTACTTCCCATTTTAAAGAAAAAGGATAGTAACTGGATCCTTTAACCAACCCTGTAAGCTTAAGCGTTATCTGATGATCTTGACATCCCTTACGAAGATTATTTATCCAATTTGTTCGAGCAATTAGGGATGTTCGCAACTCCCAGGTATGAGAGGAGGGTTGCTCCGCAAAAGACTCATGTTGATTTTTGACAAAATTGCTAAAGGCCAGCTCATCGTCAACGTCTCGCTCTTGCACCTGAATTTCATTATCAACATAGGTTAAAACAGTTGTACTGGGCATCTCAACAATGGGCAGGCTAACTGTCCCAAAATCTATGGATGCTTTTAATAGCAACGCATCATCTTGAAGCGAGACCTGCAATATTTTCGTCTCCTCAATAGTCTTTTTAGTTGCGGCATGATCTTGAAGCGTCTCATTTTTGTATTCTATTGGGAAGTGCTGAGCTATTGGGTGCAATATTTCTTCATAAAATTTAGCGATATCTTGTCGCAACACAAAAATTTTGAATGCGGAATGCCTGAATTGATTTAGAAGTTTTCCGACTTGTATATCATCAATAAAAAGTACGCTCTTGGAACTTAATTCGACAAAGAAACTATGCACATCACTCAAAAACTTAATTTTCTTTACTAGATTACCTTTATAATAGGCCAGCACCGCCATCAATAAACCTTTTTGATTCTCTACCACTTGAATCTTAAGCTTAAAGTCGCCATTAGCAATTTTTAGTTTATGGGATTGATAGGAAACAGAGCTATATCGGAATTGGTAGTGTCTTAGACCGAAATTATTCGTATGGGAGTAGAAAAAGATCACTTCATCTTGAGACAATTGATTTGAAATGAGATCTCTCCATAAATCCAGTATTCGATAATCCCGCTCATTCCGTTCAACGACCGAAAGTTCATCTGGTCTGATAGCGTTAAATGTAGAGGCCCCCAGCTGCATCATCTTTTTTGCTACTGCATCAAGCATCATCTCATGGCTGGTAAGATATTCAGGATATGGCATTTCTTCTTTTAACAAATAGCTTTCTTTGAAAACATTTTTTTTCTTTTCTCCACTTAAAAATGGGAGTAAAAAAGGTAATTGATCAATCGTATTATTTATCGGAATTGCAACGATAAATTTGCCCTCTGACTTAGAAATTGAAGGTTCAATTGCATAAATTTTATTGCTAGCTACATGGCATAATTCTGACGGATTATGAAAACCATAGATACTCCCACAATCTGCTGTTGCGTTGATTTCAATTTTCGTTATTCTCTTATGTTCATCTTTAAGAGATAAACCAAATAGTTCACGTTGGTCAGGATGGGCTAAAAACCATTTTGGATCGTATAAATGAAAAAAATAATGTTTATTCCCACTTAACTTTTCACGCAATAGACCATAGACATGTTCACATAATGTCGTGTTCATTCTCCCACACGAACAACTTGCTTTCAAATGATCGGCGGTTAACGTGATCAGGACACGAACATTTTCCTTACACACACTCTCGAACACATACTTATTATTAAAAACACTCTCTTCTAGAATTATTTTAAAATCCCAAGTTAGTCTTGCAGATTCTTCATTAAAAAATCTTTTCAGATAAACGATCGACAGGGATTTTTCTTGCTTGCTTTGCCATGGTATCGTTACATCTATTTCATTTTTCATTGGTTTATGTTTAGTTATAATAGTTTTAATTTTATAGGTCTACCAAGCCTAGATGAGCATCTAGCTTTTTATCGTAAACTTCAATTTATTTTAATCCCCGATTTCATTTCCATATATTTCAAACTCTGCTGGCATAGGTCAGCAAAAAAGGCTGCGATCCGATTAGCACTGGATTTAAAGTAATCCATTTCAAGCTGCTCCAATTCCGCAGGCAACTCGTATACCCGCCCTTTCATATCTTTTAATGTCTCCTGGTGCAACAAGGCCTCGGAAGGTTCATTTGAGGTAAAAAAATCGCTTACTTTTTTATCACAGATACAGCTCCATTCGACCAACTCCTCCAACGTAGCATTCATTGGTGTGTAACCGATCCGCAAGTAGAGGTAGCTATGTATTCCGAGCAGGATCAACTGATTTAACAACAGTACGGCCAATTGCTTGCTAGAAAGACGACCATCAGAAAATATGGCCAGCAGATCGTGCATGAGTTTTGCATTGCGAGTCCAGACATTTGCCGTTTTCAACAGGGTGTCGGGCCAATTTACAGGCGTTAGCGAATAGGTCGGCCTATAACCCGGATTGCGGTAAAGGACAATAGAGTCATTCCAGATCGTTTGTGAAAAGCGACTTCCTATATTTAATTTCGCTGCGATAAAGCTGCTGCTTAAAAATGAGATAACTGCTGTCGCCCGACCAAAAGAAACTTTACGGAAGTAACATTGTCCAACCCATTTTTTTATAACAACTAAGTAAATGCTGACGTTTCCAACATCTTTTGGAGGATAGTCGAATAACCCCTTTCCATGAGTTTTACTCACATAATAATTGAGCAACATCATCTGCTCAGCCTGATTGTCCCGGCGGATCTGATAGAGAAGCTGTTGTATATCGGATTGATACTGTTCAGGCCAGGGGAATGCGTAAAAAGTAGAAGCAGCAACCAGCGTTTTCTGTGGTGCCATTTTAACTTTTTCTTCTTTCATCATTTTAGCCTTTGCAAGCTCAGTTTGAATGGCAGCTTCAGTCGCCAAATTTTTTTCGTATTCGGCCTGCAATTCCTCCATAAAGTAATGGAAGAGTTTTTCTATCCCCGTTTGCATAACTGCACAATGATCGTATAACTGTGAGGCTGTTATAGCGGAAATCTCCAGATCTTTATTTTGATTGACAGCATTAAAGGAAGTATCCAATAAGCGGAAGCGCTCTTTCTCTTCATCTCCTTCACCCATAAACACTTTTTTAAACATCGAGAAGTGTGTGTCAAGACTTCTTATCCTACTGTCCAGACTGTGTACATTATTCCCTTTCCCCTCCACCATCACTTGAAGCAATTTTAAATGGCTTTCCAGACTCTGATGGACCATAAATAATGCACGAAGATAGTTTGCCGTATCGGCAAATGTCTGTGCCGCCTGCAAAAATTCCGCGGAAACAGCCTCCACTTTGTGATAATGCTTATCGGAGAGATCCAGTATTCCCCTTATCTCTTTCGGTTTACTGATTGCGGTATTGTTTTCACCGGAACTAAAAATCTCGTGCTTGGATAAAGCCGCATAACAATAGAATAAACTTCCCATCTTGATCTTATTTTTCAGTTCAGGAGTAAACATCAATTCAAATGAAACGCATTCCTGATCCATCAGGCATAGTTCCACAATAGGTTTCAATACCTTATGTGAAAGTCCACTCACGGGTTTAAGCGTTAAAACTAAGTGTTGATATTCTTGCTCCAAGAATTGATATTTAATGAGATAAACCCGATCGAGATCCATACGTTGAGCTAAACGGTCGATAATCAATTGGTTATTAATTTTCATAATATTGACTTAATGAGTATAAAATCCTACAACATATAGCGTACTGAACAACAAATGGTTAAAACCAATTATTGTAAAAAAACAACAACTACATTGGAAAAAAAACAGAGTTAATTACCAAGGTGATTAAATAGAAAATCAACAGGCAAAATGCATTCGCGTTAGCACCTTGGTTTATTTTAAGAAAGGTCGGCAATCAACATAAAAAATCGTATCGAAATTTCAAATGCACCTATGAAATATAGCTATCTGTTTGCCGACAAAGAGACAGATAAGATATTGGTTCTTCATGTTATCCAAAAAACACCATTACAATACAATAATATAGATTATATATACAAATATATTAATTAAAAATATTTTACGCAAATATTTTTTAGAATAATATGGTTTATCTATGAATAGCATACCTCTCTTTCACTATAGGTGTCACCACCAGCGCCTTATCGAGCCATTAGGGTATATGCAGCAACACGCAAATTATGATATCCTAACTCATGAGATACTTGATCAATACCTCATCAATACTTGATCTATACTTAGCCAGTACGACAAGGCTGCTTTATCCGGCTTTGGCGGTCGCGTTTATCCCACTCCTTCGAACAGGAAAATATTTACTAAATTATCGTTATGTTTAAGCGTAAATTGCGAGAGCGGGAATTGAATATCATGAGGTTTTGCAATTATATCATAAACGAATCATAAATAGCCATAAGCGAATCGTAAACCGCTATAAAATGTGATGTCAATGTATCGTATTTTTATAGTGAGATAGAGTACCATTATTTAAGAAGTATAGCGTCTAACAAACCAGAAAATGACCTTAAAAAACATATTTTTATTCCTTTGTGTTTCCTTTTTGACCTACCCAATATATGGTCAGACCAATTGTAACTGTCCACAGGCACTCAAACAATTAATCAGTAAGATCGAAACAGAATATCCGGGCTTTCCGGAAAAGGTAAAACAGCACAACGATTTATACCAAGCCAAAAAGAGTATTCTGAATAAAAAAAGTCTCAACGCAAAAAACGAAGCATGCGTAGCTCTTTTGCAGGAGTACCTCGACTTTTTTCAGGATGAGCACATTGTTTTAAGATCATTGACTGTAGCACAGAAGAAAGTCTCTGAAACTACGGCGAGTCCGGCTGAACCTGTAGAAGAAGTGATGGCCAAAGCAATTAATCCCGAAGTTTTCTATATTAAGATTGGCAGTTTCGCCTATGAAAATATCGCTTTGGTAAAGGATTTAATAGCCAAACATACAGAACAGATTGAGCATAGCAAGGGACTGATTATTGACATCCGTAATAATGGAGGTGGGACGGATGATGTATATCAACCCATTTTACCTTATGTCCTAACCAATCCGATACGGATTATGAGTGTTGAATTTTTTGCTACCCATACCCTAGTCAATGGTCTCCGTGATTATGCTCTTAAAAATATAAAACAAGGGCTGGACTCGATTGCGGAAGCTAAAAAGATAGAGGATGATCTAAAAGAATACAAAGATAATATCGGAAAATTTGTGCTCTATGGTGATAAAAAAGTGCTTATTGATACGATCGCCCTCCATAAGAAAAGCCCGACCCAAGTTATTATTCTAGCCAACAGAAATGTGGCCAGCTCAGGTGAGAATTTCTTATTCAGCTGTCGCCAAAGCAAAAAAGTAAAAATCATGGGAACGCCTAGTATGGGGGCCCTGGACTATGGATCGATACGGGAGTTCAAATTCGGCTGCGATAATTATCAACTATTTTTACCAACCTACAGATCGGCGCGCCTACCACAATACCCCATTGACAACATTGGCGTACAGCCGGACATCTATTTGGATGAATCCATCCCAGATTGGGTTGATTATGCTGTTCACTATATCCAAGAATAGCAATACATCATCACGGAGCAAATCATAGAATGGAAAGTATGAAGCATATTTTTAAAATGGGAATTATCAGCACATGCATAGGTTTGTTCTTTTCCTGCAAAGAGCAGGTCAGTCCTTTATCTGAAGACTACTTTAAAAAAAGTGGAGCCATCTATTTTATCCCTGGAGGCAATGGTTTTGAACGTGGTTCAAGAAAGACGGAGGCAGATGTAAATAGCTTTTCTGTAATCAAAGGTGTCTATGCACGTGATAAAGATAATATCTATTTTATGGGTTGTCCACAACAATTCGTGGATGCAAAGACCTTTCGATTAAAAGGAAAGATTCCCGTCGATCAATCCCACGTATTCGATTTCAATGGCTCTCCATCAGCAACAGGAGCATGTAGCAAACAACAACTTACCATCGTCACAGGCGCGGATCCCGAAACGTATATTACCTTGTATGATACAATAGCATCCCTATCGAAAGATAAATCATATTATTTCTACAATGGCCAACCATTATCGGTTGACTACGCTTCATTTAAAATTTTAAATGAAAATTTTGTAAGAGACCAAAATAAGCTCTATGTGGTCACGCAAAAAAGTATCAATCCGCTGAATTACACAACGGATAAGATTGATGTACTCAACGACGAATACATCATTTTGGATGGCAAAACATTACTATATTACCAACCCTATCAGGGTGTTGGTGTGCTTGAAACGACTTTGCCTACGACCAATAAAATTAAATTACTTGATAGAAAAACAGTAATCATCGATCAACTGGTTCTTATTGAAGGAAAGAAATTTGAATTCACGGATGTTGATGCCGCCAGTTTTAAAATATTGGAAGGAATTGGTGGAAACTCCTTTTGGTCCGGTGACAAAAATCATATCTATTATAAGCAACAGCTATTGGCGGATGCCGACCCAACAACGTTTGAAGTTCTTAGGCGCGCTGTCGCCAAAGATGCCAGACATATTTTCGTCGGCGATAAAATCTTTGAAGGTCCCGATGTCAAAAGCTTCAAAAGTGTAGATAAATCAAAAACAAATCATGATTTTGAAGATGACCTGGGCCACAAGTACTGGTACCAACCCAAGGAGGGAGGTGCAGAACTCATTCCGGTAGAGAAGAAATAATGATATCGCTTGAATCTACTATTTTAAAATCGGTCGTCTAACTAAGTATAAGTTCATAACGTACGGATCTTCCAAGCCCAATTTGTTCAAATATACCTTGCTCTTGCAGGTATTGCAGATCCCTTGTTGCAGTAGCTTTTGAAGTCTTGGTAATAGACATATACTTTTTTGCGGTCATGCCACCGACAAATCCTTCAATTCCCTGTTCCAGCATACGATTAATAACCTTCATTTGCCGTTCATTCAATAAATCCCTGTTTCGATCAAAAAACTTTGCTTTTATTACTGTAAACCCAATCAGTTCTTTTGCTTCTTTTTGAGATTCTAAAATAACTTTGGTAAAGTAGCCTATCCAACCTGTAATATCCAAGCTAGCCTGAGCAATTTTTAGATTTTCATAATAAGCCTGCTTATTTTTTTCAATAGTCTTTGATATCGACAACAAGACAGGGGCCTGTAGTGTGTTGGATAAAGTGTATTCTGCCAACGCTCTTCCGATCCTTCCATTCCCATCTTCAAAAGGATGAATAGATTCAAAATACAAATGGACAATAGCTGTCTTGATCAGGGCACCGATAATATACTCAGGCTCTTTAATTTCATATGATTTAAACCAGTGAACCAGTTGCTCCATCTCTTTTGGAACAGCAACAGATGGAGGAGCTTCATAATGGACAACTTCTTTACCATATGAGCCGGAAATTATCTGCATAGGTTCATCACCTGTACGCCATACTCCCGCATTAATTTTCGGAAATCCTGCCATAAGTATGGCATGCCACTGCTTGATCAAATCGTCGCTTAATTCTTTTACCGCACTCTCCCGTACGGTTGTCATCAATTTCGCAACACCAGTAACTCTTTGGTCATGGACGACTACATCAGTTTTAATACCGAGATTTCTTTTGATGGAGGACATCACATCCTCTCTGCTCATATATTCGCCCTCGATCTCTGAAGTTTTCATTGCCTCAGCGATCAGAATCTCCATAAATGCTTCCTCCTTTAGTTCCGCATTTAATCCTGTTAACAAACCATTTAGCTCTCCCATTTCTTTAGCAAATGCAACAGCTATAGGTAGAATATCTTCGATACTATAGCAGAAATGGGGCCATTCTTTATATTGCCAGTTATACATTTGAGCCGATTAGAGTTTAAAATCGGCTCATCGAAAAAAATAATGCAGGGACAAACGGGCTTAATCTGACTGTCCAGCAACCAATCAAGTCGCTTCATAATCACTGAATTCGGCTATTTTTCCAAAGGCAATTTTCGCCTACTTTAGCCTCAGGATCCCTGTATTTAACATGAATCCTGTCATAAAGCGTTGCATTGGCATAATGAGCATATACGAAACTTTTCGTTGCTCTTTTAACAGCGAACGCTTTCAATTAAAAAGAAAAAAGATGATCAAATCAATATTAGTAGGTTTAACAACCATTCTTTGTATGACAGCCTGTGCCCAAGAGTCCGCCATAAATTCATCGTTAAAATCTATCCATTGGGTTCCGATGCAGACCAAGGACAAACAATTCGTCTATGTGGACAGCTCGCTCCGGAAGCAGCTGACACAAAAATTTTATGGGGCAGAACCTTTTACCCACACTGGTTACGCTATCGTCTCAAACGAGAAGAACCAGCATGCTTTAATTAATTCAAAGGGAGATTTTATCGAAAATTATTCTGATACTGATCTTGGGTTACAACCACTAGGCCAAGTGACGCTGCTTATGAAACGTCGGGAGCATGAGAAAAAACTGCCATTCTGGAATTGGAACTGGAATATCATGGGTGGTGGCGTAAAAAAAACAGCGACCTATGTTAAGGTAGAAATCCGTGTACTTGAAACCGACCAGATCCTGTTGGACAAAGATGTTCCCTATGACGAAAACGAATACAGTTCGGCTGCATACGATCTGGATGATAAACATTTCGTCCTAAATGGGAACCTTTATGAACTAAAAAACCAGCATCTAAAAAAGCTTAGTACAAAAATTGATATGATTTTGGAAAATGGCCGATATATTCCTCCTGCTGAAAATCGTTTTGAGATCTACGATATTCAACATAAGCGGCCTATTTTTTCCAATCTGGTCGGTGTCGATAAAATAGACTTGTTTTGGAACGGCCAACCCTTACAGCTGGATTCCATCAATCAGGATCGCTACAAACCAACAATACCCAAATTGTTAAAAGACAACAACACGGATGCTATCTATGTTTTCCCGCAATATGAGAAAGCTTTACCAAAACAGATCAAACAGGCTACTGCAGCACAGATGGCTTTCCTGAAAGAAGTTTCTCTCGTGTATTCTGTCAACAATTCGCCTTACTTTATTCTGGGAAGATTTAATTATGACCATGAGGTCTGGGCTTATGACTGGTTGTACCTCGACAAGGATGGCAACTTGTTGGATGAGATCAATGTCAAGGACTTCTTTATTTTGGACCAGGTGGGTTATTTGGTCTGGCCCGATAAGCATATGTTGTTTACAAAGAACACGCTTGAAAAAGATTGGAAAACAGGAAAAATAAAATACGTCTATCAAACTGAGGCATTATACCTCATCAACGTCAAAAAAGGAGAACAGGATCCAACCATGGGCCTCTGGAATGCCGAAGCCAAAAAATGGGATCTACCGCCAAATTTTCAGCATATAGATATCTTGGATGGCAAACAACAGATCTTTTCCTTACAGATACAAAAAGATGGCCCTTTTACGTTGTACAATAATATAACAAGACAGCAGATCGGAACCAAAAGCTATGACACGATCAACCCAAGTGGTCTGGTACGGGTAAAAGGCACGGAAAATAAAGATAATTACTATTACATAGACATCTACACCGGAAAAGAATACAAGGAGTAATGTCAGGTGGAGGAGCAAAATCGGGCTATTATTTTAGGGATAAAAAATGCCCCGTTGTGATTTGATACACAAACGGGGCGAAAAGTGTAAAGGAAATTAAAATTTTTACTTCACAGCCTCCAGTAGCTTATGGAAAATAGCTGTATTATCGTATACCCCCCGGAATAAAAACGAGCGGGCTCCGTAAGCAAATACGGGAACGAAAGCATTCGTATGATCGTTGCTGCTAAAATTAACCATCACACGTCCTGATTTACGGTCAGAATCGAGCAATGTGAGTCCGCCAGTTTCATGATCTGCAGTTACAACAACAAGCATCTCTGGATCCTGATCGGCCAACTTTAAGGCTTCTTCGATCGTTTTGTCAAAATCCAATGTTTCCATGACTGAGTATTTGAGGTCATTCGCATGACCGGCATAGTCAATCTGCGCAGACTCTGCCATCAGAAAGAATGGTTTATTGTCGCGGGACAGAAACTTTATGCCATCCAGCATAGACTGTTTTAAAATCGTTGATCGACCATCTTTCACAGGCTTAAGAAGTTCGTCCGACAGGAACACAATCTGCTTACCACCGGATTGATTGATCTGATCTTTAACAATCGAAACACCAGCATATCCTTTCCAGTCACTTTTCTTCTGCAACCATCCAGGTTTTCCACCCAAAATAAAATCCATTGTGGAATGTTGGAACTGTCCTAAAATGGATTCGCTCTCATTCCGTTCCTGCTGATGGGCATAGAATACTGCGGGAGTGGCGTCAGTCACATCACCGATGCTGATCACCCCTGTTTTCCATCCCTGATCGGCCAGCACCGCAGCTACGCTGGGCAATGGCTTACCGTTTGCATCGACAGCAATTGCGCGGTTATTTACTTTCTGCCCTATAGCGATGGCAGAACCTCCGGCAGCGGAGTCGGTATTGTCCGAATTCAATGCCTCGGTCTGCGAAAGTCCGACTGTTTTGATCTGTGTCATATTGAGCGCGCCACCATTGGCCAATGTCGCGGCTTTTACAGCGGCCAGCCCCATTCCATCTCCAATCAAAAGCAGAATCCGTTTCACCTTACGGTCCTGACCGTCATATTGAAAACTCGGTGTATAGATCGCCTGTGGTTTTGCCGACTGGAAAGATGACCGTTCACGCTGATCAAGAAATAACTCTAAGGTCTTGGGATGATCGGTATTGATCCAGTACACGCCGAGATTGATAAGCTGCTGCCAGGCATTGGGACTGTCGTGTGTTCCGTAAAAACGAAAACGGAGTCCCAGCGAATCTGCCTTGGCGACCGCCTTTTTGATGGCTGGAATATTTTCGGGTAATCCCTTACCGTTCCAATCCGTATAATCCTTTAGATCAGCACTGATCAATCCAGTCTGTGCTAGGCTCGCTGCATCATAGCTCCAATTGACTTCCCCGTCAAAAAACAACCATTTGGGATAATCCTTAAATCCATCTGGTTTGGGTCTCCCACCTGTTACGATTACTTTAACGGCATTGGCATTTTTAAGCGGATTGAACAGATCGCCATATTGTTCAAGCGCCTTGACAAGAACTGGCAATACCTGTTTATAGTTTTCCTTGATATCAATCAACAACTGCATTTTTTTTGCTTTATCAGCAAATGCAGTTCCACCATTTTTGCGGTATAGCTTAGCTACAGGATCCAGATAAAGCGCATTGAGCGTATTCTCCGTTTTGATTTCCTTTGCATCATGCGCAACCATCAATTTACCATTGCGCAGGAAAATATCCGCTTCAATGGATTGCATTCCCGCATAATAGGCCGTATAGAAAGGCTGGCTCTGCCAATAATCGTTATGACTATGTCCAGCATAGCTGATCGCCCCCGCCTGTCCTTTTTCACGGTTGAACATCAGCTGCTCAAATTTCTCATTGAGTGTTTGCGCGGAAGACCCCAAGGGTCCTCCACACAAGCCAGCGATTATCAATAAGCCACCCAATTTATTTCGGGAGACTTTTGGAACTTTTACCATCCTTGATTTTGTTTAATCAGACCCCCACTGTTATCCACTTCCCTACGTGGTACAGCCCATATATGATGAATTTTCGCGTCAAACTTACGACCAGCAAACTCGATCGGCATGCCTGAACCATTCTTCATCGCATAGGTATGTAGCGGTTTGGCATAGGTTGCCTCCGCATCACCCCAGCGTACTAAATCACGATGGCGGTCTGAAAATTCCCCCGCCAGTTCATTACGACGTTCACGTTTCAAATCCACCAATGTCATACCGGTTTTCTCCATAAGGTTGGCACGTTTACGAATCATATTCAATTCTTTATCCCCCGCCCCAGTACCATTCAGCATAATCGAAGCTTCGGCCTTAATTAATAATATCTCTGCAAAACGGATCAAAGGCACATTTAGATCCGTAGCCATGTGATTTCCATTTGGACTCACATGCCCAGTTTTTACTGGATCAGTATGCGAGAAAGGCTCCATATACTTATTGAATTGCATGTCACAGGTCGCTGAACTTGCAGGTTCGAATATTCGCTCCTTGCCAAAGAAAACAAATTTATCGCCCGGTTTTAGAATAGTTGCTTCACGACGTTCATCACCCGCTTCATAAGAATCATAAAGTTCCTTTGTCGGCATATAATACCCCCAGCCATTATAAAATCCCCAGGCACCATTGGTCAGCATCACACCGGGTAAAATCGATCCCCAACCATCCGTTCCTGCAGCTGTACTTGTGACAGACCAGATGTATTCAGGGCCCCAGTTATTTGCCGCTTTAAAGACATCTTTAAAAGTAGGTGCAAGCCCGCGTTTACCTTGATTGATCACCATATCGGCATAAAGGATCGCATTTTTATAATCCTTCTTATACAAGTACATTTTGGAAAGCACAGCCCATGCCGCTACCTTATGCGCACGGCCATAATCCGCTTCTTCCAATTCATTGAAAAAAGGCAGCTGATCAGCTGCCTCTTTCAGCAGCTTTTCTATATGACGATAATTTTCTTCGATATTGGCAGCTCTTGGTGTAGCCTTTTCGTTGTCCATATTTTCAACGGTGACAATAGGCACACCAGCCCGTTCGTCCGCATAATTCGCAGCCAGCTGGAAGTACATATAACCAGCATTAAAATTAGCTTCACCCAAGATACGTTTCTTTAACGCTTCATCCATGGAGATTGAAGGAACATAGCGCAAAACATCATTGGCCTGTTTGATAATGGCATAACGCATTTGCCATTGTGACTCTGTGTAACCGCCGCCGATGTAATTGCTGTTAAACGTACGGATATTCTCTGCCTGCGCATTGTTTCTCCCGGTAACCATATCGTCACTAGCATTCAGGAACCATGCAAATCCACGTCCATAGAAATCCTCTTCATCATAGAGGTAATAGAGTCCATTGGCCCCTTTTATCGCATCTTCTTTGGTTTTCCAAAAACTTGCCTTCGAAGGAGCTCCCTCTGGCAGGATATCCAATTTGTTGGTACAAGATTGAAAAGACATTCCCACACTTCCTAAAAGCAGGGCAAAACATATATTTCGAGTTATTTTTTTCATTGGAGTATTTTTTAAATATTCACAGGACAATCAAGTTTAGTCATTCGGTTCACCGATTTGAAAAACCTAAATCGTCCTTCATTTTATCCAAATTTGAGATTAAAAAGTGACAGCTGCTCCCAACATAAATGTACGCGACTGCGGATAACGGCCCGCATCCACACCATAATTGTTCATTCCTACCTCAGGATCCATTCCGGTATATTTCGTTACGGTAAACAGATTGGTTGCCGAAGCGAAGAACCGCAGCTTCTGTACCTTATACCTTTGAGTTAGTTCCTGCGGCAATGTATAGCCTATGGTTAGATTTTTTAAACGTAGATACGATCCATTTTCCACATAGAAATCGGACACATTCGAAAAGTTACCATTCGGGTCTTTCACTGACACCCTTGGTATATCGGAGTTTGGATTACTCTCGGAGTAAGCATTCTTAATTTCTTCGAACATGTTGTAAGGTTGCCCAGAAGCGGCATTCAAACCTGTATATTTTAACGTATTGAATAGCTTATTCCCTTGCACACCCTGGAAGAAAATATTGACATCAAAGTTTTTATAACTACCGTTGAAAGTCACACCGTAGTTAAAATTCGGGTAAGCACTACCCAAAAATACACGGTCATTGTCATCGATCTTACCATCCCCATTTTGATCGACAAATTTCATATCTCCAGCTTGAGCATTGGGTTGTATTTTGGTCCCAGCACTGTTTTTATATTGCTCAGCCTCCTGATTGGATCTGAACAGGCCAGCTGTTTCTAGACCGTAGTAGGAATACAATGGCTGACCGGCTTCTGTCAACAAAGGTTTCAAGATACCGCGATAGTCAACCTGCGAAGTTATTTTCGGGAAATCGTCAATCAAATAATCTACATTATTGGAGATCTTATTGACTGAAGCCGTGATATCATACTGGAAAGCCGCATCTGACTTACTGTTATAGGTCAATGCAAATTCAAAGCCCTTGTCTGTTACACGACCACCATTGACAGTTTTAGTTTGCAAACCTGTAGTCCCTGGTAAGGCGATTTCCATCAACATACGATCTGTCCGCTTAACGAAATAGTCCGCATTCAGGGTCAAACGATTATTTAACACTCCGATATCCAATCCGACATTCGTCTGTTTCGACTGCGCCCAGGTTAACTGTGGGTTACCCATAATTTTCTCGACATATCCGGGCATTAGGCTAGGTGTTTTGCCAACCCAATTGTCTACGCGCTGTAATAGTGGACTAACAGCAGTGGAAGTCAACGAGCCCAGGTTACCTAAAACACCATAACTTCCTCTTAATTTCAAGGTATTGATCAGCTCGGAATCCGAAAGGAATGCCTCCCGATGGATTGCCCATGCCCCGGAAACCGATCCGTAGTTTTGGAATTGATTCTCTTTAGCCACCAATGACGTACCATCCCGACGACCGATCAAAGTCAGCATATAACGATTGTCGTAATTGTAGTTTGCACGTAAAAGATAGGACACCAAAGCTTGTTCCAGTTTACCGTCAGCTATGGGCTGAATACGTCCGGCATTGACCAAGTAACGGTAGTTTTTGGCTTCATCATCGAAATTTTCACCCACCACATTACTATAGTTTTCCGTAGTTTTTTGATACATATATCCTGCTAGGGCGTCGAAATGATGTAGACCAAAATCTTTTTCGTAGGTCAATGTCTGCTCGGCCAGGATATCTGTCAGACGATTGGTATTAACGGCGAGGGAATTGGACATATTGGGTTTTCCAATTTCCGGAATACGTGCCGTAAATTCCTTGAAATCGGTGAATTGCTTCGTATAGGCAAAATTTGATTTAAATTTCAATCCCGGCAGCAATTTAAGCTCAATATAGGGATTGATCAATAGGTTATGTACGGGGTTATTGACATCCAATCGACTTAGGTAAGCCACGGGATTAATTACATCACCATAGGTACCCGGGCCATGATCCGACGGTAGTCCTGAAAACTTACCTGCGGCATCATATACGGATATATTTCTTGGGTAGTGTATGGCAGATAATACAGCCCCCGTATAGCCGGAACTTGTGTTGGCGCCCTGCCCGTTGGTAAAGGAGTAGGAAATATTTTCACCCAATTTCAGCCAAGGGGTCACCTGTGTCTGTGAATTTACACGGAAATTGTACCGTTTAGAATACGTATTGATCAATATCCCCTCAGCATTTCGGTAGTTGAAGCCTGTGTAGAAAGAAGACTTCTCATTACCTGCACTTGCTGAAAGATTATAATCCTGCACACGCGCCGTACGGAAAATTTCATCTATCCAATCGGTACGGGTGATCTGTCCATCCGGATATTTACTTGCATCAAAAGCTGGGTCACGTGCGACACCCGCATTGTCCGCAGCCTGATTGGAGATCATGGCCCGATCTGCTGCATTCAGCGATCGCAGAAGATTATGGGCTTTTTGTACCCCATATTTAGCTTCGAAATCAATCTTTAAATCTCCGTTCTTGCCTCCTTTTGTGGTAATCAAAATAACACCGCCAGAAGCACGTGCTCCATACACCGCCGCCGCAGCATCTTTCAATACACTGATATCCTGAATATCATTTGGATTGAGCTCCGGAGCCCTTGCCTGGAGTACACCATCAACCACATACAAAGGCTGTTCACCATTGATACCGCCCATACCACGGATATTGATACTCGGTTTAGAGGTGGGATCTCCACCCTCAGCTGTTACCGTAACACCGGGCGTCTTCCCTTGAAGCACTTCTCCGATCCCTGCCATTGAACGGCTGTTTGTACCTTTCAAATCTGTTGTAGCAACAGCACCAGAGACTGTACTTTTCCGTTGCGTACCATAACCAACCACCACTACTTCCTCCAATTGACTGGAATCTTCGGTCAGGGTAACTGACAGACTATTACCTGTCACCTGCTGGTCCAATGACTTGTACCCAACAAAACTAAAGCGAAGGGTCTCGCCTTGTTTGGCTGACACTTGAAATTGTCCCCTTGCATCCGTTACTGCTGTTTTTCCTGATTGAACGTTTTTAACTGTTACTCCTGCAACAGGAACGCCATTGTTCGCGACAACTGTTCCTTTAATTTGGTCCTGAAAGACACTGCTTCCAACAATGGAAGAAAAAGGCTTTTTTACGGGAAATGCTTGTCCCTGATAGACAATCCCAAGCGCGAGTGGTAGAATTAGAAATTTATTCATATGATTGATAATGTGTGGCGAAAGTAGAAATTAAGGGTTATCAAAATTTTAACATCATGTTAACAAAATGTAAACCTGTCTTCAGTTCGTTTAATTGGTATATTTTTTTTGGTTTTCATAAAAATATAAATTTTTTTTATGTCTTCAAATGTATGTACATAATAAAAATTCGATTTAGCAGACTATTTTTCCAACCCTTTTGTGTTCCAATAGAATTGGAAATACTATTCCTATTTTTTTACTTATCTTGTAATCCGAACAACAACAACCTTTATGATACCACAACTCAAAAGAACCGCGATCTTATGTTTGTTACTGATCAGCGCTTCCATACGACTTTTTGCTCAGGACAATGGAAAGGCGGATTGGTTTAAAGATGCCCGTTTTGGCATGTTTATCCACTGGGGCTTATATAGCGCTGCTGAAGGTATGTGGAAAGGTGAACCTTTAAGGTATATGAATAATTACGCGGAATGGTTACGCTACCGCAACCGTGTATCGAAAGAAGAATATGGCAGCTTGGCCAAACGCTTTGACTGGAACAAGATAGACCCAGAAAAATGGGTACTTCTCGCAAAGGAGGCCGGAATGAAATATATGATCATCACGACCAAACATCATGATGGCGTGGCGCTATGGGATACCAAAATCGGAACCTATAGTTTACCTAAACTGAGTGGCTCCAACCGCGATGTGATCAAAGAAATCGCAGCTGCCTGTAAAAAGCATGGTATGAAACTCGGCTTCTACTACTCACACTGGATCGATTGGGAACATCCTTATGGTTGGAATCATCAGCAAGAATTGTCCGGACACGTAACCGATGCCCAATACAATCAGTATTGGCAAGAGAAAGTAATACCACAGCTTCGTGAACTTATGAGCAACTACGGCGATATTTCGCTGATATGGTTCGATATGTGGATCCCCTATCAAAAATCCATCATCAAAAAAGAACAGTTGCTTCAGGTCGTAAAATTAATCCGCGAGCTGCAACCGAACTGCCTGATCAATTCACGTCTAGGTCTTCCTACAGATGCCGAAAATGTAGATTTCGAAACGCTTGGTGACAATCAATTTGGCAGCAACTATATTGCCCACCCTTGGGAGACACCGGGTACCATTGCCCACTCCTGGGGATATAATGGACAGGAAAACGAGTGGAAATCAACAAGCCAGATCTTCCAATCATTGATTTCAAATGTCAGCCTCAATGGTGGATTCACCCTAAATATTGGCCCCCGAGCCGATGGAACCGTTCCTTACGAAAGTGTAAGCCGTTTACATGATGTAGGCTCTTGGTTGAAGACTTATGGCAAAAGCATCTATGGTGGTACTGGTCTTTCTTTAAAAAACAACCATTTTGACTGGGGTTACCTGACCACAAAAACCGAACAAAATAAAACGGTTGTGTATGCGCATGTATTTAACTGGCCTTTGGATCACAAACTTCGCATTACAGGTATCAAATCCAAACCGTCCAATATCGCGGTGATGAAAGGTAACAGTTCGACTACTTTGAGCTATGAGCAGAAACTGAGCTCAATCCACATTGACCTACCTGTGGATCAACCGGATCATTATGTTTCGGAAGTAAAATTGACCTTCGATGGTCCTCTGGAACTGGACAAAAATACCGTCCCTGAATCCACTTTTGGTGGCTTTTCTCTAAAATCAACCAATAGCCTCAATAATGACCTGAAAATCGTACCTTATAATGGCAAAAATCCAACCCATGCTGTCCTCAAGGGAAATACAAAGATAGACTGGGAAGTGACGGTTACTGAGGCCGGAATATATGCGATAGATCTCTCTGCGCACAATCCCAATAAAGAAAACATTCCCTTCGAAATTAGTGTAGCTAGTCAACAACTGAACGGAACTTTTGAACCTACAAATAAAATGGTTGTCGAACCAAATGAAAACAACTACACGGAAGAATTTGTAGAAAAACGTATCGGAACATTAAAATTTGATAAACCGGGTAAATATATCCTGACCTACAAAAGTCAACAACAGCTTCCACTCTGGTTTAATTGGTTATGGCTGGAAAAAACAAAAAATTGAGCTGTTTAGATCAATAACTATTTAAAAAAGGACTTATGATGTTTTGTCTTCATAAGTCCTTTTTCCTTTTTTAATAATTGAAACCTGTTTTTATATTCTTTTTCACAAAACCTTTCTCAACAGTTTAAATCCATATTTTTAAATCATTTTTGACTGGATTAATTTTACAAAGGATTTATTTAAAACCTTCCAAAACCATTTGCTCTTTTCCGTGTTACACATAATAACCTACCCAGCAACTCGTTATGCAAAAATTACCTATTTTAATATTTTTTTATTATTTTGTGGTAAAAGTTACCAATTTTGTAAATCGAGACCAGACAAGTCTCATATCTTATAAATGAGTAAATTAATCCTAAACATTGTTGGATAATGCATCTGCAACGGGACTCTTTATCTACACCTTCCGCTCAAACGCAACGTTCGGGGTTAGAAGGATTGATTACAACTTCGGAAGATGGAACCATTTTACATCTTAACCCACGCGCATGTGAACTTTTAGCCTTAGACGATAGTGAGTCTAGGGGCAAAAAACTACATGAATTAATCACATTCTATTCATCTGAGGATGCATCTGCTCTCAGCGCGGAACGCTCCCCCTTCCAAATTGCACTTAACAACAATCAAGTCCATCAGGAAACAATCCTGGGAATCGCATCGGAAGACTCCTTTAGGTGGTTTGTATTTCATATTACTCCATTCACCGAAGAAAATAAGCCCCATCTGCTGCTGTCTTTTATCGATGTCTCCAAGCTTGTCAATCAGAATCAAGCATTAAAAGATAAACAACATCAGCTTCAATTACTGGTTGCCTCACTCAATGATCTTGTTTTTGAAGTCTCCGACATGGGGGTATTTAAAAATTATTGGACAAACGATCCGAGTCTGCTATTCTATCCACCGGAGGAATTTCTGAATAAAAGCCTGATCGAACTTTTCCCGGCAGATCTAGCCATACCGACAATTCAACTGATCCAAAACTCATTAAAGCTTGACCGCGAGTTTAAAATGGAGTTTCAGTCTCCTTCCGAACAGCATAAAGACAGATGGTATAGCTTACAGATAAAGCCCATTCACCGAACGCAAAACCGGGTCGCCTTGGTTGTCTCAGATATTACTAAACAGATTGAATCAACAGAAAAAATAAGATTTAACGAGCATAAATTCAATCAGGCATTCCATTTCTCGGGTTTGGGTATTGCATTGACAAACCTCGATGGCTATTGTATTGAATCTAACCATACATTGACAAAAATACTTGGCTATACGCAGGAAGAAATGTCAACAATGAAATTCTCTTACAACACACACCCAGATGATGTTGAACGTGATATTGAACTCCGTCGAAAGCTTATCCAGGGTGAAATCGATAGCTTCACCATACAGAAGCGTTACCGGCACAAACTAGGGCATTTTGTATGGTGTTCAGTCACGATTGCTGCAGTTTTTGACAACACCAATACGCCATTGTTTCTGATCGTTCAGGTCCAGGATATTTCCGAATCGAAGAAAAATATCGAGATATTAAAGCGACAGAAAATAGAATCAGATTTGGTTAAAATTGACCTTGAGACCAAAGTCAGACAATTGGAGGAATTTGCCAATATCCTTGCTCATAACCTAAAGGGTCCCTTGAGCAATATGCCAATGCTCATCGATGAACTCAAAATTTCGAAAGATGAAAAGGTCAAGGCTGATTTTTTAGATCTTTTAAAAATTAGCAGTGAACAACTCACCGAAACCTTACACGACTTGGCCGAGATCCTTGAATTACGTTCAAATAAATCGCTTGTATTCGAAAATTGCAATTTCAACGATGTATATCTGAAAGTAAAACAACAGTATATTGAAGAAATACAATTGAAGAATGCAACGATTTCAGTAGCATTCAATGTAAAACATATTCACTACCCCAAGATCTATCTAGAAAGCATTCTGAGCAATCTCATCAGCAATTCCCTCCGGTTTACAGCCCCTGGCAAAGCACCACATATTGAAGTCAGTACTTCCATGGTAGAGGATGGCACATTGCTAACCGTCAGGGACAATGGACTGGGCATCAATCTACCAAAATACAAATCCCAGCTTTTCATGTTCAAGAAAGTTTTCCATCGTGGCTTTGAGAGTAAGGGTATCGG
The DNA here is from genome assembly GCF_024810095.1 of Sphingobacterium sp. BIGb0165. Lineage (NCBI taxonomy): Bacteria > Pseudomonadati > Bacteroidota > Sphingobacteriia > Sphingobacteriales > Sphingobacteriaceae > Sphingobacterium > Sphingobacterium sp. BIGb0165. The sequence goes on along the minus strand of NZ_JANUEB010000009.1, from coordinate 83,009 downwards.
ATTATTTCTCACACGCTATCAGGTGGAGTCACTGGGGGGCAAAATAGATGTACAAAGTGAACCGAACGAAGGCAGTGTCTTTTCAGTCAAATTTTTAGAAAGAACGTAATGAATCAGGAAAATAAAAGAAAAATCATCCTCATAGACGACAATGCGATATTACGCACTATTTTTGGCTATATGCTTCAGGGATTTTCAGATTACCCCATTGAATTTCAACCTTTTAAAAATGCATTGGATGCATTGGATTTTTTAGACACACATGATATCAGTGCATCTTTGGGGCAACCCATATTATTTGTTGACATCAATATGCCTTTTATGACGGGTTGGGAATTGATGGACGTTTTAGAAGATAAAAGCGATTTCATTAATAAAACCAAGATTTTTATTATCAGCTCTTCCACGAGTAAAAGTGATCAGGAACAACTGGCAAATTATCCTTTTATAAGTGATTTTATCCTGAAGCCTTTTGGCAAGGAATTATTATATGAAATTCTGAGACAGAGCTGAAAAGGATTTCTATGCTCAATAGAAGAAGCCGTGGATTGCCTCCAGACGTTTAAAACAGAACGTTATTGACTTGCCCGAATATGCTATCAAACCGTTAATATGAGCAACTCATATTAGTTGAATAAAAAAATAGGAACATGTAAGATACAGGTTCCTATTTTTATTTACATTATTAGATCGCCTTACATTTTTCGGCAAGCCAATTCTTTTCCTCACTTGAAAGATGCGTTGATAACTGATCAAATACCCATTGATTGTAATTATTCAACCATGAAAGATGTCTTTTTTCCAAAAGGGATTTCTCAATCAAGTCTGTCGCAATATAACATATTGTCAATGTCTCAAAATCCAAGAAGTCGCCAAATTCCGAGGAACCCGCTTTACGAGTCAACACCAAATTCTCGATGCGGATACCATGCTTGCCAACACGGTATAGACCAGGTTCAATGGAGGTAATCATACCCGGTTCAACAGCAACATCTATCGCAGCAGCATTAAATGTCTGCGGTCCTTCATGTACATTTAAGAAAAATCCAACGCCATGGCCTGTACCGTGACCATAATTACGCAAAGTCTCCCACAATGGACGGCGGGTAATCGCATCGATTTGATACCCTCGGGTGCCTACAGGAAAAATTGCCTGCGAGCCCTCTATTGTGCCCTTCAGCACCAAGGTATAGTCCTCTTTTTCCTCCTGGGTAAGTCCGCCGAGCGAAACAACTCGTGTAATATCCGTTGTACCTGTTTTATATTGGCCACCAGAGTCCACTAACAACAAGCCCTTTGGACGTAAGGTATAATTGGATTTCTCATTCGCCGAATAATGTGGCAATGCACCATGGTCCAGGTAGCCTGCGATTGTTGTGAAAGAAACATCAACAAATCCCTCTTGGCTCTCACGAAATCCACGTAATTTATCTGCAATGGACAGTTCAGACAGCTCTTCGCTGGCAACGTTTTCTTCCAACCATTTAAAAAACTTGGTAAGTGCAACACCGTCTTTTACAAAAGTATGCCTGTTATTTTCAACTTCTACTTTATTCTTAATTGCTTTTAAAGTCGTAGAAGGATTTATTTTTTCGACTATTTTAACGCTTTCGGGAACGCTATCAAACATCGCAAAGCAGGTGCGTTTTGGGTCAATCAAGATAGCCTTTGCCTGCAATGTCTCGATTGTCTGATAGATATTGTCATATGCAGCGATTTCAACGCCATAGCTTCCTAATTCAGCAACGGTTTCGGCGCTCAATTTCGATGGTTCGATGTAAAGTGTCGCAGTATCAGCAGTGATCAATACAAACCCTAAAACAACTGGATTGCAAGGTACATCCTGACCACGGATATTAAGTAGCCAAGCAAGATCATCTAAAGAAGATATTAAATGTGCATCGGTCCGATTTTTCTTCATTTCAGCCCGTACAGCTTCAATCTTCGCCACGGTAGATTGTCCTGTTGTACTTTCCGGCAACAAGTAGGCCGGCGCTTTTGGCAACTCTGGTCTACCTGCCCATAAATCAGCTAGTAAATCAACATGACCATCCACCTGAATATCCAAGGGTTCCAAGACTCCTTTGACAGATTGAGCCACCAAGAGTGACGCCAGATTTCCGTCAAAAGCAACTTTCGCTCCTGCATTCAATTTCTCTCCTAACCAATCCGCATACTCCGCCGCTGCCTGGACTTTCAGTTTAACCAATTCAAAACCGGTTCCTTCCAATTGCTCCACTGCCTGGACAAAATAACGCGAATCTGTCCAAAGACCCGCAAAATCTTGTGTGATTGCCAAGGTACCTGCAGATCCTGTAAACCCTGATGCCCAAGCAATACATTTGTAACGTTCTGGTAAATATTCACTGATATGAGGATCTGATGATGGGATAATATATCCATCGATTCCTTGAATCTTCATAGCCTCACGAATAGCAGCTAATTTTTCGATATGCTTCATGTCGTCTATACAATTTTATGCAAGTTAGGATTTTTTAGGGTCGAATGCCTAACTTTAAGCCAAATAAAACAAACAAGTCAACGCGTATATGCATACATTAAAGTTGTACGCCCATCGCACCAAATGTAGAATATCAAATAACCGGACCGTATAAGGTCCGACGAAATTACATGTTAATGAAAAAATTTGCATTATATTCCATTGCACTATCGACCTATGCACTGACCGGCATGACAAGTTCTTTATTTGCACAGGATATCCGAGCCAAAATCCAAGACGCATTTAATCAGTTTCAAAATCAGGAAAACTTAAAAAACGGTATCAGTTCTTTAACGGTATTTGACGGAAAGACAGGACAGACTATCTATGCTGTCAATGAAAATATCGGGCTAGCCACAGCTTCCACCATGAAAGTGATTACCGCGGCGACAGCATTGGATTTTCTGGGCAAGAATTATCAATTTAAAACCACCTTATACTATACCGGTACCATAGATGAAACCGGTATCCTGAATGGCAACATCATTGTAACAGGGACTGGTGACCCTACATTGGGCAGCGACCGTTACCCAGAGACCAAAGCAGCTATCGTGCTGAACAAATGGATCACAGCTATTCAAAACGCTGGGATACGAAGTATCAATGGAGCAGTAATTGCTGATGACCGTCTTTACAACGGCAATCAGCTCCCCGGGGGATGGATCTGGACAGATATGGGTAATTATTACGGTGCTGGCATTTCATCACTCAACTGGCATGAAAATGCTTTTGGGATTGATTTTAGTCCGGCGGCCAAAGTGGGTGCAAAAGCTGAAATCGTCAATTACACGGTCCAAGCTCCCTATCTGCAGATTATCAACGAAACCACAACAGGTAGAGCAGGCAGTGGAGACAATGTCTATGCCTATGCAGCGCCTTATTCTACCAAGATATTTGTCCGCGGTACTTATGGGCAGGATTTAAAGAAAACCATCGAGCTCGCTTCCCCCGACCCCGCATATGATCTGGCTTTTCAACTGAATGAAGGTCTCAACAAACAGGGTATCCTTGCAATCCAACCACCCGCAACAGGAGCGAAGATGGATTCAATAGACGTATCCCAGAAACAAACACTGGATGTCCACCTGTCCCCTACCATGGATAAAATTGTCTATTGGTTTAACCAAAAAAGCATCAACCTCTATGGGGAAGCCCTATTAAAAGCTGTCGCCTATACCACTGCAGGAAAAACAGGAACGGATGATGGAGCCAATTACATACAGAAGTACTGGAACGCCAAATTAGGGATCAAGCCAAGCGAACTCAACAGTATGGACGGTTCGGGGCTTTCGCCGCAAAATAGGGTCACCACACTCGCCATGAACAAAATCATGCAGTACGCACAAAAGCAAAATTGGTATCCTGTATTCTACGAAAGTCTGCCGACCTACAACGACATGAAGATGAAGAGTGGAACAATCGGTGGCGTACTGGGGTATACCGGTGTTCACACCAATAAAAATGGGCAATCCTTTACCTATACGCTATTGGTCAATAATTATTCGGGATCAGGGTCCAATATGCGCAAGCAAATGTTTAAATTGCTTGACATTTTAAAATAACATATTATTGTCTATTTATAATAAGATATTGGCAAATATTTCCAAATATCAAAAAGAATGATAGATTTGTAGCCTTAAATTAATAAAATCGTAATGAGTAACACTAATCGTAAACAGGCAGCGTTAAATTACCACTCAATGGGTAGACCTGGAAAAATAGCTGTTGTTCCGACAAAACCAACAAATTCGCAAAGAGACTTATCATTAGCATATTCTCCTGGCGTAGCGGAGCCATGTTTGGCTATTGCCGAGAATAAAGAAGATGCTTATAAATATACCGCAAAAGGGAACCTTGTTGCTGTTATCAGTAACGGTACAGCTGTATTGGGCCTAGGTGATATCGGCGCTCAAGCAGGTAAACCTGTCATGGAAGGAAAAGGTTTATTGTTCAAAATTTTTGCTGACATCGATGTATTTGACATTGAAGTGGACACCAAAAATGTTGACGAGTTCGTGAAAATTGTAAAAGCATTGGAGCCAACTTTCGGAGGTATTAACCTGGAAGATATCAAAGCTCCTGAATGTTTTGAAATTGAGCGTCGCCTGAAAGAGGAAATGACGATTCCCGTTATGCACGATGATCAACACGGTACAGCAATCATTTCGGGTGCAGCCTTGATCAATGCCTGTGAAATTATCGGAAAAGATATCTCCAAAGTAAAAATCGTCGTTAATGGTGCCGGTGCTGCTGCGATGTCTTGTACAGCAATGTATATTTCTGTAGGCGCAAGCAAAGAAAACATTGTGATGCTAGACAGTAAAGGTGTTATCCGTACAGATAGAGAAAATCTGGATAGCATGAAAGCACAATACGCTACTGATCGCGATATCCATACCCTAGCAGATGCCGTAAAAGACTCTGATGTATTTATCGGGTTATCGGCTGCGGATGTCATGTCAGCAGAGATGTTGTTATCAATGGCTCCTAATCCAATTGTTTTGGCGATGGCCAATCCAAATCCGGAGATTGCTTACGATTTAGCGATGGCTACCCGTAGTGATATTATCATGGGTACTGGCCGTTCGGATTATCCAAATCAGGTAAACAACGTATTGGGTTTCCCTTACATTTTCCGTGGTGCTTTGGATGTTCGCGCAACAGCAATTAATGAGGAGATGAAAATTGCGGCAGTACGTGCGATTGCTGATCTCGCGAAACAACCAGTTCCGGAAGAAGTCAATCAAGCTTACAATACCAGCAACTTAAAATTCTCGGAAGAATATATCATTCCTAAACCTACCGATCCACGTTTGATCACAGAGGTTTCTATGGCTGTAGCAAAAGCAGCGATCGAATCTGGTGTAGCGAAAACAGCAATCGAAGATTGGGATAAATACCGCGATGCATTGCGTAAACGTCTAGGTAAAGATGATGCGATCATGCGCAATTTAACGATGGCAGCTAAAAGAGATCCAAAACGTGTTGTCTTTGCTGAAGCAGATAATTACAAAACATTACGTGCCGCTCAAATCGTAAAAGAAGAAGGCATTGCGCTTCCAATTCTCTTAGGTAAGAAAGAGAAAATCCAACGTCTGATCCAAGAATATGCTTTTGAATTAGATGGTGTAGAAATTATCGACCCAGTTGCTGAGGTTGATGGAGAAACAGAGCGTTCAAAAAAATTCATCGAGCACCTTTATAACAAAAGACAACGTAGAGGAATATCTCGTTACGATGCGCGCAAGCTGATGTTTGACCGCAACTATTTCGGTGCTTCTTTGGTTGAGTTTGGCGAAGCAGATACATTGATTTCTGGTATGACCAAAAATTATGCAAACACCATTCGTCCAGCATTGCACGTTATCGGTGCTAAGCCAGGCAGCCGTGTAGCAGGTATGTATATGATGTTAACCAAAAAAGGTCCTATTTTCATGGGTGATACCACCGTGAATGAGGATCCTACTGCGCAAGAGCTAGCTGATATCACCTTGCTTTTGGACAAAGCTGTTAAACGCATGAATATCCAACCGCGCATTGCATTATTGTCTTACTCTAATTTTGGCTCCAGTGAAGGAAAAACACCGACCAAAGTAAGAGCAGCAGCGCAGATTATTCACGACCAACATCCTGACATCATTGCTGATGGTGATCTACAAGCTAACTTCGCCTTAAACAGCGATATGTTGACTGACAATTTCCCATTCAGTTGTTTAAACGGGCAATCGGCAAATACGCTTGTTTTCCCTAACCTGGAATCAGGCAATATTGCCTATAAACTATTACAAGAAGTTGGTGAAGCGGAAGCTGTAGGTCCTATTCTTTTGGGTATGAACAAACCGATCCATGTACTACAATTGGATAGCTCTGTACGTGAAATCGTCAACATGGTGACTATTGCCGTAGTTGATGTTCAAGCTCATCTTAAAAATTTATAGAATCGCTTAAAATCTTCCTATATTCGTATTACTATGTACGAATATTTCAATGGAAAATTAGCATATAAAGCCCCCACTCATGTTATTATTGACGTGAGTGGGATTGGCTACTATGTTCACATCTCTCTTTATACCTTTTCCCAAATCAAGGATCAGGAAAACTGCAAATTATTTATTTCGCTGCAAGTCAGGGAGGATTCCCACACACTGTATGGCTTTGCCACGGAAGGCGAAAAGAAGCTGTTCGAGAATCTGATTTCGGTTTCAGGCATCGGCCCCAATACGGGTCGAATGATACTCTCATCCAATACACCTGATGAAATACAGTCTGCCATTGTCAATGGTCAGGTTGCCTTAATTCAGAAAATTAAAGGAATCGGCCCTAAAACAGCACAGCGTCTGATCCTGGAACTTCAGGATAAATTGAAAAAACAGGGTGTGGAAACACTCTCGACAACAATTCAATCGCAATCCGTACCAGACGAAGCTTTGTCTGCACTGGTTATGCTAGGTTTCAACAAAGTGGCAGCTGAAAAGGTATTGAACACCATTTTAAAAACAGAAAGCAACCTTTCTGTAGAGGATATGATCAAATTAGCACTAAAGAGGCTATAAAATGGGATATCATGTTTAGCCGATCCTCTGACGAACACTCTGTTGATCTGATTCATCGCTAGACACCCACAGAACAAAATATATAGCTCATACTATAAAAGGAACTTTCGGGTTCCTTTTTTATTTTCTCAACAGCAGTCTTAATTCGAATTCTGCATAGCGATACTCTGTTTCGAACAGCGAACATCTAGATAACAATTTACAAATTGAAAGTAAACTAACAGGGACTTTATAGGGACCTCATTCGGATAAACACGGATGAAGTCCGTTTTATATCCCTTTAAGACCAGTGTTAAAAGCCTAGAAAATATAGGGCAAACTCAAACTTGGCCTCTCCCTGACACGAACTTATTTGCTCCGATAATTAATTGATCTGTTTATATATATGTAAAACCCTGAGATGATAGCAATTAAAATAAAGTTTATCGCATAACAAGTACAGTTATGGATTTAATAATTATAGTACATCACTAGGAGATAACACAAACGATTGCCCTAACAAAAACAAACACATAATCAATTAGTTACAAAAGCACACAAGAACCTTCCTCCACGTTGCTACAGCCTATTTGTTACAATCTGGCGTTGCTAAAACGTATTTATTACCTTATTTTTAGCACTTCGTATTTCAGTTATAATCTCACACATGAAAAAACTATTTTCACTTGCGCTCGCTTTAAGTTTAGGAGCAGCAGTATTTGCGCAAGAAAAGAAAGACATCACGTTGAACATTGTTCCTCTACCGCAACACGTTCAGATCAAAAACGGGTCATTTAAAGTCAATACAAACACTAAAATTGCATTTGACAGCGATGAGGATAAAAAAGTTGCCACTTTATTCCAGGATTTTCTAAAAAGTAACTACAACCTCAATCTGTCTTTAGTTAAGTCACCGGGTAAGAATAGCATCTATTTTTCGTCAAAAAATGCAAAATCCGCAAACACGGAAGCATACGAACTTAACATTGCTTCGGATCAAATTACGGTCAGTGGAAAAGCATCAGGTCTGTTTTATGGTATGCAATCGCTGATCCAGTTACTACCTGTAGACAAAAAAGCAAGCATCGAAATTCCACAGGCATCCATTCAGGATGAGCCTCGTTTTGCCTACCGTGGGCTGCATCTGGATGTTTCCCGTCACTTTTTTTCCGTAGAATTTGTTAAGAAATACATTGACATTCTCGCTTCTTACAAATTGAATACTTTTCACTGGCACTTGACGGATGATCAAGGATGGCGCATTGAAATAAAATCACACCCGAAACTAACACAGATCGGTGGCTATCGCAATCAAACGCTTTTAGGTAACTATAAAACTGATGGTGACTATGATAACACGCCTTATGGTGGTTTCTACACCCAGGACCAGATCAAAGAAGTTGTGGCATACGCCAAAGCTAAGTATGTTACCATCATCCCTGAAATCGAGATGCCTGGCCATGCTTTGGCAGCTCTTTCAGCTTACCCAGAGCTAGGTTGTGGTGATAAACCGGGACCGTATACTGCAGCACAGACCTGGGGAGTATTTGATGATGTATTCTGTGCCGGAAAAGAAGAAACATTCAAGCTATTGGAGGATGTAATCGACGAGGTAATCCCATTATTCCCTAGCGAATATATTCATATCGGTGGCGATGAATGTCCTAAAACAAGATGGAAGACATGTCCGCATTGTCAAAAAAGAATCAAGGATAACAATCTTAAAGATGAGCATGAATTACAAAGCTATTTTATTCAACGTATGGAAAAATACATTAATAGCAAAGGTAAACGTATCATTGGATGGGATGAGATCTTAGAGGGCGGTTTAGCACCAAACGCGACTGTTATGAGCTGGAGAGGTGACCAAGGAGCTATCGATGCTGCAAACCAAGGCCATGACGTCATCATCACTGCAAATAGCTATGGTCTTTACTTTGATCACAAACAAGGAGCTGATCAAAATAGGGAGCCCTTGAGCATTGGAGGTCTTTCGACATTGGCTAAGGTATATTCTTCTGATCCTATGCCGAGCAAAATCTCTGAAAATAACAAGAAACATGTCTTGGGTGTTCAAGCAAATATCTGGACGGAATATATCGGTTCTTCCAATAAAGTAGAGTTTACAGTATTACCACGTGTATTGGCGCTGTCTGAGATTGCCTGGATGCAGCCGGAAAAGAAAAACTGGAAGAACTTCTCCGAGCAACGTGCGGCACGTCAACTGGCAAAGCTAGATCAGACAAATACATTCTACCGTGTACCCGAGGCTTATGGTATCTCTGACACAACGGTATACGCTTCAGAATATACCATCCGTGGTTTGAAACCATCTGTGGAAGGTGCCAAAATCTATTATACCCTAGATAACTATGACCCTTCGGAATTAGATCTAGAGTATACAGGTCCAGTTAAAGTGACTGTTCCAAATAGTAAAGAACGTGTATTCAAAGCAGTCGTTATTACTCCTTCTGGAAAAAGAAGCAATTACATCCGGGTAAACATTATCAATACAAAGAAATAAAATAATATACCCCATGCGAAAGCGCTAATATTCTGTTAACTTTGAGCAGATATTAGCGCTTTTTTTTGAACTGCCTGCTCTTTCGGGGGGCAGAAAGAACCTTCAGTTTATTTTCTTTGCTGTTGGTGCTTTTAAAAGCGTGACGGTCTTATTGAAAGTGTGTATTTCTACAAGAATTTAAAAAAAGAATTTTTATGGCTGAGGATCTACTAATTGCTAAGGGCAGCAAAGAGGAACAATATCAGAATTTACTTCCGCAGATAGGTGGGTTGTTACAGGGAGAAAATAATCAGGTTGCAAATCTTGCCAATATCGCGGCAGCGTTAAAGGAGCAGTTTAATTTCTTTTGGGTGGGGTTTTATCTTGTAGACAATGCTGAAGAGCTTGTGCTCGGTCCCTTCCAAGGTCCTGTCGCCTGTACGCGTATAAAAAAAGGACGGGGTGTATGCGGTGGAGCTTGGGCACAGGAAAAAACACTTATTGTACCCGATGTGGAGCTGTTCCCTGGACATATCGCCTGTAGCTCTCTTTCACGCTCTGAAATTGTATTGCCCGTATGTCGTGAGGGGGGAATTATTGGTGTTCTCGATGTGGACAGCAGTGAACTGGACAGCTTCGATGAAATTGACGAAAAATACCTTACCAAAATCTTGAAGTTATTGGACAATTAGTGTCTAGATAACGATAGAAATATATCTATCGTCCAGACATACAAATCAAAGGTCAGCGTTAGTCCCTGTTAAAAAAAACAATGTGATAAAGTCCTAACGTCTCAGAATTGGACACTATATCCTCATGTTTTATGGGAGCTTCAGTAGATTATTCTTCGAATATTTTACTGTTGAAATTCCCATATCTTGACTAATTTATCATCACTAACGCTAAAGAAATACCGACCATCGTCAGACCAGACACCTGCATTGACAGATAGATGATGACCATCTTGCATTTTGTCACGACTCATGTTCTTCAGTAGTGCAAAATCCGAGTTAGACCAAAACTTCACTGACTTATCCCGGCTTACCGTGGCGAATAATGGTTCAACTGGATGTGGATAGATTCCATATACAGTAAACAAGTGTGGGACAAACGAAAAGTTATTACTTAACTGACTGACTTCGGAAATAATGAGCTGAGCATCACGTCCACCGCTTAACAGTCTATTTTGAAGAAAAGCCAACGAAGTTGTGGGCATGCTATGGAGCTGCATACGCTCAATGACATGAAAGTCTTCACTATCCAGTAAATATACCCAACCATCTTTATCGCCCAATGCAATTCTATTTGAGTTTTCATCAACAGCAATAGTCCGAACTGTCGTTTGGGATAGCTGTAGTTCATAAATACTTTTATATGTTGCGAGGTCAATCACATAGAGTCGTCCTTCCTCCCCTACAGCCAGAAGCTCATTTTTTTGTTTGACAAACGCAAGAGCAAAGATGGCTTTTTTACCCAATTGTAAACTCGCGACAAGTTTTTGTTCTTGAACATCCACAAAAAGTAGTTTTCCCTCACGTAGTGCAATCGCTAAGATCGCTGTACCTGGGATCAGTTTTAAAGCATATACAGAGGAAGTCACGGCACAGAGGATACGCTTAAAGCTATTTTTTTCGATATCCCATTCAACCACGCCTTTGTCATTGCCACCTGTAAAGAATGTATTCGGATCGTATCCTTTTTCTACGCAAAAAATTGGATTTTGATGTCCGGGTAATGTCGCTCTTAATTTAATATCCATAATAATATCTTCAAGCTCTCCCGATGACATTCGGAGAGGTCATTCTTGATCAATCTTCTTCTAATTTACCGTCCACTTTTTATTGAATTGTTCTTTGCTTCGTTTCACTGACCCATAATAAAAGTGCAGAAAACAATAAAACCTTCATGCTTTCACACAAGCACCAACAGCTATGAAAATAGTCTGAAGGTTCTCTCTCGTCAATAAACCGAATGCAGTGAACTCATTGATACCTTATGAAAAAATATGGATCAATAAAAAACAGACAATTCAGAAAAAAGAAGTGCAGTATATCTACAAATATACTGCACTTCCAAGACTATTTTGTCATATTAGGTTAAAGCCTCGTTCCGATCCCTAGATCCAATCAAATTTATTCAAGCATATTCGGGATCGATAGCAGAAACTTTCTTTGAAAAACAGCGCTATTGATGTCTGCTTTCAAGATTTTTAGCGATTGTTTCCAACGAAAAGCCCTTTTCACGCAACAATACGATCAAATGGAACAATAGATCGGAAGTCTCATTGATAAAGTCGGTCTCGGTTTCAGTTAATGCCGCGATCACTGTTTCTACCGCTTCTTCTCCTACTTTTTGGGCGATCTTATTAATTCCTCTGGAGCGCAGACGATTGACATAGGATTCGTCGGAAGGATTTTCGTAACGATGATTTACAATACGTTCCAGCTCCAATATGAAATTTTGATTGAATTCCGTATTGAAACAACTCCGACTTCCTGTATGACAAGTAGGTCCCATCGGATCAGCCTTGATCAATACAGTATCATTATCGCAGTCGATATGAATGCTCTTTACATTTAAAAAGTTACCACTCTCCTCTCCTTTGGTCCAGAGACGATTTTTGCTACGTGAGAAAAAAGTCACGCGCTTTTCCGTCTGTGTCTTTTGCCAAGCCTCTTCGTTCATGTACCCCAGCATCAACACCTCTAGTGTTTGGGCATCCTGCACGATCACTGGAACAAGTCCGTCACTTTTTGCGAAATCTAACATTGTATTAGTATCTAGTATTTAGTATCTAGTATTGAGACTCTGGTAGCGCAAGCCGAAGGCTTACATACTATCTATTTTCTCCTCTTTTTATTCTTTATTCCTTAATCCGCGACTACCGCACAACAATATCATTATGGCGTAAGGTTTGTTTAAGATCTGGAATCAATATTTCCCCATAATGGAATACAGAAGCTGCTAAGGCAGCATCCACATTGGCCTGTTGAAAGACATCGACAAAATGTTGTTGATTTCCAGCGCCACCAGATGCGATTAAAGGGATATGAATGCGATCGTTTACAGCTTTTAAGAATCCATTATCAAACCCATTCTTCGTACCATCGTGATCCATTGATGTCAGCAGAATTTCCCCTGCGCCGCGTTCCTGCGCTTCCAGTATCCAGTCCAGGGTATTGATCTCCGTCTTGATACGTCCACCGCTCAAGTGGACAAAATCTTGCTCTTCGATTGATCTTGTATCCACTGCAACCACAACAAACTGGGCACCAAAAGCTGCAGCCATTTGATTGATCAGTTCGGGGTTACGTACAGCCGCAGAGTTGATGGATATCTTATCCGCACCGGCATTTAACAGGATGTCGGCATCTTTGATTTCATTGATACCACCTCCGATTGTAAAAGGAATATTCACCTGACGAGCTACTGCCTTGACAAGATCTATTGTTGTCTTGCGCCCTTCATGTGTAGCCGCGATATCTAAAAAAACAAGTTCATCCGCTCCTTGTTGGGAGTATTCGTAGGCTAGTTCAACAGGATCACCAGCGTCGCGCAAGTCTACAAAATTGACTCCTTTTACTGTACGTCCATCCTTAACATCCAAGCAAGGAATTATCCGTTTTGCCAGCATGTTAAAATCTGATTAATGATTTAAGGTTCCAATCTTTGACTTCATCGATGGAGATTCTATTCTCATAGATTGCTTTTCCTACAACCACTGATTCTACTCCACCCAGTTCCTGAAGTTTTTGAATATCATCCATCGAGCTGATACCACCAGAAGCAATCAGCTTAATGATTGGTGAATGGCTCAACAATTTTTGGTACAATTCTACACCTGCACCACCCAATTTACCATCTTTGCTAATATCGGTACATAGAAACCTAAAGAAACCCAAAACCAAGCATTTATCAATATACTCAATCAATTTAATCGGTGAACTCTCTAACCAACCTGAGTATTTGATCACTTCATCCAATACGTCAATTGCGATCACAATATGATCTGCATATTTCACTTTCCCCTCATTTAAAGTAGCTAGTTCCTCCAAAAAAGAAGGATTCGTAATCGCTTGTGTACCCACAATAACACGGTATACACCCGCATCCACCAATTCTTTTACTTTTTCAATGCTCCTTACCCCACCACCATATTGGATTTTCATATCTGTCTTCTGAATAATATCAAACAAATATGCTTGGTTACTAAAATCACCTTTGGCGCCATTAAGGTCTATGATATGAACCAATTCAGTACCATTCGCACGATAGTTTTCTATCTGTGCTTCCAAACTAATATCATAAGTCGTAACGTCGTTATAGTTACCCTCTCTTAAACGGACAACTTTTTTGTCCAAAACGTCTATTGCTGGAATGATATACATAATCGAATATTTTTAGTCTATTTGAATAGTTGAAAAATTGAGCAGCAACTGCTCACCTGCTTTTCCGGACTTCTCCGGGTGAAATTGTACACCAAAGAAATTATCTCTGGAAATGGCTGCTGAAAATGGTAATCCATAGTCGCATTTTGCGGCTGTAAACGCCGTATCATATTCAATATAATACGAATGCACAAAATAAAAATAAGTCTGATCTTCAATATTCGCAAATAAAGGATTATTTGCTTGTACCGAAACGCTATTCCAGCCCATATGAGGGACTTTGCCCGCTACTCCGGTATCAAAATGTAACGTTTTCAAAGGAAATAGCTCCAACATCCCGGCATCACCTTCTTCTGAATATTCAGTCAAAAGCTGCATGCCGACACAGATACCCAAAACAGGTTTACGCAGTTCTTTAATATAGGGTACTAATCCCGACTCACGCAATTTATTCATAGCTGCTCCCGCATGTCCTACTCCTGGAATGATAATACGATCGTAAAGATCGATTTCATCCGCAGTATTGATCATACCATAGGTCACTCCTACCCGATCAAGTGCAGCAGTCAGGGAAAAGATATTCCCAGCGCCATAGTTAATAATTCCTATCATTTTTTCAGTATTGAGTATGGAGTATTGAGTATGGAGACTTTAGTTACGCTAGCCGCTGGCTTACCTACTTCATCTTTTACTCTTTAGCCCAAACTTTTTTTATCTTCTTACCCTATAAGGGCAATATCTTAGTTTTAGACTTTATAGCCGAGCCACAAAGACACGTATAATGTAAAACTACAAAACACCTTTTGTACTTGGCAGTTGCATATGATCTGCATCCCGTCGTACCGCTTTCTTGATAGATTTAGCAAAAGCCTTAAAAATTGCCTCGATCTTATGATGTTCGTTATCCCCCTCGGCTTTGATATTTAAATTTGATTTGGAGGCATCAGAAAATGATTTAAAGAAATGGAAGAACATCTCCGTCGGCATGTCACCTATTTTCTCACGTTTAAATTCAGCATCCCAAACAATCCAATTGCGTCCACCAAAATCTAGCGCAACCTGTGCCAGGCAATCATCCATTGGTAAGGTGTAAGAGTAACGTTCAATACCACGCTTGTCTCCCAGTACCTTCAAAAATACCTCCCCTAAAGCAATCCCGGTATCCTCGATGGTATGATGCTCATCGATATGAAGATCGCCTTTGGCTTTGATCGTTAAGTCCAATGCACCATGTCGGGCTATTTGATCCAACATATGGTCAAAGAAGGGCAATCCTGTTTCGATTTCCGATTTACCGGAGCCATCCAAGTTCAATTGAATAAAAATATCCGTTTCGTTAGTTTTACGATGATGTTCGGCAGTACGTGTCCCCAATTTCAGAAATTCATAAACTGTTTTCCAGTCCATTGTTTCTAAAGCTACGACTGTAGGGTCAATGTCGACATTCTCCAATGCGCCCAATTGATCATTCGCCCGCAACCAGATAGCCTTCGCACCAAGATTTTGAGCAAGCTTAACATCATTTACGCGGTCACCAATAACAAACGACTGGCTTAAATCATATTTTGAAGCGTCAAAATATTCACCGAGCATGCCGATACCGGGTTTACGTGTATCTGCATTTTCGTGTGGGAAAGTCTTGTCAATATGTTCCTTGGCAAATACTACACCTTCTGCCGCAAACGTATCAATCACAAAATGATGGACAGGCCAGAAGTTTTCTTCCGGATGGGAAGATGTCCCTAGACCATCTTGGTTGGAAACCAAGATCAATTCAAAATCCAGTTCCTTCGCGATACGTGGCAGGTACTGTAAAGCACCCGGGAAGAATTTTAATTTTGCAAAAGAATCAATTTGCTCATCTTCTGGTTCCAAAATTAATGTTCCGTCACGGTCTATAAACAGTACACGTTTTAAGTTATCAGGCATAGTATTATTTATTGATTTGATTAAGTTTTTCTAATAATGTCCGGTTCTCAGCAGGTGTCCCAACGGTGATTCGCAAGCAGCCTTCACAAAGTTCTACTTTAGAACGATCTCTGACGATGATCCCAAATTGAACCAGATAATCGTAGACTTCTCTCGGCTGTTCCATCTTGACCAAGATAAAATTGGCATCAGAAGGAGTAATATACTGTACATAATCCAGTTCGAGGAGCTCGCGCACCAGTTTTTCACGTTCCGAAACAGTTTCTTTGATCCAGTCATTGACTTGATCTACATTATTCAAGGCCTCCAACACGATATCCTGTGTTGCTTGATTAATGTTATAAGGTGGTTTAATTTTATTATAAACTGCTATAATTTCTTTACTTGCAAATGCCATGCCCAACCGCAGTGCCGCAAGTCCCCATGCTTTAGATAAGGTCTGCAATACCACCAAGTTAGGATATTCAGCCAGTTCCTGTGTAAATGACTTCACAGCGGAAAAATTGATATAAGCTTCATCGACAACAACAAGTCCCTGAAAATTATTCAATACCGTTTCTATGTCCTGACGACGGATGGAGTTTCCTGTTGGATTATTAGGTGAACAGATAAAGATCAGTTTGGTATGTGCATCTATCGCATTAGCGATACCATCCAAATCCAATTGATAGTCCGCTGTTAGGTTTACCTTCTTGAAAGTGATATCATTGATATTCGCAGACACCTCATACATACCATAGGTAGGTGGAACTAAAATCACATTGTCCACACCGGGTGTACAAAATGCACGATATAAAATATCTATAGCCTCATCGCTTCCATTACCCAAAAAAATATTTTCTGCGGGTACACCTTTTATGTTTGAAAGTTTTGCTTTGACTTGATGTTGGAGAGGGTCTGGGTATCGGTTGTAATCATGGTTTAGTGGGGATCCAAAAGGATTTTCATTGGCATCAATCAATATGGATGCCTCCCCTTTAAATTCATCTCTAGCGGACGAATAAGGTACGAGCTTCTTGATATTTTCCCGTAATAGGTTGTTTAAGTTGAATGGATTATCCATTATAAAAAAATTAGAGCCGTAAACTTAGATAAATTGTTTATCAAAAGCAATATAATAAGCAATTTAAAAAGTATTTGATTGTAGAAATGTGGTATAAAACGTGTAAAAACTAAACTAGAAACCATTTCCCTTCGATAGAAAGTTCGGTATTTGGGAATGCCGTTCGTGCCTCTTCCAATAATGGGTTCAAATCCCGGTAACGGGCGGAGTAATGCCCCAGCAATAATTTCTTTGCATGGGTTTCTTTTGCGATCTCCCCAGCCTCCAATGCTGTTGTATGGAAAGTTTCCTTCGCTCTGTCTACCATATCATGCAGGAACGTAGATTCATGATACATAAGATCAGCGTGCTGAACATAAGGCAGATAGTCAGCAGTACGTACAGTGTCCGAACAATATACGTAACTCCTGGATTTAGGCGCAGGTAAGCTCAATTGGTCTGCCGGATAAACATTCCCATTTTCATCCACGTAATCCATCCCTTTCTTTATGGCAGGATAATAGACTGTGGGAATATTGAGCGCCTGAACCACATCACCGAGCAAGGTGCGGGCTCGCGGTCCTTCATCGAAGCGAAAACCGGTACAGGCAATACGATGTGTTAAAGGGAATGTGCTTACTTTCATTGTTCGATTTTCAAAAATAACACCGGGCTCGTCGGGTGAAATCGGATGAAAAATAAGATTATAACGTAAGACTGTCTCAGAATGTAGAAATTGTATATCCAAAATCTCTTTTAAGGCAGCAGGGCCATATAGATGAAGATCACTTTTACGTCCGACCAGGTGCATCGAAGAGAGCAACCCCACCAAACCTAAGTAGTGATCTCCATGTAAGTGGCTAATAAAAATATGTCCTAAACGATTGCTTTTAATTCCATATCGGCTGAGTTGCATCTGCGTACCCTCGCCACAGTCTATTAAAAACAATTGCTCATTAAAGTTCAACACTTGGCTAGTCGGATGGCGATCAAACATCGGGGTCGCGGAACTATTTCCTAATATCAGAACTTCAAACTTCATATTAATCCTCAATTGTCCCCCGATATTCAGATTCCAATTCGTGCGCAAAGATTAAATCTTCAGCAACCTTGAGTGATGGAGCAATCTTTATTGATTTATCCAGGTGCGACACGCGAACCATATCCATTAATTTAGGACAAAGATTGACCAAAATAAATACGCCACCAACAGATTGACATAAACGGTGTGCCAGTATCCCCAAACGAATACCCACTTCATCCGTCTTTTGGACATGAATCATATCCAAAACAATATTGCGTTGACCAATCGTATTGCGCAACAAAAACTCCCCCTTCAGTTTAGCTGCATTATCGGCATCTATCACTTCGACATGAGGCTCTATGACAATATAACGATCGTGCTTATCAATAGTGTACTTCATAAGTCTATTTCATTAGTTTGAGGATACAATGTACTAATAATTTAGCTCTTTTAAGGCTTTTGCCACATTTCTTTCCACGCGTTCCAATACATTTTCTTGATCAGGATAGACAAATTTTTCTCCAACAATATGTTCGTATAGCTCAATATAGCGTTCGGAAATTGAAACAATAATTTCATCCGTCATCTCCGGAACCGCTTGCCCGTCCTTACCTTGAAAACCATTATCGATCAACCACTTCCGAACAAACTCTTTTGACAATTGCTTTTGTGCCTCACCATTTTCCTGACGTTCCTGATATCCATCTGCATAAAAATAACGGGAAGAATCCGGTGTATGAATCTCATCAATCAAGACTATTTTACCATCTTTTTTACCAAATTCATATTTGGTATCCACTAAAATCAATCCTCTTTGTGCTGCAATTTCAGTTCCGCGTTGAAACAATGCTTTGGTATATTTCTCCAATTGCACATAATCTTCTTCACTTACAATACCTTTTTTCAAAATATCCACTCGAGAAATGTCCTCATCGTGACCCACGGCTGCTTTGGTCGTTGGTGTAATAATTGGTTCTGGCAATTTATCATTTTCTTTCATTCCTTCAGGAAGAGACTCTCCACAGACTTCACGTTTCCCAGCGGCGTATTCTCGCCAAGCATGCCCAGATAGATAGCCACGGATTACCATTTCTACTTTAAACGGCTCACACATTTGACCTATAGTCACACTAGGATCTGGTACAGATACAACCCAATTGGGGATAATATCAGCTGTCGCTTTTAAAAATTTAGCTGCAATCTGATTTAACACCTGCCCTTTATAAGGGATAGGTCGAGGAAGTACCACGTCAAATGCAGAAATACGGTCAGAAGCTACCATCGCCAAGTAGGTATCGGCAATCGTATACACATCACGTACCTTTCCTCTGTAAAAAGCCGTCTGATTTTCGAAATTGAAATTTGTTTCTTTTATAGCGTTCATGTTCAAAGTAAAATTCTTATGTCAGTAGTTATTGATTAAATATCGCCGTATGCTTCCAAAATACGTCGCACCAATTTATGACGAACCACATCGCCGCCACTCAGGTGAATAATATCGATACCTTCAATATTTTCCAGCAAACGGATTGATGTCGAAAGTCCGGATTGATTCTTTTTGGGGAGATCGACCTGCGTCATGTCACCAGTAACAATAAATTTTGCGGTAGGTCCCATACGAGTCAAAAACATCTTCAACTGCATATCCGTTGCATTTTGGGCTTCATCCAAAATAACAAAACAGTTATCAAGCGTACGCCCCCGCATAAATGCCAATGGTGCAACCTCGATCGTACGGTTTTCTAAATATCCTTTTAGTTTCTCGGCTGGGATCATATCGTCAAGCGCATCATAAAGTGGTCTCAAATAAGGATCGACCTTTTCCTTCAGGTCCCCAGGTAAAAAACCCAAGTTTTCTCCCGCTTCTACAGCCGGCCTGGTCAAGATGATCCGTTTGATTTCCTTATTGCGAAGCGCTCTGACCGCCAATGCAACAGCTGTATATGTTTTCCCTGTTCCTGCTGGGCCAATGGCAAATAAGATGTCATTTTTGGAAATACTATCAACCATCCGTCGTTGGTTGGCCGTACGGGCCCGAACAATCACACCATTAGGTCCATAAACAATGGGTTCGGAACCAAATGCCGCATTCTTGGCCGCAATCTCCTTTTCCTGCTGCGCGGCTGAGCCTGCGCTCGCCCCTAGGAGATTTTCAAAATCCAACATGGTAATGTTGTTGAATTTCTCTAGATGAGCCATAACTTCCTTAAACGATTGCTCAAATAGTTCCAATTCCTTCGCATCTCCCAGCACTTTCATTTCACTTCCACGAGCTACAATCCGCAATTTTGGGAATTGTTTCTTCAAATAATCAAAGTGCTCATTGTCTGCTCCCCATAATATGGGTAAATTCAGACCATCTAATGCAATTAGTAATTCGTTCAAATTTTATCCTATTTTAGAAATAATTAGATTGTAGCTATTACGCAATAGCTCTTATACGTAATACCATTCAAAATTAACGTATTCTAATGAGAAAAAAGGCCATCCAGATGAGATTTTTGCAAAAAGAAAACCAAATTATTTTTTTTACGTTTCATACATAAGTTTCGCTTTTAAAAGTGGATCTTCAAGGTACACAAACCAATTCTTTACAGTAGAAATAAAAGCTATGTTTGTGTATATCAATTGAAAAAAGTTATATTCAAAATAAGTTCTTCAATTAACTTTACAAATCAGCTGATAAATAGTAATTTTGTCCTCTATTTGAATAGATTTTCAGGAACAGAATATGCAAACGACAGGAGATCTATTTCTATTCATTCAAAAAGGGAATTTGACAGCAATTCGGTCTACTTATAGATTATAATGGCAGTAATTACGTTAACGACAGATCTAGGACATAAAGATTTTTACCAAGCTGCGCTAAAAGGGAGCCTTTTAACGCAGTTGTCTGATGTTAATATTGTCGATATCACCCACGAGATCCCTGCATTTAATATTCCGCGCGCAGCCTTTGTACTTGGTAATGCGTATCATTATTTTCCAAAAGGAACAGTACATATCATCGGCATCAATACCCTATTTCATGAAGAATCCAAATACATCGGCATGAAATACAGGGATCATTATTTTGTTGGTGCAGACAATGGAATTTTCAGTTTACTGTTGAATGGAAATGAACCACAGGAATTGTACGAACTCAATTTGATGCAGGACCTGAGATACCTCCATTTTCCCCTTGCAGATATTCTGTCAAAATCTGCCTGTCATATTGCAAAAGGAGGCAAACTGAAAGATGTCGGCACCCCCATGCATCAACTGATAGAAAAAGTCACTTTACAACCGATCTTTGACAAAGACATGATCCGTGGCAATGTCATTTACGTCGACGCTTTTGGCAATGCCATTACCAATATTTCCAAAGATCTGTTCAATAAAGTCCAAAAGGGACGAAATTTTATCTTGTATTTCAAACGCAATGAAACAATAACCAATCTTTCCTGGCATTACAACGAAGTCGGTGAGGGTGAAAAATTGTGTCTTTTTGGTATCAGTAATTACTTAGAAATTGCCATCAACAAAGGCAACGCAAGCCAACTCTTGGGGCTTCACGATGACGATTCCAATGTCATTCGTATCGAATTTAAAGATTAATTTCATAAATTCATTTCTAGAAATAGTTTATTCACTTCAATCTGTCCCTAAAATACCCAATGGGGTTTTGGCAGTTTAACACTGGATTTTGCGGATTTGTCAGTTCTCACTTTGCCTTTTGACAAATAGATGCGATTTCAGTAACGTTAATTTCAGATTGATTGTTCAAATTTAGGTATGAAATCTTTAAAACACACACTACTATCTTTCCTGCTATTGTTTAGCCTTGGACATCCGAAAGCACAGGAAAATGCAGATTCCAGTGCTTTTGAGGTACAACGCAAACTTGTCAACAGCCTACTCGATGCACGGCAACAGAAGTTTGGCGCCTATGATACGAGCCTCACCCAGAAAACAGGCCTTTTTGGCCTATTCAAATCCAAAGGCGATATGCAAAAAAGCATCGATATCCTGAAGGATGTCGTGATCACAGACAACAACATTTTCTTGGAGACACAGCAGCTGTTAAAAATCAAAGATTTCGAAAAGGACAAATTTCGACAGATGGCGACTGAATATGACAAACAGATCTCTGCTTACATGGGTACGATCAATAAACTTCAAAACGAGAATGAACGACTGCGGACAGAGTTAGACAAAACCGAAGGAAAGGGTCTGGCTGGTAATTTATGGCTTTATATCGCTTTACTTGTCATTATTATCGTAGCAGCTTTATTGTATCGTAGCCATACACAAAAATCGGCGCTCAGTGGCAAAAATTCAGGCTAGCCCTTTTGGATCTACCCCTATCAATCGGTGACATGTACCAATAAAACAGGTCAAAATATAACTTTAGTTGATTAAAATAGGCAAAAAGCCAAAAAATTGACCAAAGTATGATAGCAAAATATTTTTAATCTCTTTACATTTGTCCTCGCAACAAAACATTGAAGTAGCGGATTATGGCAAGAGGTTTCAATAGTGGTAATAAACAAGAAGAAGATCTACCAAAACCAAAGTTAAATAAGGAGCTCCTATTGCGGGCTTCGAAAATAATGACCTATTTAAGGCCTTATCGGGTTAAGTTTGGAATCGGAATGTTATTTCTGGCATTATCCAGTCTTTCGATGCTGACTTTCCCAGCACTACTGGGTGCTATGATTGACGCTGCTCAAGGCAAACAAACCTACTCTTGGTTAACTCCTGAAGTTTATTATATCGGCGGGGTGGCTTTTGTTATCCTATCGTTCACCTCTATTGTTTCATTTTTCCGTATCCGTATCTTTGTCGAGATCGGAGAACGTGCTTTGGCGAAAATCCGTAAAGACACCTATCATAAACTCATCTCCTTGCCCATCGAATTTTTCGCCAACCGTCGTGTTGGAGAACTAAACAGCAGATTGTCTGCAGATCTATCCCAGATCCAAGACACCCTGACGACCACATTGGCTGAAATTTTAAGACAATTGATCAGTCTGTGTTTTGGTGTATTTCTACTGGTCTGGGTATCACCCAAATTGGCCTTGATGAATCTATGCATATTACCTGTTATTGTTGTTGCAGCCATTGTCTTTGGGAAATTCATCCGCGAATTATCCAGACAAGCTCAGGATAAGATGGCGGAGTCAAATAGTATTGTTCAAGAAACATTATTAGGCATCAGCAATGTAAAAGCTTTTGTGAACGAATACTTTGAATTCAACCGCTACAGTAATCAGATGGACTCTGTTGTCAAATTAGCCGTCAAGGGAGCAACCTTTCGGGGCGCCTTTGCTTCCTTTATCATATTCTGTATTTTCGGAGCTGTTATAGCTGTAATCTGGTATGGTGCGGCATTAGTATCTATCCACGAGATATCTGTTGGGGATCTAACGACTTATATCCTGTATTCTATGTTTGTCGCCGGGTCAATGGGTAGTTTACCAGAATTATACTCGAACATCCAACGCTCGCTGGGTGCGAGTGAAAGGATCCTGGAAATTCTTGATGAGCCACAGGAAGATATCAAGGTTGAACCGAGCTGCAAAGATATCCGTAAAAAGATGAGTGGAGATCTCCGCTTCAATCATGTGGCATTTGCCTACCCTAGCCGACCGGATATTGAAATTCTCAAAGACATTAATTTTACGGCCAATGCCGGAGATAAAATTGCCATAGTCGGTCCTAGCGGGACCGGTAAATCAACCATCGCATCTTTAATACTACAATTTTATACAAACAATAAAGGTGAGGTACTTTATGATGGTAAGCCGGCCTCAGACTTTGACCTCTGTGACATACGAAACCAAGTTGCCATTGTACCACAGGACGTTTTATTATTTGGCGGAACTATTCGCGAAAATATCGCTTATGGTAAATTAGATGCTACCGAAGCCGAAATAATTGAAGCAGCCCAACGTGCCAATGCACATCAATTTATATTAAATTTCCCGGAAGGCTATGATACTATCGTCGGGGAACGCGGGGTAAAACTTTCTGGCGGACAACGTCAACGCATCGCCATCGCCCGTGCGCTACTCAAAGATCCTGCTATTTTGATCTTAGATGAAGCAACATCCTCTTTAGATTCAGAGTCTGAACGTCAAGTTCAAGATGCCTTAGAAGAATTAATGCGCGGACGTACTTCTGTTATCATTGCACATAGGCTTTCTACGATCATCGATGCGGACAAAATCATTGTGGTCGAAAATGGGGTTGTTTCGGAGAGTGGAACACATTTCGAATTACTACAGAAAGAAACTGGCCTCTATAGACACCTGTACACCTTGCAATCCAAACAGCAAAAGGTAGATATGTAAAATTTTGTTAATTATTGATTCTTTTTAAACAAATTGTCCCAGAGATTGTTCATTTGGTATCATACTTGATTATCATTTGAATACACAATAAAATAGAAGAATTATGAAAAATAAAAATGGATTAGTGGCATTTGCTTTGTTAGGATTGGCTGCGGGAGCTGCTGCATGGTATCTTTTAGGAACAGATGACGGGAAAAAACAATTAGATCGTGCAAATGATGGCATCAAAAGCTTAACTAAGTCATTGAAGGATCTTTCGAAAAAAGAAGCTAGAAAAGCACAAAAGTTAGCAAATAGAGCTTCTGCTGAGTTGGACAACTTAAAATCAAAAGCTCAAGCTGCTTTCAGTAAAGCTTCAGATGATGCCGATGCATTGAAAAACAAAGCAAAAGAAGCCGGCAGAGAGGCTTTGGACCACGCAAACAATGCAGCTCAGAATTTAGCAAGTAAAATCGACAACACAACCGATGCTGCTAAATCAAAAATTTCTAATGCATAAGTAAAAAAAACATTTTTTTAAGAATTGATGGTTTAACTACCTCCTGTGGTTAAAATACATTCGTATCTTTGCGGCATATGACTTTACTGCAACAGGTAAAAACTTTGATTCTTAAAGACATTATTCTGGAATGGCGATCAAAATATGCCATCAACGGAATCCTACTATATGTCGTATCTACTGTATTTGTTTGTTATCAGGCATTCAAGTCAGTAGATACTACGGTTTGGAATGCATTGTTTTGGATTATTATGTTATTCGCTTCAATCAATGCAATCAACAAGAGTTTTGTTCAGGAAAATCCCAACCGACAGCTCTATTACTATTCACTAGTTGACCCAAGAGCGATTATCCTTGCCAAGGTTATTTACAATATGTTATTGATGATCATCTTGGCGACCATTGCTTATTTCGTCTATTCAATCATATTCAAAAATCCACTTGGGGATCCCACACTATATTTCATTTCAGTCATTCTCGGTAGTATCAGTTTTGCCAGTGTATTTACCATGATTTCTGGCATAAGTTCCAAAGCTGGAAACAACAGTACGCTCATGGCTATTTTGAGTTTTCCGGCTATCATCCCCTTATTGATCGTATTGATCAAGCTCTCCCATAACGCCATAGAAGGCCTGGAAAGGGCGGCAAGTACAAGGGAAATAATTGTATTACTCGCAATTAATGTAATCACGATCACTATTTCTTTATTGTTATTTCCGTACCTTTGGCGAGATTAAATTTTAGAATTGAAAACACATTAAATTCAATTTACCATGAGAAAAAAATGGTGGAAAATATTAGCTGTCCTGATTATCTGTGCAGTCATTATCAATGGTCTTCTGGGCCCTGTTCCACGCTTATTTATCCTTCACGAAAGCATCCGAAACGTCTATTTCCACGTCCCGATGTGGTCTGCAATGATCGTGATGTATCTGATTTCAGTTATTTATAGCATCAAATACCTCAATACAGGAAAACAAGAATATGACCTAATGGCTATTGAAGCGGTCAATACAGGTATTACTTTTTGTTTTTTTGGCTTGGCAACAGGAATGTTGTGGGCAAATATCACCTGGGGAGAGCCTTGGCCAAATGACCCCAAATTAAATGGTTCGGCAATAGCGACTTTAATGTATCTGGCCTACCTCGTGCTCCGCAATGCGCTCGAAGAAGAGCAAAAAAGGGCGAAAATATCTGCCGTCTACAATATCTTTGCATTTCCGATCATTATTGTACTGCTCTATATTCTGCCAAAAATGACAGATTCGCTTCACCCCGGAAGTGGTGGTAATGCTACTTTTGGCCAGCTACAAATGAGTAACGAGCTTCGTCCAACATTTTATGCCGCAATGATCGGATGGCCGATGATCGCTTTCTGGATTTGTTCACTCCGCTATAGAGTACGTTTATTGGAAAGAAAAGAGCAGGAAAGCTAGTTGTGATCATCAATAAGAATAAGTGGCAGGGTATTTTTCATGTCTTTGAAGAGATCCCCAGTCAACAACGAGCTTAGGCTCAATAAAAAAGGTAAAAATAGCGATCGCCAAAACATTCTCCAGCATAAATTAATACTGGATTTCATACGGCGACAACATCGATAAAAAATAGAAGTCTGATAAAACCAAAGAGTAGATAATATTGGCAAACAATGCTTTTTTATTTACACAGGTCCTAATCAGCCATTAAAAGACAAATAAATAGCATGAAAAAAATAACATTGTCAATTGCATTATTAATCTTATCAACTTTAAGCACATTTGCGCAGGATGACGTTGATATGGCAACAGGCTTGCGTAGTGAGGGCAAAATCTATGTGGTTGTTCTCGTGATGTTGGTCATTTTTCTAGGTCTAGCCTTCTTTCTTTTCTTGCTTGACCGTCGTATAACGAAGTTGGAGAAAAAGAATAAATAGTCAAATATTTATCGCGCATCATGATTATCAGTCAGTTCAGAAATTACACACCAATAAATATCCTATTTTTATCCCTTGTGGGTTTTGTATTATGCCTTGGCATATTCTTACACGTACCGGATAAACTTGATTCTGTAATTTTTGAACCTGCACTTGGGAATCTACTGGGAGAAAACAATTTAATCAATCTCTCTCCGGCAACTAACGTCTTTATCACGCTGATCCTTACCATTTTTCAGGCGACGATACTGAATCGGGTCACAAGCCATTTCAATCTACTGGGAAAACCTAGTTTTCTGGTCGCGTTGATGTATATGACGCTGGCCAGTTTATTTTTACCTTTTCTGGTTCTGTCGCCCACCCTTATCTGTAACTTTATTTCGATCTGGATGTTAAGCAAATTGCTTTCTCTCTATCGCCAGACAGACGTAAAGGCGGAAATGTTCGATCTGGGGATGATTGTTGGCATAGGCAGTCTGATCTACTTTCCTTTTTTGAGCATGTTCTTCCTGCTTTGGATCGCCCTACTTATTTTTAGGCCATTCAATTGGCGTGAATGGATCACACCACTATTGGGATTGGCTACAATCTATTTTATACTAGGGGTAATCTATTTATGGGTAGGAAAAATGGAATTGTTTTACACCATATGGTTGCCATTCACCTACAAGTTCCCAACGGCCATCCGTATCCAATTATTTGATTACCTGGTACTGGTCCCAGTGCTCTTTACACTGATCCTCTTCTTGTTGATCCTCAAAGACAATTTTTTCAAGAGTATTGTGCATATCCGAAAATCCTTTCAGTTGTTATTTTTCATGTTATGCTTAGCTGTAGCCTCCTTTTATTGGAACAAGAAATTAACTGAGGCTCACTTTTTACTTTGCGCTCCACCAATTGCAATTTATATGGCCTATTACTTCACCTATGCCAAAAAGAAATGGTTTTTTGAAGTCGTGTATGCAATCATCGCATTAACCATAATCTACTTTCAATTTTTCTAAACAATTGTACAACAAGTGTTTAACCTTTTTTAACAAAATCGGCTTAACAAGCTCACAAAAATTGAATAGTTTTGTATGCGATTAAAAGCAAAGAACATTTAATTACACGAGTCAAAAAACTCAAAGATTTCACAAAAACTAAATAAACATTAGTTTCTCAATTTTATAGATTGACCATGCAGAAACGCTTTATAAGCTCTCTAAGAAATAAATCACTCCAACTGTTGTTAGCAGGTGGAATTTTAGCTAGTTCTACTACCGCATTTGCCCAAAAAACGACATCCGCTTCACCTTATTCTCAATTGGGGATAGGTCAGATACGTGAAGATTTATTACCTCAGTATAGAGCTATGGGGGGTATCAGTACGGCTATCCGTACATTAGATGGCATCTATTACAATACCAACCCGAGCAATCCGGCATCTTACTCTGCTGCGCGGCTTAGTGTATTTGATGCAGGGCTATATGGCAACTACACGCAACTAAAATCAACAACTAGATCTGCGAATACTGCTGATTTTGCATTTAGTCATATTACCATGACTTTTCCAATGCAAAAGTTTGGTGGTATCAGTTTGGGGTTATTGCCATTTTCGGATGTGGGCTATCGTACTAATTCACAGGAAAGTATCAATTCGCAGACCTTCAACAAGGTTTTTACAGGGGAAGGTGGCCTAACAAAAGCTTATGCAGGTTGGGGTGTGCGTGTTTATAAAGGACTGAGTGTCGGTGCGAATATGTCATACCTATTTGGTACATTAAATGACTATAGCCGTGTTGAATTTCCTTTATCCTCTGGAGCTTTGAATCCGCAACGTCAAAATAAACGTGAAATCCAAGGTATTATCTTTGATTATGGTTTACAATACGAACAGCCTATAGGCAAAGAGTATGCTTTGACCTTTGGTTATTCAGGATCGCTGAACAACGATATAAAAGAGCGAACAACAATTTTCGACACAAGGACTCAACCATCATCAGATCCGGACAATCAAAATATTCCAATAGATACAACGTATATGTCTGAGCGCACCAGCAGGCATTTGACGCTTCCATTAAAACACAATATAGGTGTCACCCTTGCACGAAATGGCAAATGGTTGGTTGGGGCAGACTTCAAATATGCAGACTGGTCAAGATTTCAGGTCAGAAATGGTGAAGGCGAGTTACGCAAAAACTATGGTGTATCAGTTGGTGGTCAGTTGACACCTGATAGATCTTCGCTCAACTACCTAAACCACGTAGATTATCGTCTTGGTTTTAGATACAACAAAACTCAGTATTTTCTAGCCGGTCAAGATATCAATGATATGGCCGTAACAGTGGGTGTGGGCTTACCATTGGCCAGAACGCAATATTCAAGTGCTTTCTCCAAGATCAATTTTTCTGCAGAATTTGGCCAAATGGGCAAAGTAGCCAATGGCCTGTTACGTGAACGTTATATCAACTTCAATATCGGCTTTACGCTAAATGATCGTTGGTTTAGAAGAAATCAATTTGACTAAGATAATGGTACGCAAAGTATCTGAACTATTCATATTACAAAATATATCGCCCCTGGTAATTCAATTTTTGCTAGGGGCGCTCTTATTGACTTCCTGTGAGCCAGATCTAAAGGAAGTTGACCGGATCGCCAACTTAAAAAAAGAAGAAGCTGTGGACATTTCACGCCATGTGGATGTCATTTATAGTGATTCAACCCGGGTTAAAGCTAACCTAACCGCACCCGAAATGCGGATCAAACACGATAGTACAGAAGTCTATGAGTTTCCAAAAAGCATAAAAATCATCTTCTATGATGAAAAGCTAAAGGAAACACAGCGTATTACCTCTGACTATGCAATTAGGAAAGAAAAAGAGAAAATAACCGTCTTTACCAAAAACGTCATTGTCACCATGGCCGATGGGTCTATTATGAAAACGGAAGAAATCGTCTATGATGAAGGAGCTAAGGATCCCAATAAAACTTTTTACAACAATGTTCCTGTCCAGGCATTTTTTAAAGATCAAAGGGGGAACCTACAGGGATCATCTTTTACATCCGACAAGGATCTGTTACATGCCAATATACAGAATGCAACTGGTGTCATTATAATCAAGGATAACAGTCTATTTCCGTCCATAGATAGATAGAGAGCTTATACTTTCATTGGGCTCCCTGCTTTCATGTTATTATTAGCCTAAACATACCTACTGGCAGGTAGATCATGTAAGCAACTCTGTCACAGATTACTTAAAGGATATTACCGTCACCTGATCAAGACCACCTCTAATAAAAAATAGCGCAATACAAATACTTTTCAAATTTGTTTTATTACATTCAGGAAAATATTCCGTTTTTTTTTATAAAAATTGTATCTTGCACCGCATTTTGCTATGCTATGCATAAATTAACGAAATACAAGTATTTACACAATATAAACACAATAAGCAGACTATGGGATTAATGGGCTTTTTGCGTAACAAAGCTGGTGTCATCTTGACCGCAGCCATGGCTATCGCAATTTTAGCATTTTTACTAGGCGATGTCGTTCGAGGAGGGGCTCCTTTCTGGGCTAGACATCAAAATCGTGTAGGGGAAGTCAACGGAACTGAAATTGAATATCCTGCGTTCAACCAACAGGTGGAACAAGCAGAAGAAATGTTCAAACAACAAATGGGTGGCGCTGTTACTCCTCAAATGAGAACATACGCCGTACAACAGGTTTGGAATCAATTCTTATCCAGAGAAATCTTGAGAAAAGAGATTGAAAAAATCGGTTTGACAGTAGGTAGTAAGGAATTAAATGATCTAGTACAAGGGCCAAATCCTTCAGCTCAGATCGTTCAGGCATTTACTGACCCGCAAACGGGACAGTTTAACCGTGGTCAGTTGTCGACTTTTATAAGCCAAATCAATACAGCTGGCAACCAAGCCATGGCTGATCAGTGGGAAGCTTTACTTGGGGGTGTGAAAGATGAACGCTTAAGCAGCAAGTATGGCGAATTGCTTTCGAACAGTGTATACGTAACTTCATTGGAAGCAAACGAAGAATACCAAGAACGTAATAAATTGGCGAACTTCAAATACATTCTTTTAGACTACGCTTCTGTAAAAGATGCTGAGGCTAAAGTGACTGACGCCGATTTCCAAGAATACTATAATGAACATAAAAGCATGTTCAAAACACAAGAGGAAACTCGTGCGATTCAATACGTTACGGTAGACGCAAAACCTCTTGCGAAGGATTCATTGGCTGTAAAAGAAGCTATTGACAAGTTGAAACAAGATCTTATCGTTGCAAAGGATGATTCATTATATGCATCCATCAATTCGGACAACAAGTATCCTTTCACCTATGTGAAAAAAGGCCAATTGAGTCCTTCTTTGGATTCTGTAGTCTTCAATGTAGCTGCAGGTACTACTGTAGGTCCTTTCCTAAGCAATGGCGCTTATGAAATTGCAAAAGTGGTTTCAACTGTCGTAGGTCCGGATTCAGTAAAAGCTTCACACATCTTGTTAGATCCTACTGCAGAAGGTGGCGTAGACAAAGCATTTGCAAAAGCTGACTCTATCAAAGGATTAATCCAAAAAGGTGACAACTTCGCTGCTTTAGCTATTCAGTTCAGCAATGACCCAGGAAGTAAAGCAAATGGTGGTGAGCTTGGTACTTTTACAAGAGGCCGCATGCTTCCAGAATTTGAAAAAGCAGTATTCGAAGGAAAAACCGGAGACATTAAAGTTGTCAAAACACAATATGGTGTTCATATCATCAAAATTGAGCAGCAAATCGGTACAGCAAAATACGCTAAGGTTGCTATCATCGATAAAGTAATCAATAGTGGTAAAGAGACTTTAAATAATGCACACAGCAAGGCAACAGCTTTCTTATCTGCTGCAACGGCTCAGAACTTCGCACAAGAGGCTAAAAAACTTGGTCTAGAAGCCAAAACTGCATCACGTGTTACTGCAATGGACAATGTACTTGATGGTACTGAAGCACCTCGCGATTTGATAAAATGGGCTTTCGAAGCTAAAAAAGGTGATATCTCAGATAAGGTATTTGAAACTGAAACTTCTTATATCTTGGCGAGTCTAGTGAATGTACAACCGAAAGGCGTACTTTCTCTGGATGCTGTGAAAAAAGATATCGAGCCTGCGGTTAAAAACATGGTTAAAGCTAAAGTCTTAAAAGAAAAATTTGGTAAAGCTTTAGCTGGAGCTTCTTCAATTGACCAAGTAGCTCAAAAAGTCGGCAAATCGGCTATCCATGTGGAGAATGTGGTATTTGCCAATCCTGTTATTCCTGGTGTAGCCTTAGAGAATGCTGTAGTGGGTACAGTCTTTGGACTTCAACCAAACAAACCTTCTAAAGCAATTGAAGGAAATACAGGTGTATATGTCGTACAGGTAAATGGTTTCACAAATCCATCAGCGATCTCTGATATCAACGGACAAAAGAAACAAATGCTTGCAGCGAAAGCACAACGTGCTTGGGGATCTATTTTCCGTGCATTACAAGACAAAGCTGAAATCATTGACAATAGAGTGAAATTCTTTTAGAAGATTTTTAAGTAAATTTGTAGCCGGACGAATTATCGTCCGGCTTTTTTTTGATAGAATAGTTATGAAAATTCAAACAAATATTGTCAATAAAGTTGCACAAAGTGGATTAGTGACAGTTGATCTGGCAGATTATCATCCGAAGACCGACAATGTCCTATATGATATCAAGGAGAATTTGTTCCATGGTCTGATATTAAGGGAAAAAGATTTCCGCGAGTTCATCAAAACACACGATTGGTCACAATATACAAATAAGCATATTGCCATCACATGCACAGCAGATGCTATTGTCCCAACATGGGCTTATATGCTACTGGCAAATAAGTTAGAGCCATATGCTTCGACTGTTGTCTTTGGCGATTTAGAAGAGCTGTTACGTATACAGTATGCGACCGCTATTGACCAAATTGACATGGAACAGTTTCGGGATCAAAGGGTAGTTGTTAAGGGCTGTGGAGATACATATATCCCTGAATCGACATTTGTCCAATTCACGGTAAAACTCAGTAAAGTAGCGAAAAGTATTATGTATGGAGAACCCTGTTCAACGGTTCCAGTTTTTAAAAGAAGTCCTCAAGCGCCAAAAGCAGCTGACAAACAAGTATAAGCAGCGGGCTCATGTGGGTTTCATCACCTTAAAGAGACAATTTATTCTGATGAAATTAACATCTCTTTTTCAAACAATTTTCGTAAACTTACGTACATGAAACTTATATCGACATTGCTCCTTTACTTATCAGTTTTTGTAAGTACAGTTTTCGCTCAGGATTTACCCCATTTAAAAGAATCTGCATTTAAAGGTGGAGAGAAATTAAAGTATAAACTCCGCTATGGAATTATTTCAGCTGCAACGGGAACGTTGACTGTTGGCGATACGAAAGACGGATTTGGAAATCCCTCCTTTCATCTGTATGCCGCTGGTAAAACAGCAGGAGCTTTTGCCATCTATACCGTAAGAAACGAATACAACTCGTATATAAATAGCAAGACATTTTTGCCTTACTATTATACTGAAAACATCCGTGAGGGAGGCTACAGACGGAATGACAAAGTACGTTTCAATCAGGACACACGTACGGTGAACGGAAATAAAGGAACATTTACATCCAAGGTGGATCAGACCTTTGATTTGCTATCGTCCTATTATTTCGCCCGCAATCTGGACTTAACTTCGGTCAAGCCGGGTGAATCCTTTAAACTGACTTATTTTTTGAATGATGAAATAGCCACTTTAGGCATACAGTATATTGGAATCGAAAAAATAAAAACAGAATTGGGCACATTGGAATGCCTAAAATTCAGTCCCGAAATTAAACCGGGGCGTATCTTTAAAAAAAATAGCAAGCTTTATCTCTGGGTAACCAATGATGGTAACCGTATTCCAGTGAAGGCCAATGTCGATATTTTAATTGGCTCTGTTACCTTAGAACTTCTGGAAGCGAGCGGACTAAAATATAAATTGGGGCAAAAAGCAAGCTACTCAAAATAATTAGAATGATTGAAGTAGGAAATGTGTTGGTACATGAAGATCTGATTAACAATGATTTTGTATGCAACCTATCAAAATGTAAAGGAATATGCTGTATCGAGGGAGACTCGGGAGCACCTTTGTTGGAAAGTGAAAAGGCAATTCTGGAGGAAATATACCCCAAGGTAAAGCCCTATATGACGGAGAAGGGCATTGAGGCCATCGAAGAACAAGGGAAATACGTCATTGACGTAGATGGTGATCTAACCACGACATGTGTTGATGGACACAAGGAATGTGCCTATGTAACCTGGGAAAACGGCATTACCAAATGTGCAATCGAAAAGGCTTATGAACTGGGTGAAATCCACTGGCGGAAACCTGTTTCCTGTCACCTCTATCCTATCCGTACGACACATTATCCGGAATTTGATGTCCTTCATTACGACCGTTGGCATATATGCAAAGACGCTTGTAGTTTTGGCAAAGAACTACAAGTGCCCGTATATAAATTTCTAAAGGATCCCCTGATCCGTACGTATGGAGAAGAATGGTACAAAAATCTTGAGCGAGCAGTCGATGAGTTGTAACAAAATTACTATCTTTAAGCTTTAACTTTTTTGGTGTTTCATTCCAATTCATGTCAAAATTAACAGAGATCCAACGCCCTATTATCCACGAACTTGAAGCTTTTGAAAAGAAATTCAAAGCATCGATGAAAAGCTCCGTTCCCTTGTTGGATCGTATCACGCAATATCTGATCAAGCGTAAAGGCAAACAAATGCGACCTATGTTTGTGTTTTTTTCGGCGGGCATCTGCAATGGGATTAATGAATCTACCTACCGCGGTGCTGCTTTGGTTGAATTACTGCATACAGCTTCGCTTGTTCACGATGATGTCGTGGATAACTCTTACGAACGTAGAGGCTTCTTTTCAATCAATGCGCTCTGGAAAAATAAGATTGCAGTACTGGTTGGTGATTTTTTACTGTCAAGGGGTTTACTGCTTTCTGTCAAACATCAGGACTACCATCTGTTAAAAATTGTTTCGGAAGCGGTCGACCAGATGAGTGAAGGGGAATTACTCCAGATCGAAAAAGCGCGTAAACTGGATATTGAAGAATCCATATACTTTGAGGTCATCCGGAAAAAAACAGCATCGTTAATTGCTTCCTGCTGCGCCTGTGGATCTGCGTCATCCAATGCGGATCAAGAGACGGTAGAGAAACTGCACCAATTTGGAGAGAAAATTGGTATTGCTTTTCAGATAAAGGATGACTTATTTGATTTTGGTCTGGATGACGTGGGTAAGCCCCTGGGGAATGATATCAAAGAGAAGAAAATGACATTGCCGTTGATCCATGCCTTAAATCAGACAAGCTCCAGCGAAAAGCGGCGAATCATCAATCTGGTTCGAAACCATAATGAAGACCCCAAAAAGGTTGCTGAAGTTATCGATTTTGTACGCAACAGCGGTGGACTAGCCTATGCAACAAACAAAATGCTGGAATATCAACAAGATGCATTTCGCATTCTGGAAGATTTTCCAGATAGCGAATACAAAGAAGGATTACTGCAATTGGTAAAATATACAACAGAAAGAAAAAAATAATGAGTCACGAATTAATGTTTTTTGGAGGTTTCCTGATCTTCATTGCACTGATGCTAGCAATTGACCTTGGACTATTTTCTAAGGGTGATAAACCTGTTAGCTTAAAGACTGCCGCAATTATGAGTGCCGTATGGGTATTATTCTCATTAGGCTTCTATTGGTTGCTCCGTCAGTATGGATTTGAATTGCATAATATTCATGATCTAAACCATCTGCAGGAAGTCATTACAAAACATCACCACGATATTAAGATTATTCCCGGTGATCTTGCCGCAAGTTTAGCCGCCTATAATAACAACTTAGGCTTGGAATATTTAACAGGATATGTTGTTGAGTACGCACTCTCTGTCGATAATATTTTCGTGATGGTACTGCTCTTCACATCATTTGGAATTCCCGAAAAATACTACCATAAAGTTTTGGTCTGGGGGATTCTAGGTGCCATCGTTATGCGATTTCTATTTATATTCCTTGGCGCAACCTTAATCGCCAAATTTGGCTGGATTCTATATGTCTTTGGTGCATTCTTGGTATTCACCGGTGTCAAGATGTTTATCAATCGGAACCAAGAGGAAGAGGTCGATCCTCAAAACCACCCTGTTGTCAAATTTGCGTCTAAATATTTCAAGGTAACCCCTAAATTAGATGGCGGTCACTTTTTCCATATCGAGAACGGCGTGAAATACATGACACCTCTATTTTTGGTTTTGTTAGTGATTGAATTTACCGATCTAATTTTCGCCGTGGATTCTATTCCCGCAATTTTCTCGGTTACCAAAGATCCTTATGTGGTATTCTTCTCTAATATCTTCGCCATCCTTGGACTACGCTCCATGTTCTTCTTATTGGTCAATATTATCCATAAGTTCCAATATTTAAAAGTCGGGTTAGCTTTTCTATTGGTCTTCATTGGTCTGAAGATGTTATTACATCACTGGTTGGCAGAAGTTGGCTTTACAACGACGCATTCGTTGATTGTAATCATCGGTATCCTTGCCTTAAGTATTATCGCTTCGCTACTCTTTCCAAAGCATAAAGAGATTGCCGAATAAAAATAAAAGCAAAGGGTCGTAAAAATTACGACCCTTTGCTTTTCAATATTTTAGCCTAGTTTTTACTCCTCCTGTCCTGCGTCAAAAGGGCCTAAATTATAGCCCATTTTTAAGAACAATTATTTTACAGAGGAATTTGCCTTACTAAATTTTATTTATTTAATTTAGCACCACTTTAAATTAACAAAATACTAACAAATGAATTGGAATAAATCGATTGTACTAGCTGCCTCTCTTTTTGCAGCTTCCTTCCAAGTACAAGCACAAGACAATTTGATCAATGCCCTAAAAGCAAATCAAAATGACAATAGCAAATCTGGATTTACATTTACAGAAGTTATCAATCTAGGTAATACTTCGATCAAGAACCAAGGTTCTTCGGGTACATGTTGGTCTTATTCAGGAAACTCTTTTCTAGAATCCGAAATGATCCGTATGGGTAAAAAACCTATTGAGATTTCTCAGATATATACAGCACGTAATACGTACTTAGATAAAGCACGTACCTATGTACGTCTTCACGGTGGATTATCATTGGGTGAAGGTGGTCAATTCCATGATGTATTGAATTCATTCCGCAAATATGGCACAATGCCACAGTCAGCTTATACAGGCCTTCATTATGGTACCACACTCAACAACTTTGGTGAAATGACATCAATGCTTGATGCAATGCTAGGCTCGATTGTAAAAGGTAAAGGTTTGACTCCAAACTGGGAAAAAGCGTATACCGCAGCAATGGACTCTTACTTAGGTGAAGTTCCTGAAAAATTTGATTACAATGGCAAATCCTATACGCCACGTACCTTTGCTGATCAGGTAATTGGTATCAATCCAGATGATTATGTTGGTATTGCTTCAGTTACTGACCACCCTTATTATAGCCAATTCGTTCTGTTAATCCCAGATAACTGGTCATTTGATCGTTTCTACAATGTTCAGATGAATGATTTAACCGATATCATTGACAACGCACTGCAAAAAGGTTATACAGTCGCTTGGGCAACTGACGTTTCAGAAAAAGGATTCTCCTGGAAAAACGGTGTTGCTTATGTTCCAGAAAAACCATTCGAGCAAATGAGCGATCAAGAAAAATCAAGCATGTTCGTTGGTCCTAAACCAGAAATGAAGATCACGCCTGAAGAGAGACAAAAAGCTTTCGACAATTGGCAAACAACAGACGATCATGGTATGCACATCGTCGGTCTGGTAAAAGATCAAAATGGTAAAGAGTATTATATTGTTAAAAACTCTTGGGGAACATCCAACGACTACAAAGGTTACTTGTATGCATCTAAAGAATTTGTACGCTATAAAACAACTTCTTTGCTGTTACATAAAGATGGTCTGGCAAAAGATTTAAAATCGAAGATAAATATCAAATAAGCGATTTATCCATCGTTTAAAACACCTCCGAAATTAATATTTCAGAGGTGTTTTTGTTTTCAGATTAATTTGATAACTTAAACATAATTATGAATCTAGTTGTTCAGTGAGTTATGAGAAGTATAATCGCATTATGCCTTGCAATTTTATTTGGGAATTTAGCACATTCCCAGACCAAAGGGGTGAAATTTGTAGAAGGATTAAGTTGGAAACAGG
This sequence comes from Sphingobacterium sp. BIGb0165, assembly GCF_024810095.1. NCBI lineage: Bacteria > Pseudomonadati > Bacteroidota > Sphingobacteriia > Sphingobacteriales > Sphingobacteriaceae > Sphingobacterium > Sphingobacterium sp. BIGb0165. The sequence continues at coordinate 45,061 of NZ_JANUEB010000009.1, read as the reverse complement.
TCAAAGAAAGAGCGAAGGCAGAAAACAAGTTTATCTTCGTTGAACTTTTTGCGACATGGTGTGGCCCCTGCCAATATATGAGTAATGAGGTGTTCCCCCTAGAACAGGTTGGTCAACCCATTAATCAAAATTTCATTAGTATCAGAGTCCAAATGGACTCCACCGAAGCGGACAATGCTGCTGTCAAAAAGTGGTATGCTGATGCACGTGCTATTTCCAATGAGTACAATATCCAATCTTTTCCAACTTTTTTGATTTTTAATCCAAACGGAGAAGCTGTACACCGGATCGTTGGCGCAAACGATGCGCCTGAATTTGTCAACCATGTATCGGACGGACTTTATCCCGAAACACAGTATTATACCCTGTTAAAAAAATTTGAGAAAAGACCGCAGGACATCTACACTGCCAAACAGATGTTAAAAGCGGCAAATATCGCTTATGACGAAAGCACTGCACGTAAAGCTGAAAATACTTTAGCCAATTCTTTGGGCACCGATGAGCTTTTTAAAAAAGAAAACGTACATATTCTTCTGGCGGCAGCCAAGTTTACAAATTCAAAAGCCTTTAACCTGATCCGCAACAATAAGGAAAAAATAGATATTTTGCTGGAATCACCAGGGATCGCAAATCGTACGCTCGCGAATGTAGTTGTTAATGAGCTTTTCCTGATTAAAATAGATGCTAAACATGAACCCAACTGGGATAGTTACCAGAGTGAGCTGTCAGCAAAATATCCGGATATAGATTTCGTTCCGATGTTTAAAAAGATCAAAGCCCACTACTATCTTCAGGTCAAGAATTACGTGGCTATGAAAAACACCATCAATGATTACCTATCATCAGAGGATTTCACAGCACATCAATTGAATACCTTTGCCTGGACGATTTTTAATAACAGCAGTGACCCCGAATGTATCGACGCAGCGATCAGCTGGAGCAAAAAATCTATCATAGAAGATCCCAGCTCAGCATTCTTAGATACATACGCCAACTTACTTTATAAAAAAGGTGAAAAAGACAAGGCGATTAATTGGCAAAATAAAGCCATAGAAATGGCCAGTGACGACGATCGACCGATCTATCAGGAAACATTGGACAAAATGACCAAAGGGATAAAGACCTGGGAAAATTAAATATTGACGAGAAAGAGGTCGACTAACTTCAGGGATCCCGTATCTGAACTTTTGAAGCATATACTCATGCAGGAAATCGTCGCTCAGCAGCTGGGCGATAAAAGTCCGTGAAGCCCGTTATTTTGTTGGTCGAGCTTCAATTCAATGAGATCACCACTGAATTTTTCAAAATAGTAAACTCCCTGATTAATTTTTTTTTATAAAATTTTTCTTGATAGTGATTTTATTCAGTAAATTAACACCTAAATATCAACGGATTATGAGAAAATTAATTTTAATGCTATTCTTGGTTCCAACATTACTATTCGCTCAGAGCGAGGGTGTAAAATTTGAGCATGGTCTCAATTGGAATCAAATCAAAGAAAAGGCAACCAAGGAAAACAAATTTATTTTTGTTGATTGTTTCACCACGTGGTGTGGCCCATGCAAGTACATGACAAGTACAATCTTTCCACAGGCGAAGGTAGGCGATTTCTTCAATGCCAAATTTATCAATGCCAAAATCCAAATGGATAAGACCAAAGAGGACAATGAAGAAGTAAAATCCTGGTACACTGAAGCAGATCGTTTTGCCAAAGATTATAAAGTAGTAGCCTATCCTACTTTCTTGATCTTTGATTCAAAAGGCAATCTTGTACACCGCATTGTAGGTGGTGGTGATGCGGATGGCTTTATTGCTAAGGCCCAAAAAGCACTGGATCCGAACACCCAATATGAAACCCTATTGGCAAAATTCAATGCTGATCCACAAAATACAACAATTGCAAAAGCTATGGCTGCGGCTGCAAAAGATGCATATGATAAAGAAACACAGGCAAAAGCTGAGGGCGTTGTATTATCTTCGCTATCAACAGACCAGATCTTTACAAAAGAAAATGTGGAATTATTGCTTTCTTCGGCGAGCATTAAGGATTCGAAAGCATTTAACTTGATAAAAGATAATCCAGCCAAATTTGACGCCATCAGTGAGAAGGTTAAAGCAAATGATTTCTTAGCTAAACTATTGATCGGTGAAGCTGTCAATACCAAAATACAGGCTAAAGAAGCCGTGGATTTTGCTGCTATCGAAAAAGAACTGACTCAGAAATATCCTACGGTCAATACCGAAAAAGCGAGCTTGGAAATGCAACCGCGTTATTTCTCTTATACCAAAAACTATCCTGGATTGAGAGACAGCTTTAATAAATATATTGCTAAATATGGTTCGACGATCACAGCAATGGAATTAAACCAGATGGCTTGGTCTATCTTTGAAAACTGTGATGATCCAGCTTGTTTAAAAGCGGCTTCAGAATGGAGCAAATTATCACTGGAGAAGGAAAAAGATACACCGATGTACCTCGATACCTTCGCCAACCTACTTTATCGTCTAGGTGACAAAGATCAAGCAATCAAAACACAAGAGAAAGCGATCTCTCTTTTGACCGCAAACGACAAAAAAGAGGATTATGTAGCAACGCTTCAAAAAATGAAAAAAGGTGAAAAAACTTGGGAATAAGCAATATTCCGAAATAAAAAAAGTCCAGATCAACTTCGTTGATCTGGACTTTTTTTATTTCAATACCCCTAGCTATAGCCGAAAATTACTCCGAAGACAGCTTTTGGTATCTTTATTTCAATTCTTTGATACCCATATTCCAAAGTGCAAAAGCGTATTTATCAACTGTACTATTGATCAATACCTCTGTAGATCGGCCAGCACCGTGCCCTGCTTTGGTTTCAATACGAATCAATACAGGGTTATCACCAACCTGCTTAGCCTGCAATTCGGAAGCAAACTTATACGAGTGCGCAGGAACAACGCGGTCGTCATGATCTCCCGTCAATACCATTGTAGCCGGATAACTGACTCCTGTTTTCACATTATGTACAGGTGAATAAGCTTTCAGGTAATCAAACATCTGTTTGCTGTCAGCGACTGTACCGTAATCGTATGACCAGCCGGCACCAGCCGTAAAAGTATGGTAACGCAACATATCCAACACACCAACCTCTGGGAGTGCCACCTTAGCTACTTTAGGGTCAATGGTCATTGTCGCTCCGACAAGTAAGCCACCATTCGAACCTCCCGACAATGCGGTGTATTCAGGAGAAGTATAACCATTTTCTTGTAAATAATGAGCCGCAGCGATAAAATCGTTAAACACATTTAGTTTATTGAACTGTCTACCTCCATCATGCCATTTTTGACCATATTCACCACCACCACGTAAGTTGGGAACAGCATATACACCACCATTTGCCAACCAGACCGCAACGGAAGTACTGAAAGCCGGAGTCAAGCTGATATTAAACCCGCCATAACCGTATACAATCGTTGGATTTTTACCATTCAAGGCGATGCCTTTTTTATAGGTAATAATCATTGGAACTTTTGTTCCGTCCTTCGAAGTATAAAACACTTGCTTCGATTCATATTGGTCGCTGTCAAATTTGACTTTCGGTTTGATATAAAGTGACGATTTTCCTGAATTGACATCAAATTTATAACTCGACGAAGGCGTAATGTAATTTGAGAAACCAAAGTAGATTTCTTTTTCCTTTTTCTTGCCCGAAAAACCGCTGGCAGTCCCTACACCCGGTAATTCAATCTGTCTGATTTTTTTACCTGTATAATCGTATTGGATAACAACAGAAACAGCATCTTTCAAATAATTTGCAAATAGATAACCACCGCCGGTACTGATCGAAAGTACATTTTCAGTTTCAGGAATGACATCCTTCCAGTTTTCCTTGGCCGGATTTTTCAGATCTACTTTGACTAATCTATTGTTGGCAGCTTTATAGTTGGTTTCCAATAAGAAGGTATCTCCAATATTATCTACTACACCCGTATTTGCATCAAAATGATCCTGCAAACAGATGATCTTGCTATTTGGCTTGCTCAGATCCTGGTAATAAAGTTCATTTCCCGTCGTTGTATTTGCCGCAGAGATAATCAGATAGCGCTGGTCATCTGTTAATGAAGCACCTACATAACGTCTCGGTGTTGCCGAACCGCCAAAAATCAGCTGGTCCGTAGATTGTGCTGTTTTAAGTTTATGGTAATACAATTTATGTTGATCTGTTTTCTCTGATAGTTCAGACCCTTTGGGTTTATCATAGCTTGAATAGTAAAACCCATCATTACCTTTCCAAGCGATACCTGAGAATTTGACATCAACAAGGGTCTCGCCTACCGGTGCTTTATCCTTTGCATTCAATACGATTACTTTTCTCCAGTCCGAACCGCCCTCAGAGATCGAATACGCCACTAGACTTCCGTCCTTTGAAAAAGAAACATCAGCCAACGAAGTCGACCCATCTTTTGAAAAAGTATTTGGATCAAGGAACACTTCCTCCGCTCCATTCTCACCCTGTTTGCGGTAAAGCACTGAATGTTGTTGAAGCCCGTTGTTTTTAAAGAAATAGGTGTACGCTCCTTCTTTGAAAGGTGTTCCTATTTTTTCATAATTCCAGATTTCCGTTAATTGCTCTTTCAATTTCGACCGGAAAGGAATAGTATTTAGATAATCAAAAGTGACTTTATTTTCGGCTTGAACCCAACTTTTTGTTTCTGCTGAACGGTCGTCTTCCAACCAACGGTAGGGATCGGATACTTTCTCGCCCCAGAATTCGTCTACGACAGTGCCTTTGCTCGTCGTCGGATATTTCAACTGCTGTCCACAAACAGTGCTTGCTGTACCTGCCATACCTATCATCATCAGGATAAGGCCAATTTTTTTGTTTATCATAAAAAACTTTATACTTGTTTCATCCAAAAATAACAAATATAATTTCAGAATTCATAGTGCTAATCTCAAGTAAATGTCATTCTCGTCCGTTCAGAAACAATAATTCACTCTTTTCAAAGAACTGACCGTGTTCCATATCAATGGATTTTCCGAAATCGTTATTTTTACATCAGCCGAAATTTATTTAGCTTTATTTAAATCTTCTAAATAATTCAACAATGCGCAAAAGAATCGCTTTCCTATACTTGGCCATATCCCTTTCTTCTATCGGTATGAGTCAAGCGCAGCAACTTCCGATAGATCAGCAATATCGTTCCACTCCCACTCGGGTCAACAACCTCGTTCATACCAAACTCGATGTCCGTTTTGACTATAAAAACCAATTTTTGAATGGTAAAGAATGGGTCACCCTACAGCCACATTTTTACCCCACAGATTCACTCCGTCTGGATGCCAAAGGCATGGATATCAAACAAATTGCACTGGTCAATGGGCAGCAACTGGTTCCATTAAAATTCACCTATGATGATAATTCTCTTCTGATCAAATTGGATCGCAATTACCTCTCCAATGAGAAATATACCATCTATCTGGATTATACTGCCAAACCCAATCTGCTAAAAGCACAGGGCAGTGCAGCAATCAATGATGCGAAAGGGCTGTACTTTATTAATCCAGTTGAAAGCACCCCGAATAAACCAAGACAGATCTGGACTCAGGGCGAAACAGAGGCCTCCTCTGCCTGGTTCCCAACCATTGACCGCCCCAACCAAAAGACGACAGCCGAAATTTCAATGACCGTACTGGATAATTATGTCAGTCTGTCCAATGGAGCTCTGGTCAACCAACAGAAGAACAATGACGGCACACGTACTGATACCTGGAAAATGGATCTTCCTCATGCGCCCTATCTATTTATGATGGCCGTTGGAGATTTTAAGATCTATCAAGATAAATTCAATAATATTCCTGTTGATTATTATTTGGAACCAAAGTATGCCCCTTATGCGAAGGATATCTTTGGTAAAACACCAGCCATGATGGATTTTTATGGCAAAATCTTGGGAGTCCCTTATCCTTGGAACAAATATGCACAAATCGTCTGCCGCGATTATGTCTCTGGTGCCATGGAAAACACCACAGCGACCTTACATGGTGAGCATGTGCAAAAGACCAAAAGGGAACTTTTGGATGAAAATGAAGAGGGCACAATTGCCCATGAGTTGTTCCATCAATGGTTTGGTGATCTGGTTACCGCCGAATCCTGGTCCAACTTAACGATGAACGAATCTTTCGCAACTTTCGGTGAAATCATTTGGCATGAGCATGATGGCGGCAAGGAAAAAGGTGATAAATCAAGATTTGAAAAACTACAATCCTATCTCAAATCAACCAAAAACGGCAATAGTCCAGCGCTCGCGCGTTACTATTACCATGACAAAGAAGATATGTTTGACAACATCAGCTACGCCAAGGGCTCATTAATCTTATACGCCTTAAAAGAACAGATGGGTGATGCTGCCTTTTATCAATCACTCAAAAAATACCTGACCGAGAATTCTTTCAAAACTGGGGAGCCACAGCAGCTGCGTCTCACCATGGAGGAAGTGACAGGTAAAGACTGGGCTCCTTATTTCAACCAGTGGTATTACAAAGGAGGCCATCCTATCCTCAAAGTGACAACCAAAAATGAAAACAATATACTGAGCCTCAACATCGCTCAGGTGCAAGATTCCGCTGTTCAAACGTTTCAAATACCGCTTGCCATTGACATCTATACCAAAGAAGGCAAAATGAGAAAAACGGTACAGCTCAACAAACGGAATACTCAGCTGACAATTCCCCTAAAAAATACGGTTGAATTTATCGATATCGATCCCGAAAAAACACTTGTTGGTGAGATCCATATTGATAAAACCGAAGCCAATTATCGTTATCAGTATGAGCATGCGCCTTCTTTTGCCAACCGTGTCGCCGCAATGCTATTTGCCATTAAAAACCCAAAAACAACAGTTGGACGGGAGATACTGACAGCGGCACTGGCTGATCCGGATGCAGATCTTGTGGCGATGGCCATTCAGGGGCTCGATCTAACGGATCCAGCTAGCCGGAAATCGACAGCGAACATCATTGCTTCATTGGCAGAAAAATCCTCTGTCTCAGTCATACGTGCTTCAGCGATCCGAAAGCTGGGACAGATTAAAGATAAAAAATATAAAAACCTGCTACTTAACGGAGTTAAGGATCAGTCTTATATGGTTATCGCAAGTTCAATCATGGCCATTAAAGATGCCTATCCGGATCAGCTCCAACAGACTTTGAAGCAAATCGATCCGGAGGCTTCGGAATATTTGAAAACCCTCCTAACAGATTTGTCCAAATTGTAAAAAAGATATTGTGGAAGCGAATTTTGTATTCGCTTCCATTTTCTTTAGATTTGGGCACATGTCAACAAGAAAAAAAATCTATTTTGCCTCAGACTTCCATCTAGGATCCTATCCGTTGGAACATTCGCGCGAAAGAGAGCGATCCATTATTCAGTGGCTCGACGCGGTTAAGGTCGATGCTGCAGAGCTCTATCTTGTTGGAGATATATTCGATTTTTGGTTTGAATATGCGACTGTGGTTCCCAAAGGTTATATACGCTTTTTGGGCAAACTAGCTGAAATTGCCGACCTCGGTATCCCGATCACGTTATTTAAAGGCAACCACGATATGTGGATGTTTGATTATCTCAAAGAGGAATTAAATGTTCAGATTGTTGACAATGAACTGGAACTTGTACTAGACAATAAACTTTTTTATATACACCATGGGGATGGATTGGGTTCCGGTGATTATAAGTACAAATTGCTCAAAAAAGTATTTCGGAGCCGTTTCTGTCAATGGTTATTTGCACGATTACACCCCAATTTGGGCATAGGAATCGCCACCCGATGGTCCAAACACAGCAGACTTTCCAATAATGAAGATGAAAAATTCCTAGGCGAAGACAAGGAATGGCTGATCGGTTATGCGAAAGAACTCGAAAGCAAACAACATCACGATTTTTACCTATTTGGCCACAGACATCTACCCTATGATGTCAAACTAAATCCAGAAAGCCGTGTTGTCAACTTGGGCGAATGGATCAATTATTATACCTACGCGGTATGGGATGGGGAAACTTTAAGCTTGGAAAAATGGGAGAAAAAATCGTAATTTCTTTAGCAGACTGCTTTCAGGGCTACCATTTTCTAAACCCAGACAGCATTGATCGGCTTGCGCAGATCAGTCAAAAGCTTGTATGCAAACGGAATAGTGTATTGATCAGGCAAGATAAAATCCAGAAGGACATTTATTTTTTGGCCTCTGGGTTAGCGCGGGTCTATTACGAAACTGCGGACAGACAGATTACCCTGGACTTTGTATCTCCGGGTGGTACCTTAATCTCGATGAACAGCTATGTGCATGACACACCTGGATACGAAAACATTGATCTTCTGGAAGACAGTATTGTCTACCAAATTGACCAAAAACAATTATTTGCGCTCTATGAGAGTGACATTGCCATTGCCAATTGGGGAAGAAAAATGGCTGAGCTAGAATTTATCAAAGCGGAGCAGCGTACGATGTCCAAACTTTTTAATACGGCCCAGGAACGGTATGCCGAGTTGCTCGAAAAATATCCCCAATATATACAACGGATCAAACTTGGTTACATCGCCTCATACTTAGGTGTTAGCCAAGTGACCCTCAGCCGTATTCGTGCGAATATCCTTTAAAATTTTTAACATTTGTTAAAATTATTCTGCAGAAAAACGTAGACCTTTGTCCCTGAAACAAAAAAACAGATATATGAACTGGGTATTTTTAATTCTTGGAGGAATATGTGAAATTGGTTTTACAACCTGTTTGGGAAAAACCAAGGATGCAGAGGGCAGCGAACAATGGCTTTGGTATGGCGCCTTTGTTGTCTTCTTATTTGCGAGTATGGGCTTACTGATCAAAGCAACACAAACACTTCCCCTTGGAACGGCCTACGCTGTGTGGACAGGTATCGGTGCAGTCGGAACAGTTTTAATGGGTATTATCTTCTTTAAAGAACCCGCAGATTTCTGGCGCATATTCTTTATTTTCACGCTGATTGCTTCTATCGTTGGACTAAAAGCAGTTTCCTCTCATTAATAGCTGGCTAGGTAGTTCAAAAGCAACAAAATTTCCTTACTTTTGTACTCTCAATAGTAATCTAGGTCATAAATTCCTAGAAGAAGCATTTTTGATATATGTTAGATAAATTACAAGCAATCAAAGAAAGATGGGAAGAAGTGGAAGCTGAATTAAGCAACCCTGACACCATGCAAGATATGAAACGTTTTGCCAAATTGAATAAAGAGTACAAAGATTTGGGCAAAATCGTGGATCAATACCATATTTATAGAAATATGGTCAGTAATATTGATACCAATAAGGACATCATCATGAACGAGAAGGATCAGGAACTTCGTGAGATGGCCAAAGAAGAGCTGGATATTTTATTGGTTGAAAAAGAGGAAAAAGAAGAAGAAATCCGTTTGATGCTCATCCCTAAAGATCCTGAGGATGCCAAAAATGCCATTATCGAAATTCGTGGTGGAACAGGTGGTGACGAGGCGGCTTTATTTGCTGGTGACCTTTACCGTATGTACACCCGTTATTTTGAAACAAAAGGCTGGCGCAATGAGGTGATGGATGTTACTGAAGGAACTTCAGGCGGTTATAAGGAGGTTATCCTTAAAGTAATTGGTGAAGATGCTTATGGTCAATTGAAATATGAGTCTGGTGTACACCGTGTGCAACGTGTTCCTGATACAGAAACACAAGGACGTGTACATACATCAGCAGCTTCAGTTGCCGTATTGCCAGAAGCGGAAGATGTCGACGTAGAGATCAATCCGGGTGATATCGAATTACAAACATCCCGTTCAGGTGGTGCCGGAGGTCAGAACGTCAATAAAGTAGAAACAAAAGTACAATTGACACATAAACCAACAGGTATTGTTGTCGTTTGTCAGGTAGAACGTTCCCAATTGGCCAACCGTGAGTTAGCGATGGAGATGCTTCGTAACAAACTTTATGAGCTTGAACTGAACAAAAAGAACGGTGATATTGCTGCAAAAAGAAAAACTTTGGTCTCTACAGGTGACCGTTCGGCAAAAATCCGTACTTATAACTACCCACAAGGTCGCGTAACTGAACATCGTATTGGTATGACGATGTACAACCTACCGGCTATTATGGATGGTGATATTCAAGGAATTATCGATGCATTGCAGTTTGCGGAGAATGCAGAGAGGATGAAAGACGGTCAGGTAGACTAGTTTTTTTTCAAAAAATCTTTGCAGATACGTAAACAAACGCTATATTTGCACACCTTCTGAGGAGAAGGGTTGAGGTCTGGTAGTTCAGCTGGTTAGAATACATGCCTGTCACGCATGGGGTCGCGGGTTCGAGTCCCGTCCAGACCGCTTCAAAAAAGAGAGCAATCTCGGTAAGTTCTTTAACAGAATAAGTTTTTAAGATTTTTAGGTCTGGTAGTTCAGCTGGTTAGAATACATGCCTGTCACGCATGGGGTCGCGGGTTCGAGTCCCGTCCAGACCGCCAAAAATTATTAAAAACAATCTTTAAGATTTTAGGTCTGGTAGTTCAGCTGGTTAGAATACATGCCTGTCACGCATGGGGTCGCGGGTTCGAGTCCCGTCCAGACCGCTAAAATTTTAAAAAACACACATTGTTGGTCTGGTAGTTCAGCTGGTTAGAATACATGCCTGTCACGCATGGGGTCGCGGGTTCGAGTCCCGTCCAGACCGCCAACAAAAAAAGCATCATTTTAATCAAATGATGCTTTTTTTTGTTACACGAATTTCCTCGTCTATTTTTTTAGTTCGTACTGCAACGCTCCCGAAGGACAACGCTTAATCTGATCAATCAGTTCCGCTGTGTTGGCGTTTTGGGCCGTAATCCAAGGCCGATCTTTTGGATGATATACCTGTGGTAAACTTTTAACACAGACGGCGGCATGTTCACATCGCTCAGGAATCCAAAGTACAGTGATCTCCCCATTGGGATGATCATATCTAACAATCTTTTCTTCCATAATAAAAATCTCTCCTGAAATATTAATACCAATAAGCACGATTTTGTTTTAGGAAATCGGATGTCTTCGTTTGATCATCCTGCTGACACGATAGATCATAAAAATACTCAACACGGAAAGTAAAACAACAATAATACCCAAGGTTGGATAATGCTCCAATGGACTTTCCTTTGTCTGTTGAACAATGATCACACCAGCGAGTGATGCAGCTACTCCCCCTGCCAACTGTTGCAAGGACGAACTTATGCTCATAAATGCACCCCTATCCTTCATCTCTGGAACCGCACTGATCAAAGCTGAGGAAGGCGTCATGCGACTCAGGATACCGGCCATCATCAGGATATTCAAAATGACAACAAGATAAAATGGTGTAACCCCCAGATTGGTATAAATCAAGACCACCACCATCAGCCATATCGAAGCTAGCGCAAAGATTTTAAACTTATCATAACGGTCACTCAATTTTCCAACAATAGGCATAATAATCAGTGAGGCAACACCGGATATCATAAATAATAGGGGCAATTGTTCATGACTAACATGCAAATTATTGACGGCAAAGGCACTTCCGAAAGGCATCATCATATAACCACCAATAGAGAGCAGCGCTGTCGCGAGAAAACCTATGCGATATTCTTTTTGCGAGAATGTGGACCAAAGGTGTTTAAGTGCAGATTGATGCTTCTGCAGGCCGATATGCGCAGTTATAGGAATCAGTTTAACTGCAATAATAATGACAATGATCAAAGCCATGACTGCGATCCATAGGAAAGCACTCTGCCAGCCCCAATTATTGGCTATATATAGACCTATTGGAATCCCAAGCACTTGACTCGCACCAAAACCCATCTGTACAAAGCCCATGACACGCCCTCTTTGTTGAAGCGTGAATATATCCGTAATAATAGCCATGGAAATCGATCCAATGACACCACCAAACAGACCTGTCACTATACGGGCAGCAACCAAAGTCCAATAGTCATTGGCGAAACCACAGAAAAAGGTTCCGACGATAAAACCTGAATAGAAAAACAGCAAAAGCTTCTTCCGGTCAAAGCGATCAGCAAAACCAGCAGTCAATAGCCCTGATGCGCCGGCACTAAAAGCATAGGCTGAAACCGCAATGCCAAATTGAGATGGTTTTAGATCGATGGCCTTCATCAAGATATCACCCATAGGTGACATCACCATAAAATCGAGCACGACGGTAAATTGTGTAATCGCCAGCAAAAACACCACGAGTTTTTGATACGCCGTAAACGGGGCATTCGCCTGTTGGTCTATTTCCATACGATAATGATGATTTTGGTTTAAACTGGGTTAAAAATACACAAGCGCTGGAACATTCTCAGCAATAAGTTTATAAAATTTATATATTCCTCCTTTCAATCGCATGAGCGCATCTTTTTGTCAAGGGGTCGTATTTCGATAAAACAAAAAAGCCAGCACCCTTGTTCCCAAGTGCTGGCTTTAATCGTATCTAGTTTATGTTTTATTCCGCGATAACAGCAAACTCTGCGCCCGAAGCGAAATCATCGCCACGCTGTGAATTTAATGCAGTAAAGCGAATATAACGTCCTTTGACTGATTTCTCAAAACGAACGGTTTTGAGTTTTTTATTTCGCTCGAATGTACCTGACATCACGTCCTCCCAGTTTTTACCATCTTTACTTACCTGAATCTTATAATCCTTGATATCGCCATTGGCGCCATCTGGCCTCGGCAAAAATGTAAAACCTTTGATAGACTTCACACTCGCTGCATCGAAATCAACCCAATGCGGATATTGAGCTACGGTGACCGAGTACATTGTATGCCAGATCGACGTAGGATCTCCATCCAATAGGTTCTTGGCATCGCCTTCACCCGTCTCCTGGCTAGAAGCAAAGACTACTTCCATCGGAACCGTTTCGATCTTACTGTATTGTTGTGTTACTTTTAGTTTTTCATTTCCCTGATACCACGCTGTTATTGTTCCGCCCTGACGCAGATCAAAAGAATTCTTATAGGTGTTTACTTTCCCATTATTCAATGTATACTGTACAGTCTCAGCTTTATTTCCTGAAAGAACAGATATCTCACCTGTTGAACTTCTAGCAAAAGAAATGGGGGCATCTCCAGCTGTAGCAACATGAGCTTTCGCTAGGTAATCATTTTGCTGGATTGGACGGATAATAAAACCGATTGAAGTTGGTACTGCTTTCACACGGTCTTTTTCCAATGGCGGCCCTTGTCCGCAGCTATTACCCCCGAGACCTGTAACCGCAGCGTCCAAATGCAAATGCACACCGGAGCTCTTTGGTAATTGATAAGGGTGCGGTGCAAATGTCAATTCCAGTTCGCTATATTCCAATGCGGACGTAGCGAGATGTTCCTTTGCAATGAAGATCGCTCCTTGTCCATCCTTATTCGTCAAAGATGTCCAACGCACATCCTCATTGTTACTCATATTTTGCGGGTTAGGCCAAGGTACGAATTGATCTTTTACTGTGCTTTTATGCAATTCAATAAATTGTGCCGTCTTACGATCCGCATAGTTATTGATCGGACCACGTCCATAATAGCTGTAGTTACCAAACTCACCTGGCAACTGCAAGGAGTACCCCAATCTTGCCAATACAACGCTTGCATTGTTGGAAGTGATACTAGATGATAATTCAATCGAACCATCCTTATATATTGTCCAGATCTGATTGCTTGTAAATTTGAAATCATCATTGCCAAATGGCTTATCTGTATGCTCTTTGAGAGTATACGTCCCTGATGTTCCACCCAATAAAGAAGCACCATAGGGAGCTTGTGACTCGATTGTAAATGCCAAAACGACTGTACCATCTTTCTTCGTATAGCTGTTTGAAGACAATACTTTGTGCTTTAAATTATGTAAGCCTTTTTCAAACCATTGCTGATAAGCCCAGTTATCATTATCGACGGGTGCACGCAAAGCATCCAATTTAGGTCCTTCACCATCCCGTATAATTTGTTTGTTAGCATATGCTAAGCTATAGATTGACCCAGTCTTATTGTCAAATTTTGCAACAAACTGATCCCCTTTTACCACCTGCAACTCACCTTCTTTGGAAAGCACAGGATTTTTCCCCTTGGCAACAGACGAAATCAACGGTTTGTTTTCAGCCGCTTTAACCAACAGCTGTTCCTCCATTTGAACAAAGCCTTTATTTGCCCATAGTTTGTCAGCATTAAGCAAAAACTGAACTTTCACAAAATATTCAGATCCGGCATCCAATTTACCATATTCGATCGGTAGGACAATCTGTTTCTTCTGACGAGCTTTTGGCAAATCAGCAGCAGCTATTGTACCAGTGTTTCCCGCAATAGCTACGCCATCTTTGAACAGTGACCATTGGACTTGATAGTCACTAAGGTCTTTAAAATAATTTTTATTGAATACCTCAATTTTTCCCTGTTGAATATCGATAGCCTTAACCCCTACATTTTGATAAACCTTTTTGACTTCAAAGTATTGTGGTTTGGGCTTCATATCAGCGAAGATCAATCCATTGTTGACGAAGGTACCGTCATTAGGTTTGTCCCCAAAATCACCACCGTAAGCAAAAAAGCGTTCACCGGTTTTCTTATCATAGTAATACATGGATTGATCAATCCAATCCCATATTGCCCCACCCATAAAAAAGTTTGTCGACTCAATAGCTTCCCAGTAATCGATCAAGTTACCGACAGCATTTCCCATCGAGTGCGAGTACTCGGAGATATGGAATGGGTACTTCAATTTGTACGTTCCTTTGACAGCCCCTCTGACCCAGTCAATAGATGGGTACTGATTTGAACCCATATCTACTATTGTGTTGTTACGTTCGTATTGGACAGGTCTTGAGGTATCGATTTTCTTGATCGCATCATAGGCGGCTACAAAATTATCTCCAGGACCAGCTTCGTTTCCGAGCGACCAAATCACAATAGAAGGATGATTAATGGTCGCATGCACCATTTCGATATTACGTGCCACATGCGCATTTTTCCATTCTGGTACATGAGAAATGGACTCTTTTCCATAATAATATTGATGGCTTTCGATATTGGCCTCATCCTCAAGATAGATACCATATTTGTCACAGAGGTAATACCAATATGGAGGCTCTGGATAGTGTGAATTACGCACATGATTGATATTGGCGCTTTTCATCAGCTTCACTTCAGCTTCCATCTGCTCCCGGGTAACGACTTTCCCATGCTCAGGATTCGTCTCATGGCGATTGACGCCTTTCAGCTTAACCGTTTTGCCGTTGATGTAGTAATAACGCCCAGCAAGACCAAATTCGTCGTCAGACGCCTTGGTGTCTTTAATTTCAACCTTCCGAAATCCGACATAGGTAGAAACAGTCTCGATCGTTTTATTTTTCTTGTCCTTCAATTCGGCTACCAATGTATACCGATAAGGAAGTTCAGCGGACCATTTATCTGGATTTTTTACCGCTAATGTCGCTTCAATACTGTTCGAAGCCTTCGTATCCAATTGCGGAACAACAGCTGATGCTTCAGCCTGGTCTACCAAGGTATTTTCATCGCTATACAGTTTATTCCTATATAAGGAATAGACAAGCTTATAACCGTCGGCTTTCTTATCGCTCAAATTACGGACGGTACCCGTAATTTTTAAGGTACCATTTTCATAGCGATCATCCAATGTTGGAATTGCTGCCAGATCACGGACTTGGATTTTGGGTGTTGAGGTCAACGAGACATCGCGAAATATTCCCGGTAGTCGAAACATATCTTGGTCTTCCAAAAATGAAGCATCCGAACTCCGATAAACTTCTACAGCCAATACATTCTCGCCACCTTTTTTTAAGAAAGCAGAGATATTAAAGGAAGCGAGATTTCTTGAATTTTTTGAAAACCCTACATACTTACCATTTATCCAGAGATAGAAAAAGGAGTCTACTCCATCAAAATTGAGAAATATCTCACGACCATCCCAATCCTTTGGGACGGCAAAATTACGGCGGTATGACCCCACTTCATTGCGGTATATATAAGTCGTCCAATCTTGTGGCGGTGTACGCATCACGCCTCCACGCCAGTCATCGACCTTCACTTGGTGTTGAAAGATCACACGTTGGTTGGAGTAGATCGGCACACCGTATTTTAAGCTGCCATCCTTTTGAATACCGTAGATATTCCAGCTCATTGGAACAGGTACGGATTCCCAGGAATTTACATCAAATTTGGGATCGTAAAATTCTTTTGGACGTTCTTCCGGTGTCTTTACCCAATGAAACTTCCAGGAACCATTGAGTGAGCGCCAAAAGTTACTATGCTCCGGAAGTACTTTTCGCGCATTTTCTACGTTTGAAAAGGAAAAGAACGAAGCATGTGGTAGTTCTTTGTTGAGTGATAATAATTGTGGTGATTCCCATTCATTACCTTTTGGAGATAAGATATCTTCATACTGGAAACCTTCGATATGTGGTGTAAAAGACTGTCCTACTGTCAAGGTCGAATGAAGAGCCAGCAATGAGGTCAGTAACGTGGAAAAAATAACTGATTTTCTTAACATAATGTATTTAAGCATTTTAGTTCAGGAAACCAAATGTAACTTCATTTTAGAGGAATAACAAGCAGATTATTAAAGCACACGATTGCGAAACTTTTTCGATACATAAATAAACAACGGATGATTCAAAGATCATCTGAAAATCGAAGCAAAAACAAATGCTTTCGGTTTCAGGGAATAAGCAGTATTTTTGGGCATAGATTTCGCATTAAACAAATAAAAGTTTACGTTTGAAAATATTTTGAAGATTTTCATTTTTCAAAGGGTTACAATTTAGGCATTAAGGTATTAATAGGTGAGTAAATTCAGTAAATCAGTCCTGCTAGAAAATGATGAGCAGATCATTGAAGGCCTCAAAGAAGGCAATAGCTTGGCGATAGATAGTATCTATAAACGATATTATCCATCCATAAGCCATATGATACTGCAAAACAATGGAAGTGAGGATGAAGCAAAAGATATCTTTCAGGAGGCTGTAATTGTGCTCTACGATAAAGTTGCCAAAGGTGACTTTGAGCTCAGCAGCAAACTCAAAACATATCTTTACTCGATTTGCCGAAGGCTTTGGCTTAAGCAACTCAATCGTGCGGGTTTTGGCAATAGTGACATTAGCGGTTATGAAGACTCCTTATTTGAGGAAGAAGATTTACAACAGCACCAAGAACTTGAAAAAAAGTTCGATCAAATGGAACTTGCGCTAGAGAAAATGGGTGAACCATGTAAGACGATCTTACATGATTTCTATATCTTAAACCACTCGATGCAGGACATCTGTGAAAAATTTGGTTATACCAATACAGATAATGCCAAGACTCAAAAATATAAATGCCTTCAACGGCTGAAAAAAATATTTTTTTCAACAGATTAAAATTTGAGTAACACCATGGGAACAATGAATCAAAAAGAATTTTTCGAATTGGCTGACCAGTATCTCCGCGGGGAATTACCTGCAGCGGAAAAAGTGGCATTCGAATCTTTTTGTGCTGAAAACCCTTCGTATGCTGCCCAATTACAACAACACCGCGACTTTGTTACCAATATGAAGGAAACTAGCCAGAGGCTTGATTTCAAAAATGTATTGGCCAACTCAGCCAAGGAATATCATAAATCCCAAGGTACAACTACGAAAGTGGTTCCGATGAAACAGTCTACTGTTATTTCTCTTTGGGAGCGGATCAAAGCAAGCTCTTTAGTAGCTGCAGTTGTGGCAGTATTTGCGGTATTTGGCACCTTATGGCTAAGTGGCTATTATAGCAACTTGGAAAAAGCCTCTTCAGATTACAGCGCATTACGTCGTGACATGAATAATGTCAAAAAGAACGTCAATGCACATAACGCTGCGATCAAAGATATCAATGATAAAAAGTCGGTTAAAAGTAGCGAAAGCCAATTTGGAGCGACAGGTTTTATGTTGACAACAGATGGTTATGTGGTAACCAACTATCACGTGATCAGTGGTGCAGACTCCATTTATTTGCAAAATGGTAAAGGTGAATCTTACAAAGCACAAGTTGTTCACACCGATGCCAGCAAAGATTTAGCAATCTTATATATCGCCGACAAAAACTTCAAAAAGGCTAAAAGCTTACCTTATACCTTCAAAACGTCTACTTCAGATTTAGGTGAGGATATCTATACAATCGGTTTCCCTCGTGATGAAGCAGTATATGGACAAGGATACTTAAGCTCCTCAACAGGTTATGCGGGTGACACCATTGCTTATCAAATATCCGTTCCTGTCAATCCAGGAAACAGCGGTGGCCCGGTCCTAGATAGTAAAGGGAATGTGATCGGTATTATTTCAGGTAAACAAAGAGGAATAGATGGTGCTGCTTTTGCCATCAAAACCAAGTCAATCATGAATGCCCTTGCTGATATCCCTAGCGACTCATTAACCGCAGGCGTAAAAATCAATAGGAAGAATGCATTGGCAGGTCTGCCGAGAACCGAACAGATCAAAAAATTACAAGACTATATTTATATGGTTAAGGTCTATTAAGACTGTAATCTTTATAATGCTTATAAAAAGGCGATACTAATGTATCGCCTTTTCTTTTGACCTTCGGTCACTTTCCCTTTTTGATATGTTGCCTATATCTTCCTGCTGTATCGTTTACAGGGACAAACCCAAATAAATAGTATTGGTTTCGATACCCATTCATGAAGCAATTTTAATGCTGGAACATGAGCCACCAAAGTTCCAGATCATAAGGAATATATCCTGCATGAAAGAAATGCTTTCAGTAGATTGACAGGTCCGAATAAGTTTAGTGAACTTACGTATAGAATAGGCTCTGAAATGAAAAACGTCAGACCCAAAAAGATCTGACGTTTTATATACCTATAAATTTAACCTAATTGCTTATAGATTAGGCTGTGGGGTTGTTCTCAAATAAGGCTTGATTTCCTTAAATCCTTTTGGAAATTTTGCTGGAATATCTTCAGTCTTAATGGCAGGTACGACAATCACGTCTTCACCATGCTTCCAATCCGCCGGAGTAGCCACCTGATAGTCTGCGGTCAATTGTAATGAATCTATCACCCGTAAGATTTCATCAAAATTACGTCCAGTAGATGCAGGATATGTCAAGGTCAATTTTATTTTTTTATCTGGGCCAATAATGAAAACCGAACGTACAGTAGCTGTCAAAGAAGCATTCGGATGAATCATATCATACAGCTCAGAAATGTGTCGATCCTCATCTGCAATAACCGGAAAATTTACCTCCGTTTGTTGCGTTTCATTGATATCCTTGATCCAGTTCAAATGATCATTTACATTATCTACACTTAACGCAATCGCTTTAACGCCTCTTTTGTCAAATTCAGACTTCAATTTTGCTGTACGCCCTAACTCAGTTGTACATACAGGGGTGTAATCAGAAGGATGTGAAAAAAACACCACCCAGCTATCTTTAATATAATCGTGAAAATCGATTTCACCAATAGTCGTTTGCGCTTTAAAATTTGGCGCTTCGTCTCCTAATCTTAAACTCATAATCTTATCTTTTAAATATGTTCAAAATCACATACTCTACAAATATAGTAGATTAAATTTAGCAAACAAATAATTCCCCACTTTTTTAGATTGAGATGAAAAACGTTAATTTAATACTATGCAAGCATAATATATATTTTGTATATTTGGTTATAAGCTAGCTGTTTCCCAAAAAAAGGACTGAAATTAGCGCCAACGCCGCGATGCTAAAACATTTTTTTGCTTCGTGACGATTAAGTAAAGAGTTACAGTTGTGATAAGTTATAGACCATAAAATTGAGATATCATGAACTTTGAATTAAGCGAAGAACATAAAATGATCCGTGATGCAGCACGGGAGTT
The DNA here is from genome assembly GCF_024810095.1 of Sphingobacterium sp. BIGb0165. Taxonomy (NCBI): domain Bacteria; kingdom Pseudomonadati; phylum Bacteroidota; class Sphingobacteriia; order Sphingobacteriales; family Sphingobacteriaceae; genus Sphingobacterium; species Sphingobacterium sp. BIGb0165. The sequence continues at coordinate 25,199 of NZ_JANUEB010000009.1, read as the reverse complement.
TGCCCAAGAATTAAAAGCGGGTGTAATACAACGGGATGAAGAAGCCAAATTTCCGACAGATTTTGTCAAACAGATGGCTGACCTTGGATTTATGGGTATCATGACACCGGAAGCCTATGGTGGTGCTGGTATGGACACCCTGGCTTACGTACTTGTATTAGAGGAAATCGCCAAAATTGATGCATCCGCAGCAGTTATTGTTTCCGCTCACAATTCTTTGGTACTCTATGGCCTGAATGCTTTTGGAACAGAAGAGCAAAAACAAAAATACCTTGTGCCATTGGCCAAAGGCGAAAAACTAGGGGCATTTGCACTCTCAGAGCCTGAAGCTGGATCGGATGCCTCCTCACAACATACAACAGCCGAAGACAAAGGCGACCACTATCTACTGAATGGAACGAAGAACTGGATTACCAATGGTGGTCACGCTGATATTTACCTCGTCATTGCGCAGACTCATCCAGAAAAAGGCCATAAAGGAATCAATGTATTGATTGTTGAAAAAGGATTACCTGGGTTCACAATTGGACCAAAAGAAAATAAATTGGGAATCCGAAGTTCAGATACGCATTCGTTGCTATTTTCGGATGTCAAAGTACCCAAGGAAAATCGTATCGGTGAGGATGGTTTTGGATTCAAATTTGCCATGAAAACACTCGATGGAGGACGTATAGGTATCGCCGCACAAGCATTGGGTATTGCAGCCGGAGCATATAATCTTGCACTTGCCTATTCCAAAGAACGTAAAACATTTGGCAAACCAATTTCAGAACATCAGGCGATCCAATTTAAACTAGCTGATATGGAAGTAGATATCGAAACGGCGAGGTTGTTGACCTATAAAGCCGCATGGACCAAAGATCAAGGTCTACCCTATGGAAAAGAAGCTGCGATGGCCAAACTACACGCTTCTGAGGTAGCTATGAAACATACTGTCGAAGCTGTTCAGGTCCATGGCGGTTATGGTTATGTGAAAGAATATCATGTAGAAAGATTAATGCGCGATGCCAAGATCACACAGATCTATGAGGGCACTTCTGAGATACAACGACTGGTTATTGCACGGGAAATTTTACGTTAGGCATGTTCATAGTATAACTTAAAATAAAAATCCTGTCCCTTCTCAAAGAAACGGACAGGATTTTTTATTGATTATTCAATTTACCATCTATCATCGACAGGTATTGATAATCCTGAAAAGAGAAACTCGCCGTCACAGCCATAGCCAAATTTAAGATAAGCTTTGCCTTTCGCAATAAATTCTGCTGTTCTTCACCATTTGCATTCAAGCCATCAAATAGTAAGATCAATGCTAGTGGGTGTAACTGCTGTGCCTGAAGTTCTTCTTTTGAATAGGTCGTCAGTTCGCTTTCCGAAAGTCCCAAAAAATATTCCCTACTCTTCTCAAAGAACTTTTCATAAGCACCTTCAAAAACTGTCGGATCCGTAGGCTCCGTAAAAGCATCATGCCCTTCCGTCCAGATACGTAGAAATTTACCAATTTCCTCGATCCAGTTCATCAATACATCTTTCTTAAAACTTAATCCCATAGTCTTTTCTTATCGAATCTGCCCATTGCCGCGGACAATCCATTTTTCTGTTACCAACTTTTCCAATGCAAAAGGACCACGTGCGTGCAGTTTTTGTGTCGAAATACCTATTTCCGCTCCCAATCCAAACTCACCACCATCCGTAAAACGAGTTGAAGCATTCGCATATACCGCTGCAGCGTCCACTGCATTCAAAAATCGTTCGATAGTCAATTCATGTGAAGACACAATACACTCCGAATGTTTTGATGAATATTTTTCGATATGTTCCAAAGCTTCATCCAATCCATTGACTGTTTTTATCGAACACTTCAAATCTAGAAATTCTCTTCCAAAATCTGCTTCTTCCGCTACCACTAAATTTGAAAATTTTTGATGCGCCAATAATTTATAGGCAATAGGATCTGCAAACACTTCCACCGCAGCATTTTCAAGGTAAGGTGCCAGTTTAGCTAAAAATTCTGGTGCCACTTCCTTATCCACCAAAACTGTATCCAGAGAATTACAGACCGATGGTCTGGAGATCTTTGCATTAGCTACAATTTTTGCAGCCATCTCGAGATCAGCAGTTTTATCCACATAAGTATGACATACACCAGCGCCGGTTTCTATAACAGGGACTTTCGCATTTGTTCGAACAAAATCTATCAGGGACTGTGAACCGCGTGGAATAATAATATCGACATATTTAGTCGCCTCCAGTAATTCCGAGACATGTTTACGCGCTACAGGCAGCAATTGCACAATGTCTGTGGGAATACGATTTGCTTCTAATACACGATGGATAACGCGCAGCAAGGCCTCGTTTGTATATTGCGCATCAGAACCGCCTCTCAACAAACAAACATTGCCTGACTGGATACAAAGCGCCGCTACATCTATTGTAACATTTGGCCGGGACTCATAGATCACACCAACAACACCAAGCGGGACCGTTATTTTCTCTATTTCTAATCCATTGGGTAAAATTTTCTTGAGCAACAGCTGATCGGTCGGATCTGCTAGATCAGCAATCTGTTTTACGCTAGCTGATAGAGCCTGTAAACGATCACTATTCAGCAGAAGTCGGTCTTTCTTTGGATCTCCATCATCCATACGATCCAAGTCAATTTTATTCGCATGCAGGATTAGGGCCTCCTCCTCAACCAGTGCCACAGCGATAGCCTCCAAAGCGGTCTTTTTAGCATCTGGAGCAAATTGTTGCAAGAATTGTTTCGCCCTAGCTGCCGCCTTCAATTGTTCAATTATTGATTCACTCATAACAATACGATATCATTTGCATGCGCAATTTCTAAATTCTTTTTACTAGACTGAGATAACAAAGATGAATCCATTTTCGCCCGGGCCACAGCCACTGTCAGACCATCGAGGTTCACAATATTCAGCACCTCTCCTTTCTCAAAATGTTCAACAATACGCGTCACACCAACAGCGAGTAAGCTTTTATGCTTCAACAAAGCCTCTTCAGCACCTCGGTCCACCATCAGCTCACCCTTAATTAGACTTCCACTCGCCAACCATTTTTTTCGTGAGGAGATCTTTTTACGCTCCGGCAAGCACAAGGTACCTGTCTCATGTTTGATAGCTTTCGTGATCGCATCTTCGGTCTGCATACTAAAAATAACCACTTCAATTCCCATCTGATTAGCTAAACGTGCAAAATTCAATTTTGAGGTCATCCCCCCTAACCCTACCGCAGATTTATCTTTCCTTGCCAATCCCAGAACATCCCGGTCAATGGTTTCTATCTTTTCTATGATTTTATTATTCGCGTCCAATACGCCTGGAACCGAAGTACTAAACAGTAATTTTTCAGCACCAAATCCAACAGCAATCAACGTGGCCAGTTCATCGTTATCCGAGAACTTCAACTCTTTATTGCTCACCACATCATTTTCGTTTGCTATCGGGATAACATTGTTGCGCCACAGTTCCTCATAAGTATTCTTTAACTGGAGGAACTGGTCCCGATTGGAAAAATGGTGTCTTTCACATAGGCTCTGCGCCAACGAAATCTTAAAAGGTCTAAAGTAGGTGGAATACGTATTAATCAATATCGGATTTCCGATGGCGGCAGCGGCCTTCCGCTCCGACAGTGTACCTGTATAACTGGGGAGAAAACGCTTGCCGGCAGCAACAGCACCTGAAGATACCAGGACAATATTGTACTTCTTCTGCAAAGAAGCAATCTGCCGGGCAACCTCCAAAACAATACGTTCATCAACTTCTCCCTCTTTCGTGGTAATAGAAGCCGATCCAAATTTGACAACGAGAATAGGCTTTTTCATTGTAAGTATGCTTTAGTTTAGATTAAAGCCCTAATTTACTGAGAAGAATTTGATTTTTGCAAAATATGTTAATAATTGAACAATATTGCGCAATAAAATACCAACTATTTTTAAGCAGGTAAACCTCCTTCACCCGAAAAGTAGATTGTAAAGATAGGTTACAAAAAAAGTAAAAGTCCATCTCCTGAGAATTGAAGATTCAACAAGAAATCATAGGTGGGATGCGCGCAACATGAAAGGAAAATAGACCTGTATCATAACTAATACATTAGGTCTCAAATCAAAATTTAAATTGGTGACCGACCTAAATCTCAGTGAATGATAAAAAACAAGGTTAAAATCCATAAAGAATTAGAACCTAGCTCATTTATCACAAAATTCACCTCTTAATACATCCTTATTAAAAAGCAAGTATATCTCATTTACGATGAAAAACGTTCATCGTAAAGCTTTTCCAAAGAGAACATTTCGTCCCGGTATTTCGCAGCTTCCAAGAAGTCCATATCTTTCGCAGCTTTATCCATTTTCTTGCGAACAGCATCAATCGCTTTTTTCAGATCTTTTTCGCTGAGGTATTGCATGACAGGGTCAGCTGCAATAGCCTGTGTAGGATCTGGCTCAACGTAAAACTTTTGCTCAACGCCTGAGAAATCGGCGACCGAGGTCTGCTCCAAGATTTCTTCCCTGGTCTTTCCAACCGTTCGTGGCGTAATACCATGTTCTATATTATAGTTCATTTGCTTATCCCTACGCCGATTGGTTTCATCAATCGTTACACGCATACTGTCTGTCATTTTATCCGCATACATGATCACCCGTCCTTTATCATTCCGGGCAGCACGTCCGATCGTTTGGATCAACGAGCGCTCCGAACGTAAAAAGCCCTCTTTATCGGCATCGAGAATAGCTACCAGCGTAACTTCGGGCAAATCCAATCCCTCCCGAAGTAAATTCACACCAACTAAAATATCAAACTCACCTAAGCGCAATCCCCGTAAAATCTCTACGCGCTCCAAAGTCTTAATTTCAGAGTGTATATAACGAACTTTAAGATTCAACTTGGTCATATATTTGGATAACTCCTCAGCCATCCGTTTGGTCAAGGTTGTCGCCAAGATACGGCCTCCTTCTTTGATCGTTTTGTCTACTTCTTCCAAGAAATCATCCACCTGATTTATCGCCGGACGAACCTCAATAATGGGATCCAACAAACCTGTCGGACGGATTACCTGTTCAACGACGACACCGTCCGTCTGTTGCAATTCATAATCTCCGGGAGTCGCCGAAACATAAATAGTCTGATTGGTCAACGATTCAAACTCCGGAAAGTTGAGCGGTCTATTGTCCATGGCCGCAGGTAATCGAAAACCATGTTCCACCAAAGAGACCTTACGTGAACGGTCACCACCATACATGGCCCGTAACTGCGGCAAAGTAACATGGCTCTCATCAATGACGAGCAGATAGTCCTCCGGGAAATAATCCAGCAAACAGAAAGGACGCATCCCCGGCTGTCTTCCATCGAAGAATCGAGAATAGTTTTCTATTCCAGAACAATAGCCAAGTTCGCGCATCATTTCCAGATCGTAATTCACACGTTCTTCCAGACGTTTGGCTTCCAGCATAAGCCCTTCCTCCTCCAACTGCGTCTTGCGCTGCATCAATTCATCCTGAATTGCCCAGATAGATTCCTTAAATTTCTCCTTCGGGGTAACGAAAAGGTTCGCTGGGAAAAGGGCTAAATCTTCCATTTTATTCAAGGTCTTACCAGATACCGGATCGATCTCACTCAATTCGTCAATCTCGTCACCAAAAAAGGAAATACGGATCGCAAAATCTAAGTAAGCAGGGTATACATCGACGGTATCTCCCTTGACACGAAAAGTACCACGTTTAAATTCAGTTGTTGTTCTAGAATAGAGGATTTCGACCAGTTTATGTAAAAAGGCGTTCCGTGTTATTGTCATTCCAATGCCAAAACGAAAAATTGACCGTGAGAAATCTTCAGGATTTCCCATACCATAAATACAGGACACGGAAGAAACCACAACAATGTCCCGTCGTCCGGACATCAATGATGAAGTCGTTGCCAATCGCAGCTTCTCTATTTCTTCATTGATCGCCAAGTCTTTTTCAATGTAAGTATTCGTGGAAGCTATAAATGCCTCCGGCTGATAATAATCATAGTAAGAAACAAAATAATTAACCGAATTATTCGGAAAAAACTGTTTGAATTCACCATACAGCTGAGCAGCTAATGTTTTATTGTGACTTAATATAAGGGTTGGTTTCTGTGTTTCTTGAATTACATTGGCTACAGTAAATGTTTTACCAGATCCGGTAACCCCCAAGAGCGTCTGATATTGTTCACCTTGGTCCACACCTGCTACCAATTCTTTGATTGCCTCTGGTTGATCACCCGTCGGTCTATACTCTGATGTCAATTCAAATTTCATACAATTCCTATTTCTTAAAGAAAACTATTTCGACCTTTTGCGAAGCATCAGCACCGATGCATCGCTAAATCTCAGCTTAGAAAAATCCGTCACATTCACACAATGTTAATCTATAAATGTTACGATTTTGTAACATGCGGTCTAGGGCCATATTTTAAATGGTCTTCACACAAATTTACTAATTTTTTTACCATTTTATATCAAACTATAATTATGCCGCTGATGTTATTACTTTCAGTTGATTATTTACTATCTTTAGCTTTAACAGAACTAGCACGCACGTCATGGTCACTATTCTATCTACCCAAAATAGCATTGCAAATCATTTTATTGCAGAATTGAGAGATGTTACTATTCAGCGGGATCGCATGCGCTTCCGTCGGAATCTGGAACGGCTCGGAGAAGTATTTGCTTATGAGATCAGCAAAACCATGGCCTTTAAACCCGTGGAGGTTGAAACACCCTTGGGCGTTGCCAAGACACAGCTATTAATGGAACAGCCTGTATTAGCCACTATTCTAAGGGCAGGACTTCCCTTCCATCAAGGTTTATTAAATATCTTTGACCAAGCCGACAATACTTTTATCGCAGCTTATCGGCACACCAAAAAGAGTGGCGAATTTGAAGTTCACAAAGAATACGTCAATACACCGAATCTAGATAATAGAACAGTTATCATCGTCGATCCAATGTTGGCTACCGGAAAGAGCCTCGTCTTATGTTGTAAAGATCTTCTGGCCGAATACGAGATTAAAGAACTGCATATTGTTGCGGCAATTGCCTCAGAAGAAGGGTTAAACCATGTGAAGGCTTTCGTTCCGACTGCGCATATCTGGGTGGGTGATGTTGACCATGAATTGACAACAAAAGCCTATATCGTTCCCGGTCTTGGCGATGCCGGAGATCTGGCCTATGGTGAAAAACTTCATTAATGTGGAGAATTATTTAAAATTAAATTAACACTTAGATCATTGAAATTCAGTAAATTTATATCAATGATGAAGTTTAATTTATATATATCTAATTTATACCACTATGAGATGGCAAAAATACAATGGCGAATCCATTCGCTCCACGATTTTCGATGCTGTTGAGGAAGTCATTAAACGAGAAGACGCCCTAGGGAACAAGCTCAAAGTTTATATCGGCACCGATTCCCAAGTAAAAAGAGGAATCATCGACTTCGCCACCGTCATCGTCTTTCTCAGGGAACATAAAGGTGGATTTATGTTTATCCAACGGGACAAAAGGCATCATCGAATGAGTATTAAAGAACGGATGCTACTCGAAGTCCAAAAATCCATCGACATCGCCTACCAACTCTGCCCCCTCCTCGAAAAACACAAAGTAGACCTAGAAGTCCACGCCGACATCAACACCAATCCAAATTTTCAGTCAAATGTAGCCCTCAAAGAAGCCATGGGATATATTATGGGTATGGGGTTCGTATTTAAGGCCAAACCTGAGTCTTTTGCGAGCACCAATTGCGCCAATAAACAGGTGCAGTAGTTGATTTTAGGGTAGACTTTGTATCTTTAAGGTGTAATTTTTAATACACCAGATGCAGGATTTTTTTCAGCAGATTGCCAGTCAATTTGCCCAAACCACTTGGCTCGAATGGTTAGGTACGCTAACTGGCTTCCTTTGTGTTTATTTGGCCGCAAGGCAAAATATATGGAACTGGCCAATTAGCATTATCAGTGTGGTCTCCTATGCCATTCTTTTCTATGATGCAAAACTCTACGGCGATACCGTATTACAATTTTACTTTCTATCCACAGCCGTATATGGCTGGTATTATTGGCATAAGCGAAAGGAAGAAAAAAAGAAACAGATTGTTAAGGCCAATAGAAATCAACTCATCTTGAGCATACTTGTCATTATTTGTCTGACAGCAGCAATAGGCTACCTTTTGGACAGTAAGACAAATTCTGATGTTCCTTATATAGACGCATTCTGTACTTCAGTTAGCTTTGTGGCTCAATTTCTAATGACGAGGAAAGTACTTCAGAACTGGCTTCTCTGGGTTTTCGTCGATATCTGCTATATTCCATTGTATATACACAAAGAGCTTATGCTAACAGCTGTACTGTATCTCGTATTCGCTATTATTGCCTGGAATGGTTACCGTGACTGGCAAAAAACCTATAGAAATTTTGCGTAATATTGCCTATCAAAAAGATAGATGTGGGAAAAGAGTTAATAAAAATTGCTGTGGTAGGCCCCGAGTCTACAGGAAAATCAACCATGGCACAGTATCTCGCTGAAAAATTTCAAACGGTCTGTGTACCGGAGTATTCGCGCTATTACTGTCAGAGTCTCAATAATAAATATACCTTACAGGATGAGGTCAACATGTTTTATGGGCAGGTCGCTTTGGAAGAAGCACTCCTTCCTTTAGCAAAGGAAAATATCCTGATCTGTGATACCACCTTTATGACTGTAAAAATTTGGTCTGACCACCTATTCAATCATACCCCAAAGGAGGTTACCGATAAGATTCAGCAACACCCCTATGACCTTTACCTGCTGATGGATATAGACCTACCTTGGCAAGACGATCCATTAAGAGATTTTCCGGAGCAACGAGAACATTTTATGGGGATATGGAAAACAGAGTTAAAAGCTATCAGTGGTCAATATCGCATTATCTCAGGGGAAGGACAGCAGCGATTGGAAAATGGCTTAACAGCTGTCAACGATTTTCTGACATTGATTTGAAACAAGCACCTTGACGAGAAAGCCTTTTACATCTATATTTGTAAAAGTAAAGTATAGCGCTTTGGCAAAGATCGTTTAATGTGAAACAGAAAGTCGCGCTGTACTGAATTAAATTAGAATATTAACATTTTTACTTAAGAAATAATGTATCCAGAATATTTAGTAGCTCCAATGCGTCAAGAGTTAGTTGATGCGGGATTCGAAGAATTAAAAACTCCAGAAGCAGTTGATACTGCAATCGCTTCAGAAGGAACTGTTTTTGTCGTTGTCAACTCCGTTTGTGGTTGTGCTGCAGCAAATGCGCGTCCTGCAGCAAAAGCGGCTGTAAAAAACGAAAAACATCCTACAAAATTAGTTACTGTTTTCGCAGGTATGGAAGCTGATGCTGTTAACACAGCACGTAACTACATGTTGCCTTACCCTCCATCTTCTCCAGCAATGGCGTTGTTCAAAGACGGTAAATTGGTACACATGATTGAAAGACATATGATTGAAGGTCGCCCGGCACAAATGATTGCTGACAATTTAGTCGCTGCATTTGACGAGTACTGCTAATCACATATTTTGATTTTTGAATTAAAACGGCTATCCGAGTTATTTGGATAGCCGTTTTTGTTATCCGCTCTCGACACTAACCCATAATATACTAAACGATATTTCTGCCAATTCATACGATACTTCAATCAAATCATATTTCAAAGAAATAACCCTCGCTTTATAAACACTTTTTTCTATTTTTAGGATATGAGAAACTTTCCAGTTATTCTTTTCCTTTTTTCCATGATCTTCCTTGCCTGTTCCCCCCAAGAAAAGGTAGACTTGATTGTGTACAATGCACATGTTTATACCGTTGATTCCACCTTCAACACAGCACAGGCATTTGCGGTTAAGGACGGTAAATTTATTGCAATAGGCACAGACGACGAGATCCAACGAAAGTATAAGGCCAAAGAAAAAATAGACGCCGAGGGGAAAGCGATCTATCCTGGATTCTACGATGCGCACGCTCATCTATTTGATGAAGCCGAACTGATGGATCAGGTCGACCTGAATGGCGCGGATTCTTTCGAAGAAGTGATTCAACGGGTCAAAAGTTATCAGCAAAAGAACCCCAATAAAACCTGGCTCATCGGCGGTGGCTGGGACCAAAATCGCTGGAAAGACAAATCCTTCCCTACAAAGGAACTACTGGATAAAGCTTTCCCAGATATACCAGTATACCTGATAAGGGTAGATTATCACGCCGCAGTGGCAAACTCCAAAGCCCTGGAATGGGCCAAATTGACAAGCATTCCCATTATTCATGGTGGTGTAGTCGGTGGAAGCAATAATACACCGAATGGTCTTTTGATCGATAATGCAATGGATCTGGTCAACAAAACAATTCCGGTACCCAATGAAAAAGAGTACCTGAGAATGCTAAAGCGAACCCAGGACTCATTGCTCTCTGTGGGCCTTACCTCTATTGTGGATGCAGGTTTATCAAAAGAAAGACTCAACTTATTAAAAAAATACTATCAGGATGGGGAATTGAAATTTAGAGATTATGCGATGATCCTTGGCAATCCGCAAAATATCTCCTCATTTATAGCACAAGGATTTTACGAAACGGATCGTTTAGAAATCAAATCATTCAAATTACTCGCAGATGGCGCATTAGGTTCAAGGGGAGCTTGTCTGCTCGCTCACTATCATGATGCACCTACACATGGCTTTCTTTTGCATAGTCCAGAGGAATATGAAAACATGATCAAAGCGATTGCAGCCAGTAATTTCCAGGCCAACACCCATGCGATCGGTGATTCAGCCAATCGAATTATCTTGGACATCTATGGCAAATACCTCCAGCCACATACAGATCGCAGATGGCGTATCGAACACGCACAGATCATATCGCCTATCGACTTCGATAAATTCCGAAAATTCCATATTATCCCCTCTGTGCAACCTACCCACGCCACATCTGATATGTACTGGGCAAAAGACCGGTTAGGAGAAGAGCGGATGAAAGGTGCCTATGCGTACAAGCATCTCTTGAAAGAATATGGTAAACTTGCTTTGGGGAGTGACTTCCCCGTTGAACATTTCAATCCGATGTATGGTTTTCATGCAGCTGTGGCTCGTGTTGATAAAAAAGGTTACCCAGATCAGGTCTTCCAAATGCAGGATGCTATCCGTCGGGAAGATGCATTGCGTGGGATGACAATCTGGGCAGCATACTCCTGCTTTCAGGAGAAAAAACGGGGAAGCATAGAAGTCGGCAAAGACGCCGATTTTGTTGTCCTCGAACAAGACATCCTCAAAATACCAAACGAACAATTGCGGAACGTAAAAACAGCACGAACGGTGATTGCTGGAGAAACTGTTTTCAATAGACAACAACAATAGTTTCACACCAACAGAACTCCATCTCATCCTTCCAGAAAAGCACCATTCAGGGTATAATAGTAAAAATTTACAATAATTTTTGTTATTACGAATATTTCGTATATTTACGATATAAACATATTTTTATGAAATATTCATTATCCTTCTTATTATCTGTGACAATTCAGATTCTATTTGCTCAAGAAAATTCTCCGGCAATAGCTAAAGTACATTACGAATTCAAACACATTAATGACACTACGCAGCGTGATCAATTTATTCGTGACGAAACGGTCGCCTATCTTAATCAACAGGCCAGTTTCTATACCTCATACTCCACAGATCGTATGCAGGATGAGGTCAAAAAGCAGATGGATGCTCCCTCCTTTGATGGAAATATAACTATCCAGACACGAACCACACCTTTAGGAGCATCGTATTTACTCGATGTCAACAACAACAAAATGACAGAATTGATATCCGTTGCCGGGGACAAATTTGCTATACCTCAGACTTACCCAGCTCAGGAATGGGAAGTATTAGGAGATCGCAAGGAGATCGGAGGATACAGTTGTCAAAATGCTAAAACAACTTTCAAAGGTCGTACCTATGAAGTCTGGTTTACGACAGAGTTGCCATTTCCATACGGCCCTTGGAAACTTCATGGACTACCGGGACTCATTTTGGATGCAAGGGATACAAAAAATGAGGTCGTTTTTGCCTATGCAGGATTTGATAAACTTGAAGACAGCAAAGTACAGGTGGCCCTACCACAAGGCGTGATTACAACCTCACTGGAGGAAGTTCAAAAAATTCAAGCTGCATTTAAAGCAAATCCACAGGCCTATATGAACGCTCAATCGGCAAAGAGTCGAAGTATCAGTTTAGGTTCCGGCAATGCCATTACTGTAAAAAGCGGTTCAAGCGCCGGTGCGAAAACTGGAGATGGTGGTATGGATGTGTCTAGGATCAAAAGTTTTAATATACGGAAAGATGAACTATATAAACCTTCTAAAGTCACCAATAATCCGATTGAGTTAATACCTTAATGAAAGTATCTATATGTTTATTTTTAATCATTTGGTTTGGGCAAATTTGTTTTGCCCAACAAATGATTAGTGGGAAGGTACAAGAAGCAAATACAAAGAAGCCCATACCCTTCGCAAGTATAAATATCCTGTCTGAAAATAAAATCATTGCCTTTAAAACGACTGATAAGGCAGGACGGTTTATGATAAAACTTGCTAAAGAATATACCACCATCTACCTGCAGATCAACCATCTTACTTATGAAAAATTCGAACAGCAAATTGGTGACAAGTCGACCGATCTCCAGATTATCTTAACCCCCAAAACAAATCTATTAAAAGATGTCATTGTAAAGAGTAAACCTAAAGTAAATCGTTCCAACGACACCATTTCTTATGATGTAGGTTCTTTTGCGAAGGAAGAGGATCGCAATATCGGAGACGTCATCAAACGCCTACCTGGTATGGAGGTAACAGAATCCGGCTTAATAAAATATCAGGACAAAACGGTTTCCAAACTTTACATTGACGGTGATGATCTATTAGAAGATCGTTACGGAATAGGCACGCGAACAATTCCGCACAAAATGGTCAAAGACATTCAGGTCCTCGATAACCATGAACACTATAAAGTACTTAAAAACAAAAGATTTACAGACGATGTAGCCATTAACCTTGTCATCAAAGAAGATGCTAAGTTAAAGTTAACCGGACAGGCTAAAATAGCTGCTGGTACTCCCAATAACTATGACCCTGAGCTAAACACAATCCTTTTTAACAAAAAAGTTAAAATGCTGAATGTACTCAGTGCAAATAACATCGGTAGGGATCTTTCTGCTGATGTCGTAGGCAATAACCAGTCATCTTTACTCGCAAAGTTTGGCGCTTCCTCTATTAACAATCTCCTTGCAACAAGTACAACTGGAGCTCCCAATATTCCAAAAAACAACTATTACTTTAACAATACAGGTTCCCTCAACACCAATAATCTATATAATTTCAAAAACAAATGGCAATTGAAATCAAATATTCAGCTACTATTTGATAAAGAAAGGCAGAATAACGCTGCTAGTACACGATACTTACTTGATGGAGGTGATGTATCCTTTCAAGAACAAAACGGTATCAGAGCAGAGAAATGGCTAGGTGCGGCAAGACTCTCGGCATCCGTGAATACAGAAAAAAAATACATCCGCGAAATACTCTCTTTTGAATATGAAAAAAAAGATATAAAAGCCCTATTAACAAACTCGACCAGTAAAATTGACCAATTTCAAAAACACCATATCAAAGGAATCAGCAATCAGTTCAGTTATATACCGCAATTAAAAAACAACGATATTATAGCCGTTAATTGGACATTAAACTATGGGAATAAACCACAATCTCTACAGATTTATCCAGGTGTTTTTCCTGAAATATTAAATGACAGCATTCCATACAAAAGTACCATTCAGCAAATTGAGGTTCCCTCATTTTTCACTGAGGTTTCGACAGGTTACCACTTCAATAAAAGTAAGATTAAGCAGCATTATCAGATCGGTTTCAATACCGATCGCCAACATTTTACTTCATTATTATATCTTCAAGATAATGAACAGATGGATACAAGACCGGGTCAAAATACGAGCAACGATCTACACTGGAGCAGATCTCAAGTATTCATTACACCACAGTATGACTGGAAAAACGATCGCTTCGAGGCTCACCTCGATATCCCGATCACCTACCTGATCACCCATTATGAAGATAATACACAGGCTTTGGACATTTCAAAAAATTCATGGTTGATCAACCCCGGGCTAAAAGCACGCTGGCGAGTCTCCCAAGAAGATTATCTCCAATTTGCTTATCAATATAGCCAGGACATCGGGAATATTGAAGACGTATTCCGTGGAGCAGTGCTGCGCAATTATAGGATGCTCAGCCAAAACAATGCTGCGCTGAATGAATCCCAAAAACATGCCTTTAATCTCAATTACAATCTGGCGCGTACATTGAAAGTATTATTTGCTACCGCAGGAATCAGCTATTCCAGACTCTCATCCAACACCATGTTATCCTCAATTATAAAAGACGATATCACAGAGAATATATTAGTTAATATGGACAACCTACAAGAACACTGGTCCTCACAAATTGGATTTGACAAATATATATTTCCATTAGCAAGTACCCTTAAGTTAAAAGGTAGTATTGCATATTCCCGATTCAATCAATTGCTAAACAGCAGTGTTGTTCCCATAAAAAGCATTAATTACGCCCTCCAACCCAGTTTTGAAACAAAAATATTCAAATCCTACAACGTATCCTATACGGGTACACTCAATTGGAATAGAAGCCAGCAACAAGGAAAAGACCATCTGATTCGGAATAAAACAACCATGATGATACATAACTTAGGTTTCCCTATAAGCCCTTTCAAAAGCGGCTATATACGCGTAAACATACGTAACCTCTCCACTTTCCAGACGAATATGAAGAATGCGAGTTATACCTTTATAGATGTTTTTGCGCGTTATCGATTGAACAAATGGAAAACTGACTTTGAATTGGATATGAGCAATTTAACGAATATAAAAAATTATCAGACCTACATGACAACAGCCAATATGATCTCTCAAAATGAATTTGAACTACGTGGAAGAACGATTTTACTACGCGCTGTCTTTAATCTTTAGGGTTTAAATTTACATGAAAACCAGTCCCTTAAATGAAACCAGCTGCGGAAAACAGTTACTTGCAAAGTTCGACCAAGGGTAAGAAGACCTATAAAAAGGCCCAGGTGAATTATTCCACCTGGGCCTTTTTTATGTTAACATGGAAACAACTGTTGTTTTCCCAAGAAGTCTAATCGTTTAGCACGCTATTATTGCATATCGAACAAATGCTTTTCAGCATGGTAAGATGAACGAACCAAAGGTCCGGATTCAACATATTTGAATCCCATTTCCAAACCAATTTTTTTATATTTTTCAAATTGAGCTGGTGTGATAAATTCGATAACGGGATGATGTGCTTTCGTTGGCTGTAAGTATTGTCCAAGAGTCAAAATATGAACACCAACATTATACAAGTCCTGCATTGCTTCAATCACATCTTCTTCCGTTTCACCAAGACCCAACATGATACCCGACTTCGTACGAAGACCTGCTTCCGAAATCCGACGCAAACATTCCAAAGAACGGTCATATTTGGCCTGAACACGTACTTCTCTGGTCAAACGACGCACCGTTTCCAGATTGTGTGAAACGACCTCTGGGCGAACCGCAATGACACGATCCAAATTATCCCATTGACCTTTAAAATCTGGCAATAGTGTTTCCAAAGTCGTTTCAGGACTTTCTTTACGGATTGCATTGATCGTTTCTGCCCAAATTGTAGAACCACCATCTTTTAGATCATCACGGTCTACAGAAGTGATAACACAGTGTTTTACCTGCATCAACTTCACAGAATTGGCTACCCTATTTGGTTCATCCAAGTCTACTGGCAAAGGACGACCTGTTGCTACAGCGCAAAACGAACATGAACGTGTACAGATATTTCCTAATATCATGAAGGTTGCTGTTCCTGCCCCCCAACACTCACCCATATTTGGGCAATTTCCACTCTCACAAATTGTATGTAATTTGTGCTCATCTACAAGACTTCTGACATGTCTATACTCTTTACCAACAGGCAATTTGACACGCAACCAATCTGGCTTGCGTTGTGCAGGAGTTGCCGGAATAACTGGAAGTTCAATCATACAACAAAGTTAAGGATTAAAAATGTAATTTCTATTGGGCAATTTGTTGGTTTTATATCATAAATACTTATCGAATGACGGCAATAATAGAATAATGAAACAAAAATTAGGATATTTGTGTTGATTATCTATTGATCTAAATACTTTACTATGCGATTGAGCAAATCTTTATCCCTGTTATTGCTTGGGGGAGCTTGCATTTTTAGTGCGCAGGCCCAAACTAATTTTGACCTTATTCCCAAGCCATCCAAGGTGACCGTAGCGACTGGAATATATACCATCCCAACACAACTCACAGTCATTGTTTCTGATGATTTCCAAACAGCGGTGCGATTGCTTACTGAACATCCTGCGATCAAGAGTTTAACCCTTGAAGTGCTGAAGAAAAACAAAAAAGCACCAAAAGAAGGCTTTCGTATTGTAAAGGCGGTTGATGCAGACAACCTCAGCAAAAATGCCTATTCGATTCAAATTGATGAGAAAGGTCTCCTGCTCAAAGCCTGGGATACTCCGCAGGTCATTAATGGAATTTATACTTTGGTTCAATTAGGGTATCTACAAGCTGATCCCAGCAAAATAGCATTTGCGACTATTGTTGATGAACCTCGTTTTTCATACCGAGGATTGCATTTAGACGTTTCCCGTCACTTTATGCCACTTTCTTTCGTAAAGAAATATATCGACGTCATGGCCATCTATAAGTTCAATAACTTTCACTGGCACTTGACAGATGGAGCGGGATGGCGACTGGAGATTAAAAAATATCCGGAATTAACACAAAAAGCAGCCTGGCGTACACATGCCCATTGGAAAGATTGGTGGAACAATGGACGCCAATATGTGGAAAAAGGAAACCCAAATGCCAGTGGCGGCTTTTACACACAGGAAGAAGCACGCGAACTGGTCGACTATGCTGCCCGAAAAGGCATCAATGTCATTCCAGAAATAGAAATGCCCGGACACTCAGAAGAGGTATTAGCCGTATATCCTGAACTTTCCTGTTCAGGGAAACCCTATGGCCAAGGCGAATTTTGCATTGGCAATGAAAAGACTTTTGAGTTTCTAAAAAATGTACTGGATGAAGTACTTACTATATTCCCTTCTCAATATATCCATATCGGAGGTGATGAAGCGGAAAAGAAACATTGGGAAACCTGTCCAAAAGATCAAGCTCTTATGCAGAAGGAAGGTTTAAAGTCCGTTGACGAGTTACAGAGTTATGCCATCAAACAAATGGATCTGTACCTGCAATCAAAGGGCAGAAAGCTTATTGGTTGGGATGAAATCTTACAAGGCGGACTGACTGAAGGAGCAACGGTCATGAGTTGGCGTGGAGAAGAGGGCGGAATAAAAGCTGCAAATGCGGGCCACGATGTCATTATGACTCCGGGCTCACATCTTTATTTCGATTCCTATCAGACAGACCCAAGAACACAACCCGAAGCTATTGGAGGCTATCTAACACTTGATAAAGTCTATTCCTACGACCCCATTCCAGGTGCGATACAAGGTGATAAAGCCAAACATATCCTTGGTGCGCAGGCGAATATATGGACAGAATATGTGCCGACGATGGAGCATGTTGAATATATGGTATTTCCGCGTGCATTAGCATTATCCGAAGTCAATTGGACAACGAAAGATGCAAAAAGCTGGACGGACTTTCAACGAAGAATACAATCACACTACAAGCTATTGCAAGAACTGAATCTGAACTATTACCGTCCGTCATTCAATGTTGCCTATACAGCATCGTATAATGCGATTAAAAACAACAACAAGATTACGCTTACGACAGAGCAGCTAAAAACAGATCAGATCCGTTATACCATTGATGGAAGTGAACCTACGATTCAGTCAACACCATATACCGGTCCATTTGAACTGAGTTCCACAGGACATATCAATGCCGCATATTTTCAGGACTCCATTAAAATAGGTCCTACATTATCATTTGATATTGATATTCATCGCGCCATTGGGAAAAAAGTAACTTACAACACACAATGGTCAGGATATCCCGCTCAAAAAGATTCGACTTTAACAAATGGACTAATGGGCGGACTCTCTTACCACGATGGCCAATGGCAAGGTTTTACAAGCCCGATTGATGTCGTAGTCGATTTAGAGCGAAGAGAAGAAATTCATCAGGTTGCCATGAATTTTATGCAAATGATAGGTCCGGGGGTTTACATGCCAGGTGAAATGGAAGTCCTTCTTTCCGACAATGGCCGCACATTCCGTTCAGTAGGAACAGTGAAAAACGATGTATCCGATAAAGAATCCAAATTAACATTTAAACGTTTCGAGCTGAAACTAGATAAAGCGCAGCAGGCACGCTACATAAAAATCAAGGCTAGCAATCCGAAAAAAGGATATTTATTTACAGATGAAATTATTGTTTATTAACCAAATAATAGACAATTCACGATAATAGTTGGAGAACCCACTCCTTACGTTTTCCAACTATTATTACTGCTTTCAAAACTACTTTTCCAACAAAGGTCATTTTATTTTGAAATATTCTTAAAATAAATACTTCATTTTCAAAATTTAAAATGTAACTTTGCACTCCGACAAAGCAGTCGGAATGACCCTTCCCCATGAGCTATTTTTGATTGTCTTTGCTCAGATTTACAATAGGAAATTTAATTTTTTGAACTAGATATAATGCCAAGAAACACTTCCATTAAGTCGGTTTTAATCATCGGATCAGGTCCCATCGTTATCGGTCAAGCTTGTGAATTTGATTATTCTGGATCTCAAGCATCCCTTTCATTGAAAGAAGAAGGTATTGAAGTATCCATCATCAACTCAAATCCTGCAACAATCATGACGGACAAAGTTGTTGCAGACAATGTCTACTTACTTCCATTAACTTGCGAAAGTATTGAAGAAATATTGCAAAAACACAATATTGACGCTGTACTTCCTACCATGGGTGGTCAGACAGCTTTGAACTTATGTATCGAAGCTTCCAACCTAGGTCTTTGGGAAAAATACAACGTAAAAGTTATCGGTGTTGATGTTGCTGCCATTGAAAAAACTGAAAACCGTGAAGAATTCCGTCAATTAATGGTTGATATTGGTGTGGGCGTTGCAACATCAAAGATTGCAAACTCTTTCCTAGAGGGTAAAGAAGCTGCACAAGAAATTGGTTATCCTCTTGTTATACGTCCTTCCTACACCTTAGCAGGTACAGGAGGTGGATTTGTACACAGAAAAGAAGATTTTGATGCAGCCTTAAATAGAGGTTTACACGCATCACCAACACACGAGGTTTTAGTCGAACAAGCTGTATTGGGTTGGAAAGAATTCGAATTAGAATTGCTTCGCGATACCAACGACAATGTCATTATCATCTGTACAATTGAAAACTTTGATCCAATGGGTATCCACACTGGGGACTCGATCACAGTAGCTCCAGGTATGACATTATCGGACAAATGTTACCAAGACATGCGTAATCAGGCTATCCTGATGATGCGCTCAATTGGTACATTTGCAGGTGGATGTAACGTTCAATTCTCGGTAAATCCAGAAAATGAAGAAATCATTGCAATCGAGATCAACCCACGTGTATCTCGTTCATCAGCTTTAGCATCGAAAGCAACTGGTTACCCAATTGCAAAAATTGCAGCTAAATTGGCGATCGGATACAACTTGGATGAGTTGCAAAATCAGATTACTAAAACTACTTCAGCATATTTCGAACCAACATTAGATTACGTCATCGTTAAGATCCCGCGTTTCAATTTTGACAAATTCAAAGGTGCAAACAAAGAATTAGGTCTTCAGATGAAAGCTGTAGGTGAAGTTATGGCAATCGGCCGTACATTTATCGAAGCTTTACAGAAAGCATGTCAGTCACTTGAAACTGGCCGCGCTGGTCTAGGTGCCGATGGTCGTCAATGGAGAAATCTGGACGAGATCATGGATAGCTTAGAACATCCAAGTGGTGACCGTTTGTTCCATATCAAAGATGCATTCGAATTAGGTGTTCCATTGGAATCAATTCGTAAAGCAACACGTATCGACAAATGGTTCTTGGTACAGATCCAAGAATTAGTACATCTTGAGCAAGAGTTACGTCGTTACCAACTGAATAATATCCCACGCGATTTCTTCATGACCTTAAAACAAAAAGGTTATTCAGATGTACAGATTGCTTGGTTGTTAGGTAATGTAACAGAAGATCAGGTATATGATCGTCGTAAGGAACTTGGCATCAACCGGGTTTACAAAATGGTTGATACTTGTGCCGCGGAATTCCCAGCACAAACACCATATTACTATTCAACATTTGAAGAAGAAAACGAATCCATATCTTCAGACAAAAAGAAAATCATTGTATTAGGTTCAGGTCCTAACCGTATCGGTCAAGGTATCGAGTTCGATTACTCATGTGTGCATGGGTTATTGGCAGCCAAAGAATGTGGTTACGAGGCAATCATGGTTAACTGTAACCCTGAGACAGTATCAACGGACTTCAACATGGCTGACAAGTTATACTTTGAGCCTGTATTCTGGGAGCATGTTCGTGAGATCATTGAATTAGAAAAACCTGAGGGTGTAATCGTTCAATTGGGTGGGCAAACAGCACTTAAAATGGCTGAACGTTTGGAGCAGCTTGGTGTAAAAATTATTGGTACCTCTTTCGAAAATATGGACTTGGCAGAAGATCGTGGTCGTTTCTCTGATCTTTTGAAAGAATTAAATATTCCATATCCAAAATATGGTGTAGCTACTTCTGCAGAAGAGGCGTTACAAGTTGCCAGCGAAGTTGGATACCCAGTATTGGTACGTCCTTCGTATGTATTAGGTGGACAAGGCATGAGTATCGTCATCAATGACGAAGACCTAGAAAAAGCTGTTGTTAACTTATTGAAAAACCTTCCCGGTAATCATATCCTGATCGATCATTTCTTGGATCGTGCTGAAGAAGCGGAGTCAGATTCTATCTGTGATGGTGAAGATGTACATATCATCGGTATGATGGAACACATCGAGCCTGCTGGTATTCACTCAGGAGATTCTTCGGCGGTATTACCTCCATTCGGACTATCCCAAGCTGTTCAGGATAAAATGGAAGAATACTCGATTAAATTAGCCAAAGCACTAAATGTACGTGGTCTATTAAATATTCAGTTTGCTGTCAAAGGTGAGAATGTTTATGTCATCGAAGCTAACCCACGTGCATCACGTACAGTTCCTTTCATCGCGAAGGCTTATGATGTTCCCTACATCAACATCGCGACAAAAGTTATGTTAGGTGTTAATAAATTGAGTGACTTCACAATCGAACGTAAATTGAAAGGATACGCTATTAAAGAGCCTGTATTCTCCTTCAATAAATTCCCTGAGGTAGACAAACAATTAGGCCCTGAAATGAAATCAACTGGTGAAGCAATCCGCTTTATCAAAGATCTTCAAGATCCATATTTCAGAGAATTGTACAATCAAAAATCAATGTTTTTGAATGCACAATAAGGTGTCTCTATAAAATAGAAAAGGCTTGCAAATGCAAGCCTTTTCTATTTTATATCTTTTACACATCGGAAACCGACATTATTTGTTGGGCTATTTACCTCACCTTTTCCCCTGCTTCCTGCTTTATAACGTTCACAATACTGATCATTACAGAGAAACGATCCGCCTCGTTGAACACGTTTTTCGAGATTAGGTTCCTGCGGATCATAGGAGTTCTCCGGTCCTGTGGGATTTGACGCCACGCTATTCTTATAATAGTCTGGTCTATAGTAGTCCGAACACCATTCCCAAACATTCCCTTCCATATCGTAGAGTCCTAAAACATTCGCCTGAAAAGATTTCACTGGAGCCGCACCTTCATAACCATCCTCTTTTGAGTCTTCAACAGGGAATTTCCCCTGATAGATATTGGCCGTCCATTTTCCATTGGGTTTCAGCTCTTTTCCCCAATAATACAGATCATCATTGGTATCCTTACGCGAACGGGCAGCGTACTCCCATTCAGCCTCAGTAGGCAATCTTTTTCCAGCCCACTTTGCATAGGCAGCCGCATCCTCATAGGCAACCTGGACAACTGGGTAATTCATTTTATCTTTTATTGAACTATTAGGCCCTTCAGGATGTTGCCAATTTGCCCCCGGAACGTACTCCCACCACATCAGATAGTTATTTAAAGAGTTGAGTTCTTTGGGTTTTGAAAATACGGCAGATCCAGGAACCAACATATTCGGATCCACGCCGGGAAAATCTTTTGGGTCAAGTTTTCGCTCAGCTACCGTCACATAACCCGTTTCTTTTACAAATTGGGCAAATTGTGTATTTGTAACTTCATGCTCATCCATATAAAATGAATGGAGTTCTACAGCATGTACAGGTTTACTATCTTCGAAATTCGAACTTCCCATCAGAAATTTACCACCTTCAATTAACACCATCTTTCCAGTGGCATTATTGCTTTGTTTGGATAACTGAGATTTGATCATTCCGGCCCGTGTAGGTATATTTTCACCAACACAACATGAAAGGGTATCATTTGTGGAAAATATAGATAGACAGGTAACTATCGTCAGATTGATTAACATACCTAAAGATAAACATAAAAGGGGAACAATAAAATGTTCCCATTTCAATTATTGACTTAGATGTAGATTTTACACATCCAATTGCACATTTTCTTTTTTCGCATTTTTTGAGCGGATAGGTGTATTACCACCACCTTTTAAGGTGATATCCACCGGATTATTATTTTTCCAAGCACCTTTTGTAAAATCTGGTACTGCTACCGTTTTACAGTTTTTTTCAACGGACTCAAAACTTAATGGTACAATACAACTCCATGAAGCAGCGTCATAGACATCCTGATCCAATGGCAATCCGTTACGTAGACAGTCGATTAGGCGCCAGTCCATCATAAAGTCCATACCTCCGTGTCCACCGACTTCCTTGGCTTTATCACCGATGTATTTCACTAATTCTGGCGTATATTTATCATATAATTCTTTGAGTTTTTCCTCTTTGATAAATTCATGACCAAAAGCAATATTCTCAGTTGGGTATTTTTGGGCAAAACCTTTTGTACCGCTTAACGTATGAAGTCTTGAATATGGTCTAGGCGAGGTCACATCATGTTGTAACATAATTGTTTTACCCTTCGCGGTGCGAATTAGCGTCGTATTCATGTTGCCACGGTATTTCTTTCCGACAAATTCCTGAAAGAACGAATCCTTTCCAGCGAGTTCCTTAGCCTTCTCGCCCATCATAAAATCATTGGACGACATCGCGACAAGGTGATCCATCTTGTCTCCTCTATTTATATTTAAACACTGCGCGACAGGTCCAAGTCCATGAGTTGGATAGAGGTTACCATTATATTTAATATTTTCCCTTAGACGCCACATATTATCATAACCATTCTTTGAAAAATTCAAATCCAATAAGTCGTGGATATAAGCACCTTCACCATGGATCAATTCACCAAATAAACCTTGGCGGGCCATATTCAATGTCAACATCTCGAAAAAGTCATAGCAACAATTCTCCAACATCATACAATGTTTTTTTGTTGCTTCAGATGTTTTGACTACCTCCCAACAATCTTTTATTGTTAATGCAATTGGCACTTCACAAGCCACATGGTTACCAGCTTTCATAGCTGCAACACTCATGAGTGCATGGTAGTCCCAAGGTGTACAGATATAGACCAGATCCAGCTTTTCCTCCTTCAATAATGACTTCCAGCCATCTTCTCCAGAATACGACTTTGCAGCCTTCAAACCTTTTGAGGTAAGAATCTTCTGCGCTTTCTCGACCCTTTCTGGATGTTTATCACAAAGCGCAACGATTTCACAACCTTCGATAAAAGATAGTCGTTCGACTGCACCAGGACCACGCATCCCCAATCCAATTACAGCAACTCTCACTTTATCAATTTTGGGTGCAGCATAACCACACATATTAAATGCTTCGGCAGTCGCATTTGCATTGACCAACGTAGGAAGTGAAACAGCCAGTGATGATAAAATTCCGGCTTTTTTTAAAAAATCTCTTCTAGAATCCATAATTTAAAGTTCATGTAAATTTAAAGGGACCAAAATGGTCCCTCTAAAAAATCACCTATTTTAAAACAAACTAAACAGTCAATAAGAAAAATCCATTTGGATTTGGATTTATACTTGGTTCTAACTAAAGAACTTAATCTCTATAACAATAATATAACACTTTTCTCGAAATAAAAAATCAAACTTTAAAGCAATCGTTTGCTTAATCTACACAAACGATTGCTTAATTTATTATAATCGTTAATTTTTTACTGAAAGTGTGACCGTTAGATAAATTCATGATTTCAATTTCATAGCAAAAACTTAAAGAACATATACTCAAGATGATAAGTTTCTGATTCCTTTATACTAGAGATCTCCGTTGCCAAGTATTCTTTTACCGGGGCTACAACGAGTCGGATCGGGAATCACTTGCAGAACATCTTACCATCCCGTAATTTGGTTACCCATCCAATCATCAAGCCTACTTTCGCTTATGATAGGGTCGGATAGCCAGTAGCCCCACTTTAACTGAGGAAAGAATTATATAGTAAGTTCATTTGGCAAAGATCATGACGGGAACCGTTGCAATAACACAGTGGTAGGATCCGAATTTAGGCAGCGGGCAGGGGTATTTAACATTCGTGCAACATGTAAATGCATGGTGTTCGGAGCTGCTCTACCGCCAGCAGGAGGTCGCTGGTATTTATAGAATCACAGCCCGAATTCTATTCAGGAAAGAGTCACATAAAAGCAACTTTACTCGGTTTTAAGATCACTAGAGCAAAAGCTGCAATAACATCGGCTAGGATATGGTCTTAGCCGACAAGCAGGGGATACACCGTCATGATAAGGCATGTCCTCCGAATTTCCGCTGTGGGGTCATTTGATCTGCGGGAAATATATTAAGAAGGTAATAACGCACTACCTCAGATCAGTACCTGGCAGAACCGTATTTAATGGCGCCATTTCGAAATCGGATCCCTAGAGCTTTTGTGGCGGAACCATTGT